>NZ_BDSM01000022.1:0-17730 GCF_003112475.1 Microcystis sp. 0824 | reverse complement strand
CCCCACACCCCACACCCCACACCCCACACCCCACACCCCACACCCCACACCCCACACCCCACACCCCATCACCCATTCACTTGATTATGGAACTACCAGAATTAAATATAGAGACAATTTGGGCGATTATTAACGATGAAATTGACGACGAAACCGTTAATAAATTGCTCTGGCAAACTTTAGGTTATCGCTACGATGAAAGTCAAGGAAAATGGGATAATAGTCAAGTAGAGGAAGATTGGCGACGGGAATATCCCGAACCCCCAGATTTTATTGCCAATCGTCCCCCAACAGTAAAATTAACTCGATCGATCTTGCCAGAAAATAAACAATTATTAAAAGATAAATTGGGGTTTACCGGTTATAAAATTGGCGAATTCAATCCCCGCATGACTCGCCGTGCCACCGCCGCTAATTGGTTGTGCTTTTATGCGTTAAAATAGATGAGGAAAGTTATTTTATCAAGCTTCTAGCATGGTCACTATCCCTGTCAAGTCCTCCTCTCATCCCCTAGCATCCTATATTGAGCGTCTCACTGCTGGGGAAGCATTGTTAAAAGATACTCCCCAGAATTTGATCGAGGTAGTGGGTATCCTGAAAAGTTACGGGGTGGTGTTAGATGCTTATTCCAAAAATTTAATTTATATTGCGGAAAATCAGTTTTTGGTTTTTTTCCCTTTCTTTAAATATTTTAATGGTCAAGTATCTTGGCAGAAATTACTACAACACTGGTGGCACGATCGCATTAATTTTGAGTATGCTGAATACTGTATGAAAGCCATGTTTTGGCATGGTGGGGGTGGTTTAGATAGTTATGTAGATGGTGCCGCTTTTCGGGAAGTGACAGCCAAGGTTATTCAAGCTAAATTTAGGAATAATCCCCTAGTTTTAATTTTAAATAAAGCCTTTCCTGAATTTTTGCTAGAACAAATGCGGATGATGGCTTACTATAGCGGTTTAGGTCAATTTTGGCGAATTATGGCCGATACCTTTTTAAGTTTATCCGATCTCTACGATGCTGGAAAAATTACTAATATTCCCGAAGTGGTGGCACACATTAAGAAAAATTTAGTCGATAATGCTAGTCAAGCAATTGTCTATCAGGTAAAAATCAAAGGACAAACCTATGATCTTATCCCCAAATCGGCAGGATTAACCTTTCTTGCAGATACAGCAATCCCCTACGTTGAGGCGGTTTTCTTTCGCGGAACACCTTTCCCCGGTACAATTTCCTATAATGCCCAAGCCTATCAAATTCCCTACGATCAAGGAATGTTTGCCTATGGTGCTTTGTATGCGGATCCTTTGCCCATCGGAGGTGCGGGGATTCCTCCCACACTATTAATGCAAGATATGCGTCACTTTTTACCTGATTATCTGCACGACATTTATAAAAAGAGTTTTCGTCAAGAGGAAGATTTATTAGTCCAGATCTGCGAAACTTTTCAAAAGTCGATGTTTTGTGTGACAACGGCAGCCATTCAAGGATTAGCGCCTTACCCTTTAACTACCACAGATTTAAAAGAACAAAAAGCCAATCGCATCTATCTAGAAGCATGGATGAATCGCTTTGTTAAGTCGCGATTAGAAGCGGTAAATCAATAATTATTTTGCCGATAAATCCGTAGTTTTTGCAGTCAACAAACCCCCTTACATTTATGTCAGATATTAACGCCCAACTACAGGATATTTTAGCTCAATTGCAATCTTTAAGCGAACGGGTTGCCCTCATCGAAGCGCGGCAGATGTTAGTACCGGACATCGAGCGCTATGGTAAATTACAGCAATTCCTAGCTGAGGGGAACTTTAGGGAAGCAGACGCAGAAACTCTCCGAGTTATCCTCGAAGCTGCTGGCAGAACCCGCGATACTTTAACCCCAGAGGATATGATGCGGTTTCCCGTTAATGTGATTCGGGTACTCGATCGCCTTTGGAAAAATTATAGCGGCGATCATTTCGGTTTTAGCAATCAGGTGAAGTTATATTTTGCCGTCGGGGGTAGTATTAACACCCTGCGAACCCAAGATGCGGAAACGATTAAAAAATTTGGGGAATTGGTAGGATGGCGCGACAAAGATGAGTGGCGTATCGATGATTATGATCACTGGGATTTTAGTCTAGCAGCTCCAGAAGGCTGTTTTCCCGCTCTCTGGTGGAAGTCTCCCTACGGGTTAAAAATGGTGACTTTTTGTTTTACTCGCCTGATAGAGTGCGATTTATAGACAATGAAAGGTATTATCGGCTATTTTCGGGCTTTATTATCCCCCCAATTTGCCCCCACTGGGATAAAAGTGGCTGTGGTAGTGGGGACGATTTTATTGACAATTAACCACGGTTATGCTATAATCAGCGGCCGCATGACAAGCGATCGCTGGATGGCGGCATCACTGACTTATCTAGTTCCCTATCTGGTCAATATTCATGGGCAGTATAGCAGTTATCGCCGTCAGCAGTGGCCGAAAAAATCCCAACAATAAAGGCAATTTTGAGCGGTTAGCTGACAATTATTGAGAGCTGCAAACACCCTCTGATACTAAATCCTGTTTAAAAAGTATAGGATAGTGGGGTGTGGGGTGTGGGGTGTGGGGAGAAACAATTCATAACTTGAGAGTTAATCACACTATTAAAAAGGGATTTGGTATGATTAGTAGAGGACTGCTTTGATAGCGATCGAGACGAATATTCAGAAGTCCGATTTACCATGGCTACTGTTTTATTGAAAACCGGCGAATTCCGAGAAATCCCTGTTGATCAGTTAATTTCTTTCCTCGAGGAAAACCGAGATTTGATTCAATAATCACGCAGAAAAAGAGCGATTAAAAGACCTATACCGTCCAATGTGACCTCTTTCGAGTATTTTAAAGTATAAAATGGCGGCAGTATCTAGTCTAGGCTAAGATTAACTCCCTTAGCTAGGATTTGATAAATGTGATCGCTCTCTTTTCAGTAAGGCACTAGCGAGAAAAATACCCAGTATTGCCAATACAGCCATAGCATAAAAAGCATAAGTGTAAGTACCGAACCAATCGCGAATTCTACCGGTTACTAAAGTTCCGATCAAAGCACCGACACCGTAGGCAGTAAAAACAATACCGTAATTTTGGGCGTAGTGGTCAGGATTAAAGAAGTTGAGAGTGGTAGCGGGAGCTAGGGCTAACCATCCCCCTAAACAAAACCAAAATAGACAAAAAGCCACTAGATAGCTAGTAACTGCCCCTTTTTCGGCCTTGACCATCAACAGACAACCAATCAAAATGAGTGTATAGGCTCCGATCGCTAGATAATGGGGTTTCCAGCGATCGCTTAACCAACCGAACAAAGGACGACTAATACCATTAAACAAGGCAAATAGAGCAACACTACTAGCGGCTAACCCCGGATCAATCTGAATAATTTCCTCAGCGACGGGACTAGAAATACCGATAGCACTCAAGCCAATTAAAGCACCAATAGCATAGCAAAGCCATAAGCCATAAAATGAGCGACTTTTCAGCATATTCACCGGATAATTAGCCTGAAAGTCGGATTTTCGATTAGCTAAATTGGCGGGAGGTTGCCAGTCTTGAGGGGGTAACTTCATGGCGAGGGCAATCATCACAATAATTATTGTAAAGATAATCCCCAAAAATCTTAAACTTGGTCTAACGCTATATTCATTGATTAATCGATTGGCTAAAGGTGCGGTAATCAGGGGAGAAAGGCCAAATCCGATGATAGTTAAACCCACCGCTAAACCTTTTTTGTCGGGAAACCAGCGTGCCACCACTGCCATGGGAACACCGTAAGCGATGCCGACTCCCGTGCCGGCAATGACTCCGTAGGTAAGAATAATTGTCTGGATCTGAGCGGCAAAACTAGCGAGAATATAGCCTAAACCGACGATAATTCCGCCGATAGCCGTCATCCTGCGAGTGCCTACCCGGGGGATATAAAAACCAGCGATCGGCATAGAAGCGGCATAAAATACTAGGGCCACAGTGTAGGGTAGTAAGCTTTCCGTGGCGCTGAGATTTAATTCTGTTTCTAGGGGTTTTCTAAAGATACTCCAAGAGTACACCGTCCCTAAACAGAGTAAAACGCCCATTCCTAGAGGTATTAATAACCATCTACCTTTGGCCGCGGGTAATCCCAAAACTGTCAACTCGGAATCATAATTACTGGTAGTCATAGATCGCCGTGACTCTTTCTAGACTTGCTGGCCAGTATTCTAGATGAGGTCATGGCTAATGGGACCAATTTTCTGGAAAATTTTCCGATTAAAATGAGGGGCGAATTATTTCGCCCCCCTTTAAAAGTCTGCCCCCCATCTATAGCTGAGGGACTTCTGAGGATTTTTAACTAAACTGCCGCGAAGTAAACTTTTGACTTCACAGGATCGGGAACCATGGTAGCATCCCCTTCTTGCCAACCGGCGGGACAAACTTCATCCGGGTGGGATTGGACGTATTGAATCGCTTTCAGAGTGCGGAGGGTTTCATCGACACTGCGACCGAAAGAAAGATTATTAATAGTAGCGTGTTGGATAACACCTTCTTTATCGATGATAAACAGACCGCGCAGGGACACTCCCGCATCAGGATCAAGAACATTGTAAGCGGTGCTGATTTCTTTTTTCAGATCCGACACCAAAGGATAGGCCACATCCCCCACACCGCCGGATTTTCTCTCGGTTTGAATCCATGCTAGGTGAGCAAATTCGCTATCGACGGACACCCCTAAAATCTCGGTGTTGATGCTGGCAAATTCGCTAACTCGATCGCTGAAAGCGGTAATTTCCGTGGGGCAAACAAAGGTAAAATCGAGGGGATAGAAGAATAAAACTACGTATTTACCCCGATAATCCGACAATTTGATGGTTTTGAACTCTTGATCGAAAACGGCGGTCGCGGTGAAATCCGGCGCCGCTTGTCCGACTCTTAAGCAACCTTCGGCGGTCATACTCTTAATCTCCTTAATCTAGTTTTTGGGAAAATGCAACTATTTTTACATTCCTTAACAACTATATCATAGTCATAACGATTTTGAGTAGTTGGCAATCAGTTATCAGTGGCCAGCGGGGAGATAGGGAGATGGGGTGATGGGGGTTAGGTGTTAGAGAGGTTTGATCGGTCGAGAGAAAAACAATTTACCCACTTTTCGCACTTCTTAACATTCAATAGCTACAATCATGGATTTTTATCAAGGTTAAGAATTGTATTTTTTTTTTCTCAGAAAAAATCAATTATTGAAAATGTTCTCAATAGTAGGTTCTACAATGAAGGTTTTTCGTCAAAACATCTTGGGGAATGTAAAAATATATAAAAGTATATGAAGATTTGCGGAATGTCGGATTTAATAAACTTCATAATGTTCACTTTCGCAGCCAAAATAAGAATTTAAGGACAGCGAAAGAGATCGTCACCTGGGGAAGTCAGCCCATCGTACAACTTAGTACAACTTTCTTGCCTCAACGTTCCTCCACGATGCTGTCTGCTTTTACTTATAGTTGCAAAGACTATGTCATCAAGCACCAGTAAATATCTATCCCTATCCCAACGTCAGCAACTTCTCGAAATCTTAACAGAACCGAATATCTCTGATGTTGATCGCAAACGGATTCAAATCATTCTTTTCGCTGACGAGGGCAAATCCCAGGGCGAGATCCGTAAGCTTCTCGATTGTACTGCCGCCACTGCTAGTAAATGGATACTGATCGCCGAGAGTGGCAAGATCGATCGCTGGCAGAAATACCGCCGCGGTCGCCCTTCAAAAGTTGATCAACCTTACCTCGATCGCCTGAGGGAACTGATTAGTAAATCCCCCCGGGATTTCGGCTATTCCTTTAAGCGATGGTCGGGAGTTTGGTTAGCGCGGCATCTAGAGAAAGAATTCGGGGTTGCACTCACCCCCACCCACATCAATCGCCTCCGCAAACAGCTACAGCCGCTCCGCATCGTCGATCTTTCTCCTTCAGCCAAAGCTTAAAACAACTATGCTCGATACTCACAGCCTCGTCAATCCCTGGCCGGAATTCCTGTCCGAAACCCAGTGGCGGAGTCTCCAGAAAACGGCGATCGCCCTCTCTCCCGAAGCAGGTACACTGCCCGTACAGTCGGGGTTATACCTAGTCGTTGGCGGCAAAGTTCGGATAGCGAACTCGCAGCAAAAAGAGATGATTGCGCTCAAAACCGGCGAATTTTTCGGGGAATTCTCCCTCTTTCCCCGATCGGGTTTTCTTCCCTACTCGGTTCGAGTCTCCGCAAAGGCGGAACTACTTCTTATCCCCGAGTCCGCCCTGAAGCCGATCCTGAAAAAACACCCCGCCCTGAAAAAAACATTACTACAACGGGCGCGGGAAATTGAGCAACTTCTTGGGACGAAGACAGAAGAAACGGACAAAAAAAGCGATCGAGCCTATTTTCCCTCTCCGGCGCAGCGGTTAGGTCACTGGATCGGTCAATCCCTCCGCCGTTATCCCTTCTTCGAGCAACAGTCCGCCTCCGATTGCGGGGCGGCCGGTTTAGTCATGATCGCCCGTTATTGGGGCAAAAGAATCAGCGTCAACCGTTTGCGGGAAATGGCCAACGTCAACCGCGACGGGGCATCCCTGAAGGGACTGATCACCGCGGCGGAAAATATCGGCCTCTCCACCCGTCCGGTAAAAGCGACTCTAGAGGGATTAGGGAAACAGCCCCTACCTGCGATCGCTCACTGGGAAGGCAAACACTTCGTTGTGATCTGGAAAATTACCCCCAAACAGGTGATTATTGGCGATCCAGCGATCGGGCAATTAACCCTAAGTCGTGCCGAATTCGCCAGTAAATGGACGGGATTCACCCTGCTGCTCCAACCGAACCAGAAATTCCGGGACACGAAAGAGGATAAAACCTCTCTCTGGCAGTTTTATCGCTTACTGGAACCCCATTGGTTCGTACTGCTGGAAATTTTCGTCGCCTCGCTTTTTATCCAGATATTCGGCTTAATTACGCCGATTTTCACCCAGTTAATCCTCGATCGGGTAATCGTGCAGGGGTCCTTAACTACCCTTTGGGCGATGGGGATCGGTGCGCTAATTTTCGGGGTTTTTCGGGTGGCAATTACTGGTTTACGCGCCTATCTCCTCGATCACACCGCTAATCGCATCGATACGGCATTAATCACCGGTTTTATCCGCCATACCCTCAGCCTTCCCCTCGGTTATTTCGAGTCCCGCTATGTGGGCGATATTATTTCCCGCGTCGGGGAAAATCGCAAGATTCAGCGTTTTCTCTCTGGGGAAGCTCTCTCGATTTTACTTGACTTATTAACGGTTTTCGTGTATGTGGCGGTGATGTTCCGCTATAGCTGGCAATTAGCCCTCATCAGTTTAGCGATCGTGCCACCGTTCCTTCTGCTGGCGTTAATTTCTACCCCTTTTCTCCAGCGAATATCCCGGGATATTTTTCAGGCGATCGCTAAAGAAAGCAGTTACCTGATCGAGATTTTAACCGGTATTCGTACCGTCAAATCTACCGCCACAGAGCGCTCGACCCGTTGGCACTGGGAAGACCTTTTCTCGGTGGAGGTCAAGAAAAATTTCTCCGGGCAGATCATCGGCAATAATCTCCAGATATTCAGTAATCTGATCGAATCTTTAGCGACGACGGGGTTACTCTGTTTCGGTGCCTATCTAGTGATTCAAAATCAATTATCGATCGGACAATTGATCGCCTTTAATATGCTTTTTGCCCAGATCATCGCGCCTTTTCAACGCTTAACCGTTCTCTGGACGCAATTTCAAGAAGTCAATATCGCCGTCGAGCGCATTAACGATGTACTAGACGCAAAGCCGGAGGAGAATTTAGAGGAACTTTCCCGTCAATTTCTCCCGGAATTACAGGGACATATTCGCTTTGAAAATGTCACCTTTCGCTACCACACCGACAGCGATCAGAATGTTTTAGAAAACCTCAGTTTTGAAATTTTACCCGGTCAAACCGTTGCCATCGTCGGTCGGAGCGGTTCGGGAAAAACCACGATCTCGAAATTACTGATCGGCCTCTATCCCCCCACCGATGGGAAGATATCGATCGACGGTTACGATCTGAGTACGATCGCCCTCAGTTCCCTCCGGCAACAGGTGGGAGTCGTCGATCAGGATACTTTTCTCTTCGGTTCCACGATTCGGGAAAATATCAGTTTAGGACATCCCGATCGCCCCCTAGAAAATGTGGTGGTCGCGGCGAAATTAGCGGGAATTCATGACTTTATTCAATCACTGCCGATGGGGTACGAAACCCAAATCGGCGAGGGTGGAGGGCTACTTTCCGGGGGACAGAGACAACGGATCGCCATCGCTCGATCGTTGATGGGAGAGCCGCGGTTATTAATTCTCGATGAAGCCACTTCCCACCTCGATACCGAATCGGAACGGATTATTCAAACAAATCTCCAGAAAATTCGGCAGAATCGCACGATGGTGATTATCGCCCATCGCCTCTCTACGGTGCGGAACGCGGATTGTATTCTCGTTCTTGATCGAGGGGTATTAGTCGATAGTGGAACCCACGAAGAATTAATGGCCAGACCTGGAATTTACCGTAATTTGAACTCTAATCAATTGAGTGAATAACTATGACAACCAATCTAGACAGAGAGCGCGATAACTGGTCTTTCCATACCAAAGAATTGATCGATACTTTACCCCTACCCTGGACGCGTGGTTTACTCTATTTTCTGATTATTTTCGTCTCGATCATTCTCCCTTGGGCGATATTCTCAAAAGTCGATGAAACCGGTGTCGGACCAGGAAAACTGGAACCCCAAGGAGAAACAGTCAAAATCGATGCTATCGCGACGGGAAAAGTGGAAAAAATCTATGTCCGTGAAGGCCAAGAGGTGAAAGCAGGACAACCGATTTTAACCCTAGATTCCTCATTAATCGGCAAGGAAATACAACAAATTGAGGAGAAAATAGAAGGACAAAAAAGCCGTCTTTCCCAACAGAAACTTGTCAAAAGTCAGTTAGAGATTTCTTTAACCACCCAAAGCCAACAAAATCGCGCGGCAGCAGCGGAAAAAGAAGCCTCGATCGAGCAAGCGCGGGAGAATGTGGACGCATTAATCAAGAAAGCGAAAATATCCCTAGAAGAACAACAGGCGCGGGTAAATCAAGCGAAAACCGCCCTCGCACAAAGTCAGACTGATTATCCGATTCTCAAAAGTCGTTATCAAACGGCTTTAAAAGAAGTCGATCGCTACCGAAAAGCGTGGGAGGATGGCGCGATATCGGAGGTGCAATTCATCGAGCGCGAGGACAATGCCAAGGAGCGCCAACAACTCTACGAGCGGGGAAAAGCGGAGGTAAAAGAAAATCAACATAAACTAGCGGAATTAAAAAGTGCCTACCGTCAGACGAGTCAACAAACGAGCGCCGATATCGCCCAAGCGCGTCTGCAATTACAGGAGCGGCAGCGGGGTTATCAAAGTCTCCGCCATTCCAACGAGTTGGCACTCTTAAGGGTACAGGAGCAGATTAACAATCTAGACACGGAGATCGGAACACTGGCATCGGAAATCGCCCAAAGCGAGAGCCAACGGCAAGCGCTCCAAATCCAACTAAGTCAGAGGGTTTTAAAGACGAACACCGACGGCACAATCTTTTCATTACCGATTAAACGCGCGGGTGCGGTGGTGCAGTCGGGAACGCGGGTTGCGGAGATAGCACCGAAAGGATCGCGGTTTATTCTCAAGGCAGAAATGCCCACGGATCAAAGTCAATTTCTCCGCGCCGGTATGCCGATAAAAGTCAAGTTCGATGCCTATCCTTTTCAGGATTACGGCATTATCGGCGGCAAGATCACCAAGAAATCACCGACGGCGATCGAAAAGGAAACGCCCAACGGAAAAATTAACGTTTTCGAGCTAGAAATTCAACTCGATCGCTCCTGTATTCAAAAGGGAAATCAATGTATTCCCCTCAATCCGGGGGATACGGCTACCGCAGAAGCGATCGTCCGTCAGCGTCGGGTGATCGATTACATCCTCGATCCCTTTAAGGATCTGCAAAAAGATGGGTTAAAACTGTAGTTTTTTTCAGGAGTCATTATGTCCCATAGTATCACCATCAGCAATCAAGACCTTATCCAACAGCTTAAGCTATCGGGGAAAGTTCCCGAAATAGTCGAGGGAATTATCGGTCGGAAAATCATCACCGAAACCGCCACGGCAGCGGGGATTAAAAACACGACTGACGAGTTACAACAGGCGGCCGATCAATTCCGTCTCGCCAATGAATTACATAACGCCAAAGATACATGGAATTGGTTGGAAAAACAGGGCTTATCCCTAGATGATTTCGAGGAGATCGTTCAATTCAATTTACTATCGGGTAAATTAGCCGAACATCTTTTCGCAGACAAAATTGAATCCTATTTTGTGGAACACCAGCTAGATTATACTGGCGCGGTGATCTATGAGGTAGTGTTAGCAGATCAGGCGATGGCGGAGGAGTTGTATGAATCGATTCAGGAGGAGGAAATCAGCTTTCAGGAAGTAGCGCATCGCTATATCGAGGATGTGGAATTACGACGCAAGGGGGGTTATCGCGGTACTGTTTACCGTAAGGATTTACGACCGAATCTTTCGTCCGCAATTTTCGCATCGGATTCTTCTCGATTGTTGAAACCGCTGCAAGGCGATCGGGGTTTTCACCTGATTTTTGTCGAGGAAATCCTTAAACCAAAATTAACCGAGGAGTTGGCTCTGAAAATCGGTGTTGATTTGTTTAACGGCTGGGTAAAGGAGAAGATTCAAGAGATAGAATACGAGTTTAGTAATTAATCGTGAACGGGGTGGGCATTGCTCACCCCGCAAACATAGTAAGGGAAGATAAGAGTTATGGAATGTGTGATCTGTAAACACGGTACGACTCGATCGGGTTTTGTTACCGTTACTTTAGAGAGAGATAATTGTATCGTGATTTTAAAACAAGTCCCTGCGGATATCTGTCAGAATTGCGGGGAGTATTATCTAAGCGAGTCGGTCACTGCGGAAGTTTTACAGAAGGCTGATCGCCTATTTTGTAGGTTGGGTTGAAGCATGAAACCCAACATCATCCCCCTATTATTCTTCATGTTTTGTGTTGGGTTGCACTTCGTTTAACCCAACCTACGGATTATTTTACTATAAGATTAATACAATATGGATTAATAAAATACCAATAATCCGATTATTCTTGAGTGAGCTTATTCAGCATAAAAACCAACAAAGCGATTTTTAATACATACACTTTTAAAAATTCCTGAATCTATTCATTAACAGAATTCCCAGTTAATAAAAAAAATAAATAGTGCTTGCTGAATAATGATAAAACCCTTTTAAAATAAGGCTTTTGACCTGTTAAAGTCTGATGTTAGTGCTGCGAAAATAGGATTGTGACCTTCAAAAACTTGGCATTATCCTTCTTGTGGTACGCAAGCTAGTACAAAAAGGAGGGCAACAAAGCCTGAAACGACCGACGACCGGCTACTGAATCCTGACTCCTAACCCCATCAACAAACTTTTTCAGCAAACCCTAAATAACTCAATTCAGTTAGCTTGGTTGGTTCTCTTTGCTTCCAACAAGACAAGTTCAGAGTTTTTTGTACATAAATTACTTATTTTTGTTTCTTTAAATAGCTTGGAAGCCCGTTGTTTAATCGGTTTTGATGATGTTTTCGCAAAAAACAGTCTTTCAAAAAGAACATAAATAACTCAATTATCTTTTTTTTGTTCGATTTTGATAGTTGATCTGATGTTGAAAAATTGTTATTGTTTTCTTGAATCAATAATTTGATTCATTCATTTAGCGAAAATTTGGAGAATACATCTCATGGCTAACATCAAAATCAACGAGCTCAAAAACACGGTGACTGACGAAATTATCGAGTTTCGCACCGATGCCGCTAACGACAGTCCAGAAAGTATCACCGCTTTTAAAACCTTACGTCAAGTTGCGGGCGGTGCTGCTGCTGCCAAATGGACTGTCAAATGGAAGGTCGCAGTAAGTGGTCCACTATTATAAGTACCTACGGTCCGTGGATAATGTGCCATTTTAGGGCTTGTCTGATTCTTCTACAGAGCAATTGTCTGGCCGGGATATTATTCCTACGCAAGTCTCCAAGAGGTAGAATTGCGCATTGTTTGCGATTCTATTACTCAATCCAAGCCTTTGGGGGTTCTACCCCCCCCTGAACGCTGGAGAGCATTAGCTTTTTAATGAGATGCTCACACGCGATTGTTCAGATGTTTGTATTAATTTAACTGATACGGCGGTTCCTCTATCCATCTGACACAGACAACTTCTTATTGGATAAGCCTTTCGGCGTGGAGAATGTACCAGACTAATCCTGAATCCGCCGTAATTACTCGGCAGTGGGGATTTCTGTAATATTGAGATGCACCCAAGTCAAATCAGCTACTAATTTATAAAATACCGGCTCTTCTAGGTTCTGTGTGATAAGTTTAACTTACATAGGATCGATCAATCTTTGTGTCCTTTGTGTCTTTGTGGTTCGTTCCACCCCCTCGCTAGGAGGAATGTATCTTAGAATACATTTTACCCACTAAATCCAAGAGAGCCAAATACCGAAGTCTTCGGGATTTTATGCAGATGTTAGCTATCGTGAAAACACTAACGGGTACAAATTGCATTATTGAGAGTATGTATGTTGTCTTTAAACGATCTTCCCATTCCTTGGAGCCATCGTCCTTATTTCGATCTTAGTCCCTATCAATCTGGTGCTTGGCATATTCAGGGAATTGACTATAGTTATCGAAGCCTTGTCTCCGAAGTAGGAGGTTTCGATACACCATCAGAGTCCCCAGTTTCTCTCGTTCACTCTGCTTCTTTTCGAGAGCAACTGATTCGAGAGACCGGTCTTTTTCAATACCCAATTAACGATCCTCTCGCCCTCCCCGATGAGTTGAGAACCGAACGTTGGAGAGTTCTTTGCGAGCATTTAGAGCATTATCGTGAGCTTTCACCCGCTACTCAAGTGAAAACGGTCGATCTATTATCGAGTTTATGCTTTCATGAAGCGATTACTCGCTATATTCCCGCAATTAGCGATGAAAACATTGGCAGAGACCCCACGTTCGCTAGATTGGCTTACAGCCTGGCGATGTCTAAAATCCTTTGTCAAGAAGATATTGGTACATCAGAAAATCTCGAAGATTTTCAACGAATCTTTCAATACGCTTCTAAAGAAAGCCTGGTGGCTTTCGGGGCGGCCGTAGAATTAATCGTTTTGCAGGCTACTGCCTTTCAAGATATAGCGGCGGTCGCCCATTGGCGAGAAGTAGCCAAGGAGGCACTCCATCACGTCGAACCTTCCCTCGATCGTTTCGATTTTAAACATTTAACCAGTGTTTTCAAGCGTGCGGCTGTTTTCGCTCCACTTCTGCGGGGTGAACGAGAAACGGTTGTCCGTGAAATGGATATCTGTCAATCCCTGGCGGAAGAACTAACTCGCGAGTGTAAAAACGAGAGCGAACGACTTTCCGCCTACGACACTCTCATAACGGTTCTCGAGAGCCGAACAAAAGAAGCTCTCTGGTTAGGCGATATCGATCTCGCCGAAGAGAGATCGAAGAAAATGGTGGCGATGGAACCTCTTTACTCTCGTTATCGCCTGCAACTGGGGGAAATTTTACTGAAACAAAATAAATTTGAAGAAGCGGCGAAAATCTATCGTTCTGCCACTAGACTCGGCCCACCTGGAATGGCGATCGCTTGGTTTATGGCCGGCCAATGTCACGAACGATTAGGAGAGATAGACATCGCCTGTGATTGCTATCTAGCTTCCCTACAGATGGATGAATTAGCTATCTCCGCCGTGGAGAAAATTAACAAATTGGCCCCCCGGCTAGGTAACTCGATGCTGACCGATTGGAGTACCATGCGTCTAGAACAATTACAGGAACAACAGGGAGGTATGGTCTCTAAAACGAAAACTTCCTATATTCCTGAAGCAGCTTCTGCACTGAAATTAGCGGGTGAACGCGAACTCTCTCAAATTTAACTCAAGGCGATCGAGGAATTCGGGAAAGATTCTACCTCGATCGCCCCGCAGCCGGAATTCCCTTAGAAGAATTTCTAACCCCTCACTGAATCGCCTGTTTTAAACTGCGACAGAATTCTTCGAGGGATTTTAACCCATCGCTGGGGGAATTATCGGCCAGACGTTTAACCATGGCACTGCCGACAATTACCGCATCAGCACCCCAGTTTTTCACCTGTAGTGCCTGTGTCGGGTCAGAAATGCCAAATCCTACCCCCACGGGTTTATCGGTGACAGAACGGATAGAATCGAGCAATTCCTCCACTCTGGTGGCCACTTGCTTCCGCATTCCCGTCACTCCCGTGACACTAACCAGATAAATAAAACCTTGGGATTGCAGGGCGATCGCTTGTATTCGTTCCGGGGGACTGGTAGGCGCTACCAATAAAATCACCTCAATTCCCTTAGCGGCAGCCGGTTGCAGCAGACTTGCCGCTTCCTCTAGGGGTAAATCGGGAACCACCAAACCACTCACCCCGGCTGCTTTAATTTGGTCTAAAAAGACATCTATCCCGCGATGATAGATGGGATTATAGTAAGTAAAGAGAATAATGGGAGCTTTCACCTCTCCCTGAGCATTTTTGACGATTTCTAGCACATCTTCCAACTTGACACCCCGATTTAAAGCGCGGGTGGCTGCCGCTTGAATAACCGGACCATCCGCAAGAGGATCGGAATAGGGAACCCCCAACTCGATCAGATCGGCCCCTGCCCGGTCTAAAATGCGTAAAGCTTGGGCAGTGGTAGATAAATCGGGATCACCGGCAGTGATAAAGGGAATTAAGGCACAATTCCCCTGGGAACGGAGAGAACGAAAACACTCGGAAACAGCAGTCATCGAAAATTACTGAAGACATAAAGCACCCTCTATTATCTCATGGCGGGGAATCGCTCCTTGCCGGTCGCTGTAAGCTCAGGTAAGGAATTTTTCAAGCAATTCTTAAGGAATATTGACAAAATGGCGATCGAGGTTAGAATAGGCTCAGTCTGGCAGTTTTAAAAAAATTTCTGGGATAATAAGGGTTTTCATTCCAATTTTTCTGGTACACAATAGGACTAATGCCCGATAAGGTTTCGTATAATCAAACACCATATTATATCTATGTTTTCCATTTACATTCTCACTCATAACGAAGAAATTGATATTGCCGCCTGTGTGGAATCGGCACTTCTATCCGATGATGTGATTGTGGTTGACTCCTACAGTAGCGATCGCACAGTAGAGATTGCTTCTCGTTATCCAGTGCGCGTGATTCAGCATCAATTCGAGAGTCATGGTAAACAAAGAACTTGGATGTTGGAAAATATCGAGACTAAATACGATTGGGTTTATATTCTCGAAGCAGATGAAAGGATGACACCCCAACTCTACGCAGAATGTCTGCGCGCCACTCAACAGACAGAATTTACTGGTTTTTATGTGGCCGAAAGAGTTATGTTTATGGGAACTTGGATCCGTCGCAGCACCCAGTATCCCCGTTATCAAATGCGTCTATTTAAAAAAGATCAAGTCTGGTTTAGCGATTATGGTCACACGGAAAGAGAAGAATGTCGAGGAAAAACCTCTTTTTTAGAAGAAACCTATCCCCACTATACCTGTAGTAAAGGTTTAAGTCGTTGGATTGAAAAACATAATCGTTATTCTACCGATGAAGCGGCAGAAACCCTACATCAGTTGGCTAACGGTGGTGTTAGTTGGAAAAATTTATTTTTTGGTGAAACCGAAGTAGATAGACGGAGAGCTTTAAAAGATTTATCTCTACGATTGCCTTTTCGTCCCTTGCTTCGTTGGTTTTATATGTATTTTATCTTGGCGGGAATTCTCGATGGTAAAGCTGGTTTTGCTTGGTGTACTCTGCAAGCTTTTTATGAGTATTTGATCCTCTTAAAAGTAGCGGAAATGAAACAGGGTTTACCCACTCCCACCGAAGTGAGAAATCCTTTTCATCCCCCGAAAAATGGTGACAATAGTAATTCCCATAGGCCCGATTTCGTCTCCCTAAAAGGAAAAGCCGATTAACATTCAACCATTATTAATCAGTCAGCAATCACCTAACAACAACCTAGAGATAAAAAGCAATCCTGATCCATTTTTTATTCGCTGTGACATCAATTTCACGGCTGTTGTCTCATCTCAAGCTGTACGGTATTTAAACTGCGTAGTGGTCTCCCCATCTCCCCACCTCCCCACTTCATAATTCATAATTCATAATTCATAATTCATAATTCATAATTCATAATTCCCTCTCCCTGATTAATAACGGATGCGAGGATCAATGTAAGCATTGATTAAATCGATTAAAATACTGGCAAAAACCACTATTGTCGCAAAAAAAGCCATTAATCCCTGCACTGTTGGGTAATCCCGCAGAGAAATCGCGCGATATAACTGATTTCCCAAACCCGGCCAAGAAAAAGTAACTTCCGTCAAGACTGCACCACCTAAAAGAGCCGCAAAAGTTAATCCTAAGACGGTAATTACGGGAATTAGGGCATTTTTCAGCGCATGGGCGATCATAATCGTTTTTTCTGGTATTCCTCTCGCTTTTGCCGCATCTACATAGTCCGCTTGCAAAGTTTGTTTCAGATTAACTCGCACCATCCGTTCAAAAATCCCACTCAAAAGAATGCCGAGAGTAAAACTAGGTAAGGCTAGATAATACAAAGCTGTGGGCAACTTATCTAGTTGTAGAGTCATCAGACTATCAAGGGTGTATAAACCCGTAATTGTCTGCGGTGGTGTTTCACTCAAAGGAAAACGAGTCCCCAAGGGAAACCAGCGCAACTGTACCGCAAAAATTAGCTGTAAGAGCATTCCCACCCAAAAAATCGGCAAGGAATAGGTTATCAGTCCAAATAAACGTCCCCCCGCATCTAAGGGGGTATTCGGACGGGAAGCGGTGATAATTCCCAATCCGACTCCCACTATCACCGCAATTAGCATCCCATAAAAAGTTAGTTCCACCGTCGCCGGAAAATGTTTAGCGATAATCTCCCATACCGTCACCCCCTTACTGGTTAAAGAGTCTCCTAAATTGAGGCGCATTAGGTAAAAAATATAGTCTAGATACTGGAAAAATAGGGGTTTATTCAGTCCTAACTGTTCTCTTAGGGCATTTTTGGCACTTTCAGGGGCGCGGTTGCCTAAAATCGCATCCGTGGGATCACCGGGAGCAACACGCATCAGCAGAAAAACCACCGTCACGATTGTCCATAACATCAAGGGAGCTAGGAGTAAACGCACCAGTAAATAGGATTGTAAAGCAGCGCGGCGAGACATGAGGGCTTTCCGATCAGAAAATAGATTCTCAAGGAACCATACCCCAAAATCGACCCAGCGATCGAGAGGTACTGAATAAAAAATTAAATTGAGGAAAATATTTAGTACAAATAAACTAACATATCCGCACCGCCAGTTCTGATCAAAGGACTACCCAAAAAGACCAAAAGCTGAAAGGCTTACGTAGCAAGGGATAGAAAAAAGATCAAAAAATTTTGCCAAAAGGGGTTGACAAACCTGGGGAAGTTAGATACATTGGTAAATGCGCGGTTGAAGCGAAGCGAAAGCGAAGCGAAACAAACGACGCTCGAACCTAGACAAAACAATAGTTTGAAAGCCAAGCAAAAAAAGCCTCGTTTAGAAGCAATTCTATAACAAAGAAGTCAAACC
>NZ_BDSM01000021.1:0-155978 GCF_003112475.1 Microcystis sp. 0824 | reverse complement strand
ACCTACACAACCTTTAGTATTGTCCATCACCTCGATTGTTCTGGGTGTTTTTTTATATAATCTCCGGAATTGCGGCGCTTAGGGATGGGTGTGGGGTGTGGGAATTATGAATTATGAATTATGAATTATGAAGTGGGGAGTGGGGTGTGGGGTGTGGGGTGTGGGGTGTGGGGAGGGGGAATTATGAATTATGAATTATGAATTATGAAGTGGGGAGTGGGGAGAACAAAGCTGCCTCCTGTCTCCTGCCGAAGTCTGCCTTTTGCCTCCTGCCTCCTGCCTCGGAGTCTCGGAGTCTCCTGTCTTCGTTATTGAGGATTTTTTCTTTTCGGGGGTTTTTGTTTGCTGGTAGGGAGTAGGGGAGCGGTTAATTTTTCGTAGAGTTCAAAGAGGTATTCAATACGGTTTAATTCACTGGTAAAGGGTTGGGGACGATAACACAAATCAACAGCTTTGTCAAGTTTTTGGTGAGCTTTGAGCAAGTCGGGAGGCATGGTTAAAGGGTCGTATAAATCCGCAAGGCTACTATCAGGATATTTTACCCTAGTATCCAGCACAGCTTGAGCGCAAGTTTCGACGGCTTGTTTTTGTTTGTCGGGGATATTTTCTGGAAAGGGGTAGTTATTATAAACAATATCTTTTGAGTAGCGATAATCGCTTTTTAATCTGCCACAGACATATTTAACCCATGCCATGTGCATTTCTGAAGTAAGAATACCAAATAAATATAGATTGGCATTAGGAATTAATAAAACTTGATCATTACCAATCACATTTTTATTCATAAAACCTATCGGAATATATTTTCTTCTTTCAGATGAGACACGGGGAACAAGTAAATAATTAGTATCGGGTTGTGCTATTTGACAGAATAGAGTAGGTGTCGCCGCAAATTTACGAGTAGAAGCAGCTTTACTTTTTAATCTAAAATTTTTAACCTTATCTACTCTTTTGATGACTTCTGGTAATGTCTTTAATTCCCTGGGAGAAATATCAACTAACCATAGACAATAGCGACTATAACCATTAATAAATTCTTGCGCTCCTGTATAAGGTCTAATCCATTTTTCTGCCTTCGGCTCTAATTTTAAAAATTCTTCTTTTTCTGGTTCTGTAAAAATAAAATTACCACCATCTCTTGGCATACTACCAAAACGCATTAATGGAACATTAGATAAAGGAAAACTTCGATTAGAAATAATGATGTCACTTCCATCAACCAAATAGGGATTAATATTATTAGACTGAACAACTAATGATTCACCTTGAATATCTTCATAATCAAATAGGATTTTAGTTGTTATATTAAAACTTCCAAAGCCAATAATAACACAATGAACTGCGGCGTTTCCTTTTGCTTCATTACTCCATTTAAAAGTACGATGGGCAAAATGAATTTTTAAATGATATTTTTGAAAAAGAATATTCCAAAGTAAGGCAACTTGCTCACCTTGAGATATAGAATTTGTGGAAACAAAAGCAACCCTGATTCTATTGCCCTGAATTATTTGAGCAGCCTTGATATACCATGCACACACATAATCTAAAACGCCTATTCCTTTCTCACCGTCGAAAACATAAGCCATATCATTCCTTTGCTGTTCGTTCATAATCATCGCACCAACAAAAGGAGGATTTCCTAAAATAAAATTGAGCTTTTCTTTTGATACAATTTCCTCCCAATCAATTCGCAAGGCATTTCCATGAACAATCTTTGCCGCTTTCTTTAATGGTAAACGCACAAAATACTGACCAAAAGTATTACTAACTTTAATATTCATCTGATGATCAATTAACCACATTGCCACCTCTGCCACCCTCACCGCAAACTCATCGTATTCAATACCAGCAAACTGATTGACATCTACCTGAATAATGGTACTAATATCTGTTACTAACTGCCCCGTTTTATCTAATTTATCTAACTCTTGTAACACCAAAATCTCTAAATCTCGTAACTCCCGATAGGTAATAATTAAAAAGTTGCCGCAACCACAGGCAGGATCAAGAAAATATAAATTAGCAATCTTTTTCTGAAATTCTAGTAATTTATTGCGATTGCCTTTAATCTTCTCAAATTCTCTGTGTAAATCATCTAAAAATAACGGTTTAATCACCTTTTGAATGTTCTTCTCGGAGGTATAATGCGCCCCTAAATTGCGTCGCTCTTTTGGATTCATTACCGCTTGAAACATAGAGCCAAAAATAGCAGGGGAAATTTTTCCCCAATCAAAAGCACAAGCTTCTAATAACATGACTCGCATCTTGCTATCAAAAGCCGCTAAGGGTAATGACTCCTCAAATAACTTGCCATTTATGTAGGGAAATTGAGTTAAATTCTCATCGAGATTTTTTAATCTTTTGTCTTCTGGTGTATTCAAAACCTGAAAAATAGAAGCGATGTGCATCGCCAAATCACTGCCATCTTCTTTGGTATGTAGATCAATATATTCCCAGAAAATCCCCTTATTAAAAATACCCGTATCATCGGCAAATAAACAAAATAATAAACGCACTAGATAAACTTCTAAATTATGCCCCATATAACCAATTTCTTTGAGGCAATCATGAAGTTTTCCCATTAACTCGGCTGCTTGAATATTGACGGGATCTTCGTCTTTATAAACTCGCTTTTCGTAACCAGCAATAAAATCAAATAAATGAACGTTATCAACAAAATTACTTAATTCAAATTCCCATTGATTGCCCGAATCTAAATCATATAATTTAAACCGTTGAAAATCCGAGACTAAAATATAACGCGGTAACTCATGTTCCTTTAAATTGGGAAAATAATCCTTAGCCTGTTGTGTGGCTTTTTCTAAATCTTTCCCCTTCGATTTATGCTCAACTAAAATCGTTCCTTTCCAGAGTAAATCAATAAAACCCTGTTTATTATCGGCTTTTTTTATCGGTTGCTCAAAACTAGCTACCCTACGCCGTGAAATGCCAAAGACATTAAAAAAATCATTCCAAAAAGACTGAGATTCTGCTTTTTCTGAAGTCTCTCCTTCCCACTCTTTTTGAAAAGCGATGGCGCGATTTTTAATTTCATTCCAACTTAAAGGCATAGTTTTAACTCCTTATCTTTCGCCGGTTTGCTCAACGATAGTAGAAAATGGTGTAGGGAGCCAGATGCAGTCAGCAAGGGATACAGATAGTTTCCATTTTAGGTGATTTTTTGGTAAACTCCAAGGGAAGCTAGAAATTAGTAACGCCTTGAGAATTGTAGCCGCTTAGTTACCAATCTAGTTATTGACTCGAAGGAACAACTTATCGCTATGTCGAAAACTCTCTACGAACAAGATTTTCAAGTATGGCTCGCAACAACAATTAGCCACCTACAGAAGCGGGAATTTGCCGCGCTGGATACTGATAACTTAATTGAGGAGTTAACCGAGTTGGGAAAATCGGAAAAAAGAACTTTAGAAAGTAATTTGATGATTCTTTTGGCTCATTTGCTCAAATTAAAAGTACAGCAGGACGCACCGCCATCAATGAAGGATAGCTGGTATTGTTCTATTATTGAGCATCGCCAGCGAATTGAGAAAAACTTACGCAATACGCCTTCCCTGAAATCCTATCTAGAAACTGCTATTCGAGAAGCTTATCCAGATGCTCGTCAAGTGGCAATTAAGGAAGGGAAACTTGCTCAATTTGGTGTTCGGATTCCCCCAGAAAATGATTATCCTCAAATTTGTCCTTTCTTGCCAGAGCAAATCTTAGATGAGAACTTCTATGGCAATTGACCAAATGTGTCTCAGCTTATAATAATATGAACAACCACAAAGGCACAAAGGACACAAAGATTAGGTTTTTCTGGCAACCCTAACTAAAACTTACCTGAACAAAAGCCCCCAGAAAACATCACTTTCTAGGGGTTTAATTACAATTGACGGAAAACAAACTTATGGGGAGGTTAACCTCCAGCCACCGCAGGAACGATACTGACTTCATCGCCATCTTTTAAGGGGGTTTTTGTCCCATCGAGGAAGCGAATATCTTCACTGTTGACGTAGAAATTTAAAAAGCGCCGGGGTGCGCCCTCTTCATCGCATAAGCGGGCCTTAATACCGGGGAAACTTGCTTCTAAGGATTCGATTAAATCACCGACATTACTAGCACTACACTCGACGGTAGCCTTATTTTTTGTAAATTGTTGCAGGGGAGTGGGAACGAGAACTTTTACGGCCATAGATATCAAGGAAAAAGTGGAAAGGACGGTAAGCTGCGCGCAAATTTAAATTGCTTGTGGAGATGAGGCAAGGGGATAATCGCCCCATCATCCCTGAACATCAATTCTAGACGAGAACCTGTTGCCATTCGAGGCGTTCGAGGGTGCGGGAACGTTCCAGGGCCCGTTCAAAACTTTCTAATTTCGGTTCGATTAACAGGGGTTCACCGATATAACCCTGTACCGCTTCTTGGGTTTTTAGACCATTACCAGTGATATAAACGACCGTGGTTTCTTCAGGGTCGATTTTACCCGCTTCTACTAATTTTTTCAAGACGGCGATAGTTGTACCGCCCGCAGTTTCCGTGAAAATGCCTTCCGTTTCTGCCAAAAGTTTAATACCTTCGATAATTTCGGCATCGGTGACGGATTCAATATTACCGCCAGTTTTACGGGCAATATCAAGGGCATAAACACCATCGGCGGGATTACCAATAGCGATCGATTTGGCGATAGTATTGGGTTTAACTGGGGCGACAAAATCCCGTCCTTCCTTGAAAGCTTGGGCAATGGGGGAACAACCCTCCGCTTGAGCGCCACTAAAACGCACTGCTTTATCTGCCACCAAACCGACTTTGACGAATTCTTGGAAGCCTTTATAAATCTTGGTAAACAGGGAACCACTGGCTAAAGGTGCGACAATATGGTCGGGGAGTTTCCAGCCTAATTGTTCAGCCACTTCAAAGCCTAAAGTTTTGGAACCTTCGGAATAGTAGGGACGCAGATTGATGTTGACAAAACCCCAACCGTAGGTATTGCCCACTTCTGAACAGAGACGGTTAACTTGATCGTAGTTGCCTTTAACTGCCATGACCGTGGGATTATAGATTAGGGTGCCGAGAATTTTACCCGCTTCTAAGTCGGAGGGAATGAAAACACAACAGTCTAAACCAGCGTGAGCGGCAATAGCGGCGGTGGAATTGGCCAGATTTCCCGTACTAGCACAGGAAACGGTAGTAAAACCTAATTCTTTGGCCCGGGTAAGGGCGACGGATACCACTCTATCTTTGAAGCTGAGAGTGGGCATATTGACGGCATCATTTTTAATGTAGAGATTTTTTAGACCCAAGCGCCGAGCTAAACGGTGGGATTTAACTAGGGGAGTCATACCCGTACCCACATCGATGGGATTTTCACTTTCCACCGGCAAAAAGGAACGATAGCGCCAGATGGAATTGGGACCTGCTTGAATGCTTTCTCTGGTGACGGTGCGACGGATGAGGTCGTAATCGTAGTCCACTTCCAGGGGGGCAAAGGTTTCTTCGCAGATATTCAGCGCTTTCAGGGGGTAGGAGGTCCCTCCTTCCTTAGAAACCAAGCGGGTAAAGGTGGGGATGAATTTTGAGGTTTCGATGTTTGTCGCTAGGGTCATGATTTTCCTGTCTTGCCGTCAACTGAATCTACAAGCATCCTATCACCTGCAAAATCTTGGTGTCAAATATACCCGACAAAAATAGTCGGGTATAAATCTATACCAAAAATAGGTGATATTCTGGGGAGCAGCAAGGGTTAAGGGGAGATGGTTGGGCTGCCGTGTCAGGAAACTTCGGGGTAGTTTCAGGTCAAAACAAGAACTAGGAAAAGGTATTTAAGTTTTTTAGGAGGTTACAGCCTATTTACTGCTAATTTTATCGAAATAAACCCTAATTTTTCTTTAAATAGCCTAAAAAGGGGGGCGATTAACTGCGGTTGCCAGAAAGTTTCTCGGGTTGCTCAGGATAATTGTCAAGAAAAGTGACAAATTATGTGATTTTGTTGAGAAATAATAATTTTTTCTGGACTGTCAAATAAAATTGACCATTTTCGGCGGTCGGCAGGGGTCAGGAGTCAGGAGTCAGGAGTCAGGAGATAGGAGTCAGGAGATAGGAGATAGGAGATAGGAGATTGCTTTTATTTATTCTCCCTTCTCCTCACTTCATAATTCATAATTCATAATTCATAATTCATCTGTTTTTTGATAAAAAGTTAAGGTAGTATTGCCGTAGCGTTTCTGACGACAAATAGTTAAACCTTCTAGATTAATTGCTTGCCAAGATTTGGGATTGTGTTCCACGGCAATTTCCCCCAGAGAATCTAATAAATTATATTGAGAGATGGCAGTTAGTACCGGTAAATATAAACCGCTTTCGTAGGGAGGGTCAAAATAAATTAAATCAAAACTTTCCCCTGCTAAAGTGGCTAACTTTGTCAGCACATCCCCCCGAATTACTTGGAATTGCTGGGGAGAAGTTGCTAAATTGCGCCAATTTTCCTTGATAATTTCGCCAGCGCGTCCTGATTGTTCAATTCCGATTACTAGACTCGCACCTCGACATAAAGCTTCCCCACCCATGGAACCATTACCCGCACAAAGATCCAACCAACGACAGCCAGATAATTTATGTTGCCAGATATTAAATAAAGCTTCTCGCACCCTTGCTGTCGTCGGACGGGTTAATTGTCCTGCTAGGGTTTTTATGGGACGATTGCCGTAAATTCTCATCGGTTAAAAGGCAAATTCAGTTAATCTTTTTTGTAATAAATCAGGAAAAAGAGCATAGTATCTTTGATTGAGAGGAGAGGGATGGGGGAGAGGTAATAAAGTCACTTTCTTTTGCTGTTTTAATCCATCTTCATCAGTAGCGGTAAGGGTAACTAGCAGTTTTTTAGTAAAGCGTTCTTTATCAAGATAGAATTTATCTACTTCTCTGGGTTTACCGTAGGGTTCAAACCATTTAAAAGCTTCCGTGCCAAGGGTAATGATATGATCACCTTGCCAATAAAAAACGAGCAGTTTTTCTATAAATGGACGAAAACGATCCTTCACTTCCCCAGAATAAGCTTTATTACCCGGAGGTTTGTAGGGAACTGTATTAGTTAAGAAAATTTGATCGCACACCGATAATAGCTCTTGACGATCATGGGATTTTCTCCCCTGCCAAGCTTGAAAAAATCCCTCTCTTACCATTCTACCGGCAGCCCCGATCAAAGGTTGTCCCGCATACACTTCATCTCGTCCTAAATCCCGGCCAAAAAAGCATAACTGACTAGCAAGATTACCAGCATACAAAACTGGTTCAAAGGGGTCTTTTTTTGCCTCTTGGTAAATTAGGGTATCGATGGGAAAATCCTCTTTTTTTGCCTCTTGGTGTACCTGTTTAATTAGGGTTTTAATATCAGTCATTTCAGTTATCAGTTATCAGTGGTTCTCCATTCTACTACAAAAGTGAAAATTATCAGCCGTCAGTCTTCAGAAGTCGGTCTTCAGAAGTCAGGAGATTATTTTTATTTTTTCTCCCCACTTCATAATTCATAATTCCCTCTCCCCGCTCACCAATTCATAATTGATAATTCATAATTCATAATTCCCCGCTCCCTTCACTCCTCGGTGCGATAGCCAAATTCCGCTAAAAGTGAGCGAGATTGTCGCCATTTCGGTTCTACCTTCACGAATAATTTTAAATATACCTCCCCGGCGATTAACTTTTGAATAGCCGAGCGAGCGGAAGTGCCGAGCGCTTTTAACATACTGCCATTTTTGCCGATGACGATCCCTTTTTGGGAATCTCGTTCCACATTGATGGCGGCAAAAACCCTAGTTAAAGCGGGAGTTTCCTCGACGCGTTCAATCACCACCGCCACAGAATGGGGAATTTCCTGACGGGTTTGCAGTAAAATCTGTTCGCGGATTAATTCAGCCATAATAAACCTTTCCGGTTGATCTGTGACTAAATCGGGGGGATAGTAATAGGGACCGACTTCGAGGGAATCAATTAACAGATTTTGCAATTCTGCGATTCCCATCCCCTCCAGTGCCGAAAATTTGAGCAGAGGCCAGTTATTTTCCGCCGCCAAGGTACGATAACTATCGTCTAGAGGCTCCCGGTCTTCCGGTTGCTGATCGGCTTTATTTAGCCCTAAAATCGTGGGAGTTTGGTTTTTAGTCAGTAAATCGGCAATATAGCGATCGCCACTGCCCAAAAAATTGCTACTATCGACAACAAATAAAACTAAATCTACGGAATTTATGGCGTTTTCAGCATTTTTAACTAAAACTTTGCCTAATTCGTGATGGGGCTTGTGAATGCCGGGGGTATCGACAAAAATCATCTGGGATCGCTCGCCGGTGACAATGCCGCGTAAACGGTTGCGGGTAGTTTGAGCGATGGGGGAAGTAATGGCGATTTTTTGTCCCACTAATTGATTCATCAGGGTGGACTTGCCCACATTAGGACGACCAATAATGCCAATAAAACCCGATTTAAAACCGGTCGGTGCGATGGGAATTACTGCCGAATCGAGATTAACGGCTTGAGAGTTGATAAAATCGTTCATAATCAAAGAATATTACTTAAAAAATATTTTTACCCATGCAAAGGATAATTTTGTTCTTGTTAGTATTGATTCTAGGCTGTAGTAACCATTTAGAATTATCTATGGCGGGAAATTTAAGCGATCGCTTAACCGATTATCCTCGCTGGATGACTAAACCAGTGGTTAGTTTTGCCAGCGGAGATTTAGTTTATCCCGATTGGATGGTAGGCAATTGGACTGTCACCAGTACCCTAATCGATTTAACCGCTCCTCTTGCTCCCCAGATTATCACACCTGGTTTTGAAAGTAATCGTCGTTACCTAGAACAATCGATCGAGTTTCCGGTGAGATTCATCGAGAAAGCGATGGCCAGACCGATAAATGCTGCCTTTTTATCCACCATTATCAGTAAACCATCAATTGTGGCCGATCGATCCTTTAATGGTTTAGCAATTAGTCGCGCCTATTTAGGTAATCAATCGGTATTATCCGTAAAAACTGACCCCAATAATCCCAATCGTCAGATTACCTTTTTACGCGGCGCTCATCAACTCATTTCCACCGTAATTGCCAGAAATAGCGAAACTCCTAGCCGAAATCAATTTATTGCCACAGAAATCAGTCAACAAATTTTCCGGGGAGAAACCAACACTTATCTCAATGAGGTGGAAACCACCACCGCCTATCAGTTATTATCTCCTAATAAAATTCTAGGCGATCAGGTGACAGCCATTTATCTGTCCCCCCAATCGCCGGATTATTTCCAAGCGCCGAATCGTCCTGTGGCTTTGTATCGTTATCGCTTAGAATTGCTGAAAGATTAAGATCACCAGTGGTTAAACCCTGCTGAAACTGGCGCAGTCTTTCCCCATCCTGTTGAAAAAGTATAGGGGGAGCTTTTCAGTGTTGCCAAAGGCACGGCGTAGCCGTCCAGTCAACAGTAATCAGTAATCAGTGGGGAGCAGGGAGATGGGGGAGCAAGAATTATGAATTATGAATTATGAATTGGGGAGCAGGGAGATGGGGAGAATAAATAAAAGCTGACTCCTGACTCCTGACTCCTGACTCCTGACTCCTGACTTCTGACTTCTGACTCGGAGAATACTGATAGGACAATGACCTTGCAATCAAAAGTTCATGTCTGCGTCACAGTAAGTTCATATCCCCCGCCTAAATTAGAGATAGTCAGTCCCAAGCCGTTTTCCGAAACACTCCTCTCACACCCACGATTATTAGGACTGACTTTTATTCCCTTCTCAAAATGGTTAAACAATAAAAACTATGACTCGCAATATTTTTAACGATAATATTTCCCCGATCAACGCAGGTAATCCCAAACGCTCCAAATCTTCTGCAATGAAAAAACTTTTTGCCTATTCCTCCTTACTGGTTTTGGGTGCCGGGTTAGGTATCGGTGCCACCTACGCCTACAGTCAAAATCCTCTAGAATTAGCCCAAAATATTGCCACCGCTACCAATAATCCTCGCTCCTCCACACCAGCCGCAGCCGCTCCCTCGTCTTTGGTTATTCCTACCAATTTTGTCGCTTCTGTGGTGCAAGAAGTAGGGCCAGCGGTGGTGAGAATTAATGCTTCTAGGGAAGTCAATAGAGGCGGTGATTTTTCGGAATTTGCTAACGATCCTGTTTTCCGTCGCTTCTTCGGTTCTCAAATACCAGAGCGAGGAGAAAAACAAGTTCAAAGGGGTACAGGTTCCGGGTTTATTATCAGTAATGACGGTAAAATTATCACCAATGCTCACGTTGTCGAGGGAGCAGATAAGGTGACAGTCACCCTCAAAGATGGTCGCACTATTGATGGTAAAGTCTTAGGTAGTGATCCTTTAACTGATGTGGCAGTGGTACAGGTGGAAACGAGCAATTTACCCACGGTTAAATTAGGTAATTCTGATAGTTTACAGGTGGGAGAATGGGCAATTGCTATCGGTAATCCTTTGGGATTAGATAACACTGTCACCACGGGAATTATTAGTGCCAAGGAACGCAATGGCTCCCAAATTGGTGCTAGTGATAAACGGGTGGATTTCCTGCAAACCGATGCGGCAATTAACCCCGGAAATTCTGGTGGACCTTTGTTAAATGCTCGGGGAGAAGTTATCGGAGTTAACACTGCTATCATTCAAAATGCCCAGGGTTTAGGTTTTGCTATTCCGATTAAAACTGCCCAAAGAATCGCCGAACAATTAATCGCCACGGGTAAGGTGGAACATCCCTATCTCGGTGTTCAAATGGTACAGTTAACTCCGGAGGTAAAAGAACAATTAGCCGATAGTCCCATGGCTGATAATTGGACTATCCCCGATGATTCTGGTGTCTTGTTAGTGCGGGTGATGAGAGATTCTCCTGCCGCAGCAGCAGGATTGCGATCGGGTGATGTGTTAAAGTCTGTAGGTGGTAAGAATGTCACCGATCCCGATGCGGTTCAGGAAATTGTGGCTAATACTCAAATCGGCGATAATTTACCCGTAGAAATTAGCCGGGAAGGACAAAAAATTAATCTGAATATTCAAGTGGGTAGCTTGAATACTGCTAAGAAATCCTAGTCTGGAAAATAAGTGGTAGAAGACCTAAACTTTATAGAGAGCTTGTTAGTAAGCTCTCTATATTTCTGGTTTTACTTTTGCCTCTTGAATTGAATAATTATAGCATTTATCTTAATGGTGAGATAAGTAGGTAGTCGTTAAAAATTATCAGATACCCCACTTATCAAGGGAGATCCCCCCGCCTATCGGCACCCCCCTTATCAAGGGGGGATCAAGGGGGGATTAAGGGAGAATCGAAAGATAGTTAAATACTTGAACCTAGGCTCACAATTTTACTGTTGGGAGATAGAAAATAAAAACCGCTCGTAAGCTCGATTAATTTTTTGCATAATTTTAATCGCCATGGCGGAAGAATTGTGATCGGGGTGATACTGACGAGCAAGCTGATAATATCTTTGTTTAACCTCTGGAAAACTGGCATTCTTAGAAACTTCTAAAACTTCCCACCAATCCTCGGAATCTGGGGGAAATATTTCTAATTCTCCTAACATTTTTGACCATATTTTTACCTTATCTCCATAACTACCTGTAATTAAAAACTGACCGTCAGGACTAAATTTTAAGGGAGCAGTTCCCCGTAAAGTTTTAATTAGTTCTCCTGTTTGTCCTTGCCAAATTTTAATTTCTGTTCGGGAAGCACTAGCAATTAGATGGCGATGATGATTAATAGCAATACTGATAATTGCCTGCTCGTGTGCCTGCCAACTTTTAATCATTTCTCCTGTCTTTATATCCCAGATTTTAATCGTTTTATCACTACCGCCACTAATTAGATATTGACCATCATTACTAAAAGCTAAACTGTTAACGGCTGCCCTGTCACCGATAAAAGTTTGATAAGCATAACTATGATCAAATCGCCATAATTTAATAGTTTTATCATCACTACCACTAGCAATAATTTGGCTATCGGGACTAATAGCACAGGTATTAACTGCCTCCTCATGACCGATTAAAGTTCGCTGCAATTCTCCTGTATAATAACCCCAGATTCGCAGAGTTTTGTCGTTACTAGCACTAACAATAAATCTTTCATTGGCAGCAAAAGCTAATTGTAAAATGACACCATCATGGCTATGGGGAGCATTGACACGAGCGAAAAAACTACTTTTATACTGCTTAGTGTCTAATTGCCACTGACTAATTCTGCCATCTAATCCACCAGCAATGATCGATTTACCGTTAGGACTTATCGCCAGAGTTTGGATCGGTTCATTAACTCCCACAAAGGAATAAATTAATTTACCCGTTTCTCGCTGCCAAAGTTTTATGGTTTGATCTTCTCCCGCACTAGCAATAATTTTACCATCAGGACTAACGTCGATCGCCCCAATATTTGCCTGATGACCTTTAAGAGTTTGGAAACACTGCCAAGATAAACGCTCTGGAATAGTAATTTCTGTAGAATATAACTGTTGATTTTCCTGAATAGATACTTCTTCCAACAGTTGCTGTAGTTCTGCCTCTAGATTTTCATATTTCCCCGTAACTTCTTGCCAAAATAAAGCTTCTTCGTACTCTCTAGTAATGCGATCAAAAAATTCTAGATTGCTATAAAAATTATTGTCGGAGTAGGTGGGAGATAACATTTTCATCACTCCGTAGATTCCTAACCCGACTATCCCGCCAGCGATTGCCATAGAACCGACACCAACACCGAAAGCTGTACCTTTAACCGCGACTCCCACACCCCCAAAGGTAGAGTAGATACCGATTCCGCCAAGGCTTCCTATTCCCAAAGCTAACCCGACATTGTGATCGTTTGTTTCTAGTCCTTGCAGACTGGCATAAATTGCCGAACTTGTCAGGAGGCCAATCCCCGTCATTCCCACTAAACCGACGCTTATACCGCCAAATCCGCCGACTAAGCCAATATTTCCCAGACAAGCAGATAAATTGGCTCCTGTGACTCCACCGACGGCGGGAATAACAAAATCGAGCTTTTTAGCCATATTTTTGCGAAATAATCAAGTTAGTCATCGGGTTTCTCCTATAGAGTTTAGCCTAGTTTGGTATCGACAACTGACTCCCCAAAATTACTCTGGGGAGGGAAAAGTCAGAGGCAATCAGGAAAAATGATAAGTATTTTATATGTAAATACCTTAAATACTTAAAAATATTTAAATTTACAATCGGTAATATTTATTTTTACCTAAGAATTTATTGAGAATAATTTTTATTTATTTACGAGATTGCAATACTTCCAGCGATTCTGGTATAATTTTGCATTATGCTATGATGGTTTTTATTGTAGTTTTTAGGGTTTTAATGGTCTAGGTTGTCTTAAAACCCTTGCTAAATCTAGACTTTTCCCTTGAGCAAAACCAAACACTTTCACAAATTATCCCTTTTTTTCCGAACAACGTTGATCTAATTTTTGTGTAGTTTTGTTGCAAAGTCAAAATTTTTTTGACAAAATGGCTAAATTGTGGTATGGACAAAGTATAGCGGGTTGTGGATTGACCATACCTGTCACCTTATTTTCAGCGAATTATCAGAGAAAATTTGCCTACTAGAGTCGCCCTAGCTTGCTTTCTTTTTCTATAATAAGTGTTAATCTTCCCACGCTTTTCAAACGGCTATGAGTCTCTGTCTCAATCCCGATTGTTCGCACAAAAACACCCCCACGGATAATTTCTGTCATAAGTGCGGTTCTCAATTACTGCTCAGAGAACGTTATCGAGCGCTAAAATTAATCGGTCAAGGGGGTTTTGGTAAAACATTTCAAGCGATAGATGAGGATAAACCTTCAAAACCCTATTGTGTAATTAAACAATTTTTCCCGTCAGCGCAGGGAACAGGAACTTTACAAAAAGCAGCAGAATTATTTAAAGAAGAAGCGATTCGTTTAGATAGTTTGGGAAGATACCCACAAATCCCCGAACTTTACGCCTATTTTACCGGTAATGATGGGCGACAATATCTCGTCCAGGAATATATCGAAGGACAAAATCTCGAACAAGAATTAAAACAGGAAGGAGTATTTAACGAAGCAAAAATTAAACATCTTTTGTCAGAGATTTTACCGATTCTAGAATTTATTCATAGTAAACAAGTAATTCATCGCGACATTAAACCCGAAAATATTATTCGCAGAAAAAGCGATAATAAATTAATTTTAGTGGACTTTGGCGCAGCAAAATTTGTCAGTCCTTTAAATCGTTCCATGACGGGAACAATTATCGGTTCTGCCGAATATATTGCCCCAGAACAGGGTAATGGCAAGGCAGTTAATGCCAGTGATTTGTATAGTTTGGGTGTAACTTGCATTTATTTATTAACTGGAATATCTCCCTTTGATTTATTCGATGGGGGGGAACACCAATGGGTATGGCGACAGTGGTTGGTTAATAATCCTGTTAGTAATGATTCAGGGAATATTCTGGATAAATTAATCGAGTTTGGTACAAAAAAACGCTATCAATCCGCCTCGGAAGTGTTGCAAGCTTTGCAGATAAAAACATCAGTCTCTATACCCCAGACAACTATTCCGCAAACTCCCCCATCTATCCAGCTTAAAAGTGCCAAAGGAATCGATTATCGGAAATTAGAAGATTTATTGAAACGGCAGCAATGGAAAGAAGCGGACCAGGAAACCGAGAGAGTGATGCTACAGGCTGCCAAACGCACAAAAGAGAGATGGCTGAGAAAGGAGGATATCGATAAGTTCCCCTGCGAAGATTTGCGAACAATTGACCAATTATGGGTGAAATATAGTAACGGAAAATTTGGCTTTTCTGTGCAAGCGAAAATCTATCACGACCTCGGCGGGACGCAGGAGTATAATGATAAAATCTGGAACGGTTTCGGGGATAAAATCGGCTGGCGAGTACGAGTAGGATTTATGAAGAATAGTTGGATATACTACAAAGACGTTACTTTTGACCTAAAGGCACCCCAAGGCCACCTCCCCTTTGAAAAATGGAAAAATAATTGGAGAAGTCTCTTCTCTCGCGTCGAGACTTGCAAAATGTAACATATAAAGGTAACAGCCAATTTTTAAGCCTCGTAGGTTGGGTTGACGCAAGGAAACCCAACAAAGAGTAACCTTTGGGGTTGTTGGGTTTCGCTTAAACAATCGAATTGATCCATTTTCAACCCAGTATTGTTTCGCTCAACCCAACCTACAATAATTGCTTATATTAATTTCTGATTAATTGCCAATTCATTGCCGATACAAGAGTTAAAGCGATAACAATTCAGGCTCTTCGTTACCCTTTATGCTAAATCAACAGACAAGATGCCAAGACAACATACTTCTAACCCAAAAATTCCGAAAGTTTCTAAAGCCATAGCCTCTCCGTTTTATTAGTTTAAGTTTATTGTTGATTCCCTCGACCACCCCATTCGTTGTCCTTCGCTCGAAATAACTAATTATTTCTCCAAACCAGTTTCGGATTGTTTGACAACTCTTTGTAAAAACACTGGAGGATTTTGCCAACCATTCCGAGATGGATAGCATTCCCTCTGTCGGATTCTCTGAGGTTTCATAAATCTTTCTAAATTCTTCCTTTAATTCCTGCATCTTTTTCAAATTTGGCAAATTTTCTTTGATAGCTTCTAGTTTGATTTTTTGGGGTTCCGTTAAATCTTCTTCATTTTTTAACAGGCTATATTTACTTCGCTTTAAAACTTCTAGCTTTGCTTCTTTTTCCGCTTTCTGTTTTTTATTTTTCTGCGCTTCTACGGCTCTTTTTTCTGCGGCTCGACTGAGCATCGCCGAACGTCTTTTCTCTGTTCGTCTAACTCTTGATTAATTTGTTTCATTACATGGAATCTATCGGCGACTACCTCGGCCGATGGCATCAATTCTTTCACCAAATTTTTATAGGGCAACCAAAGATCTATGCTGACTTCTTCAATTTGCTCTAACACCTCTTTTCCCCAGCTTGTAAGCGTTTCTCTCAACTCCTCTTGTGTTCGATTCTCTAGAATAGCTATTAGTTTTCCCGTATCTAAATTTACTAAAACCGCACAGTAATTTTTTTGTCCTTTGACTAGAGCGATTTCATCAATTCCTAGTCTTTTTAATTTCGATAAATCTGGCTCTGTAATTTCTTCGGCGATGTCCTCTACCATTCTTTGAATCTCTTCTTCCGTTACGTTATTTCTTCGACTAACATTTAAAATATCTCCTTCTTTTAATTGTTCGAGTATATAGCGGTAAGCGCTTGAGTGAGATACAGACCAAGCTTTGCCTAGCATGGTTTATAGCTCGTGACACTGTACCTCATACGACTGCACACCGCTATATTCTCGGCTAGTCTTTTCGTATAGGTTCGTTTCTTGGCGACAAAATCTAACTCTTCGCTAAAGGGTTTCTGACAATTACCGCACTTAAATTGACGACGATTAACTTGTAGGTACACTGGTTGACCTGAGAGCGGTAAATCTTTGACTAAATGTCGATGATTTTGGTGGAGTTTATCGCTCTCTAACCCACAACGAGGACAGGGTGCTTTTTTATTTTTCGATTCAATTCGGAAAACTATACCGATATTTTCTAGGTGTCGATAGCCTTGAATAGAGGTTCCTTCTAGGTTCAAGAATTTGTCAAGTATCATAAGTAAAATACTCTGGTTTTTGGCTATTATATCAAATCTTAACTCAATTGTCTATCTTTTGGCATTAACCTGTTTGTGCCTTAAATCTTTCCCTGTATGGGTTTCAGCTATTTTTTAGCGTAGGTACTCTCATCGAATTTTATTTTAAGTTAATTATTTGCATAACAATTACCGAAGAGCCAAAAATTCTGTACTATCCATAGCGTGGTAAGGAATGGGATTAAAAGACAAAACAGGATAGACTTTTCTCTAGTCCGATCTATTTTGAGGGCCATGAAGGATTTATTGGCAATTTTTAGCAAGGAATTAAGCTCTTGGTTTCGGCGCTGTTGGTTAGCGATACTCTTAACCGGCAGGGTTTTTTACTTCCTATTCACGCGCAAACCCGATTGGCGCGTCACCCAAGAACAAATGGTGGCAGCTGGGCCCGCCTCACTGATTATCGCCATGATCACGGCCGCAGTGATCGGGATGATCTTTACTATCCAAGTGGCCCGGGAGTTCCAAGCTTTGGGTGCTGGCAGTATGGTGGGGGGAATTTTGGCCCTTGCTCTCGGTCGGGAACTCTGTCCGATTATGATGGCGATCGTGGTGGCTGGTCGGGTAGGATCGGCTTTTGCGGCGGAAATCGGCACCATGAAGGTGACAGAGCAGATCGACGCACTCTATATGCTCAAAACCGATCCCGTGGAATATCTGGTGCTGCCTCGTTTAATTGCCTGTTGTCTGATGGTTCCCGCTTTGAGTGTTATGGCGTTGCTGATCGGTTTAGGTAGCGGTTTGCTGGTCGGCCAAAGTTTATACGGAATTGCTAATTCAGTTTTTCTCGACTCGGTTCGCGGTTTCCTGGGTGTGGGAGATGTGCTGAGTGGACCAGTTAAAGGGGTGGTTTTTGGGGCTTTAATTGCGATTATCGGCTGTAATTGGGGTTTAACGACCGATGGCGGTGCTAAAGGAGTCGGCCAAGCTACTACCGCAGCCGTAGTCACTATGCTCTTAGCGATTTTTTTATCTAATCTGCTGATGACTTGGATTTTGTTCCAAGGCTCTGGCAATAGTTCGGTTTTGTTTGGACAGTAATTTCAGTTAAAAACGCTCATTTTCTAGCCATTGTTCTAAGTCCTCTACTGACTGAAAATCTAATAAAGCTTCTCCTAAGTTTTCTAAATTTTCTAGAGAAAGACTTTGGATATTGGCAGATAATTCGGCAGAAATGCCACCTATACGCCGATTTAATTGACGTAGAAGCAAATTGATGGCTTCTTCTTGTCTTCCTTCCCCTTTGATTTCCTGATAGATGACAGATTCCTTCATAATATCTTTCCTCAACAATTGTTGAATGATGTCTTTGTTTAATACTAATCCAGCGAGAATTGCGGTGGAGGCAGCCAGATTGCTTTGTTCTCGACTGTCGCTGATTTGTTCGATTTTTTGGGCGATTTGCCGCAGTAAATTCTCTTGCTCCTCAGCTTGAGCTAGTATAGCAAAGGGCAATAGTCCTGGTGCTTGTAATAAGGGTTGATAGGGCTGTTCCCATAGTCTAATCACCTCAAATTGATGATAAGTTTTTCCCTGTTGATAGTCATTCTGTCTGACTAGGGGCAAGGTACTCCTCCTTAGATAAATAACTACCTGATAGATAGGTTTGCCCTGATAGCGTCGATAGAGTCTTGTGGCATAATCGAGCATTCTATAGGGAATATCCTCTTTAGGGTCGGTTTGGAACTCAATATGTAAGATTAATTCTTCTGACTCTAAAAAGATTAAACTATCGGCTCTTATCGGCTCCAATGACAACTCTGAGGGTTTAATTTCGGTTAAATCTAAAGGTTTACCTAATAACCAAGTGGCTAAATCTCTCGAATATTCCAGGGCGATAAATTTACAAGTAGAATCATACATTAGTCTTGACTATATTTTACTCAAAAATGGAGATAAATAAACTAAAGCCGGGTAGGACATCCTCTCCGCTTAAATTAGCGGGTAGTTCCATAATTTCTAAGGGTTGCTGAGGACGATAAATTTCCACCTGTTGTTGTTGAGGATTAACTAGCCAACCTAATCGCAAACCACTGTGGAGATATTCCCGCATTTTAGCTTGAATTTCTGGGAGGGAATCGCTACGGGAGCGCAGTTCAATGACGAAATCGGGACAAATAGGCGGAAATTTCTCCTGTTCTTCTCGACTTAGAGCTTGCCAACGGGTTAAACTCACCCAAGCGGCATCAGGAGCGCGATCTCCCCCCTTCGGTAAACGAAAAATCGTCGCCGAACTAAAGACTTTACCCAATCCGGTTTGACGATTCCACAACCAAAGTAAACTAATAAAATCGGCCTCTCGGTTGCCGCTAATTCCCCCAACAGGTGGCATCACAATTAATTCTCCTTGGGCGTTTCTTTCCAGTTGCCAATCTGGGTTAACTTGACAGAGACGGTAAAACTGCTCATCGCTGAGATTGACTGTATCTAAGTTTAAAATCACTGCTGCCATAGCTATATTTCACCCTAGAAAACACTCTAGTCTTAATTATAGTCAATTAGATTCCCCGCCAGATCGCGATCGCACCATCCCGATCTCCAGTGACTAACCAACGACCATCTTGACTGGCAACCATTCTTAAGATGACGTTTCCCTTCAGGGTATTCAAGCGCCGACGGGTATTAACATCCCAAAATTTGACAGTTCCATCCCCGGAAGTGCTGGCCAAAACTTTGCCCCCATCCAGCAGGGCCATATCGGTAACAGCGTCATTATGGGCGAGAATAGTAGTGGTGCCGATGCCACTTTTCACTTGCCAACTGCGGATCGAACCGTCTTGACTAGCAGTACCGGCGGTATTACCATCCTTGGAAAAAAGCACCCGATAAACGGGGAATAAATTACCCGCATAGGCACGAATAAAGCGACCGGTACTCACTTTCCACAGTTTAACGAAACCATCGTAATCGGCGCTCACAATTCCTTTACCATCGGGACTAAATGCGATCGCCTGAATCGGATGATTATGGCCGCGCAGGGTTTTTAACAGTGTACCCGTCTGAAAATCCCAGAGTTTAACAGTACGATCCCAGCTACCCGTGGCCAAAATTTTGCCATCGGGAGAAATAGCGGCATCGGTAACGAGAAAAGCATGGCCAGGATAGGTCATTTCCAATTTTCCCGTGCGCGTATTCCAGCGTTGCACTTTTCCCCCCGCATCGGCAGTTACGAAAGTCTTACCATCGGGACTAAATTGGATAGCGTTAACGGTATCTCCTAGTTGCCAAGTCCTGAGAGGTTTTTGAGTTTTTAGGTCCCATTCCCTAACCGTGCCGTCAAAACTACCACTCAGCAGCAGGGAATTATCGGGACTAATGGCCAAAGCATAGATGGGATCCCGATCGGCTTTTAAAATAGTAACCCGTTCCACCATCTGCCAAGGAACGATTTCTGCTAGGGGAGACGCTTGCGGAGTGGTGGTTTTGTCTTTTTCCCGATTGACTGCACAACCCCCCGATAGCAACAGCAGCAATAATAACGATAATGTCGGTTGATAAAGGGTTATTTTCATAGAATTTTGCCGTTGTCAAAATCATCTTAAACTACTTTAAACTTGAATGGGTAAAATTTGAATAGAATAACGACAACTAGGAACAAGATAAATGACAAATTCTTGATTGGTTGTGTTGGCTTCTTCCAGAACATTCTGTAAATTTTCACCGTCAGCAATGACCCCTTTTTCATTATAGGCAATGTATTGATTTTTATATAAATCAAGCACGGTTTCACGATTTTTGTTTAACTAACTTAACATTTCTTGGGCTTGTTCTTGAGAGATTGAGTTGGTCATAATCTTTCTAGGAAGAGACGTTTTTTATTAAAAGGAAAGCATCACTAATCAGTTTATTTTTGTCAATTATAGCTTCTAGTTGCTCCGATTGATAACCACCAGCTTCGACTTCTAAAGAAGCGGCATCCAAAGCATTAAGATAAGCATCGTTTAAAGTGTCTGTTAATTCCTCATCACTTAAATAATATCCTGCTGCTTTTCGGCGTTTATTTTGGCGTTGAATTTCTCTAACACTATTGCGAATGGAGACATCCCAAGAACGAGTGGTTCGGTTTTCTGCCTGTTGTTTAATTAAATGCAGTAATAAGATAACAGCATAACTACGAATGGTGCTAATAATCGCATTTTTGCTCATATCTTCAAGGTGTTCTACAATCGCCAGTGAACCTTTAATATCACCTTTTAAGAGCAAAGCTTTTAATTCTAAAAGTTCTTCCATAATCCAATTTCTTCCCCAAAATATACCTTAATTATATCTTGCCACAAGTCTCTCTATCCCAAAGCTCATTTAAGGCCATCTTGAGCAAAAAGTTAATCATTTTTTCATCTATTTTGAGGTTTTCTGTGCTATGGTGTGGCCGTTACTCGAAGATTAGCAAAACTAATTGATTTGCGGGTATTGTAGCGGCGAATTGCATTCTATCTCTGATGTATAAATGCGATCTCCTTCTTTTAACTTTAAGCTAAAATAGATTGAGTTCGTTGTGATCGATCGATGGGAAAAAAAGAAAAACTGCTAGAAAAGGCCAAAAACTCGCCTTAAGGATTACGTTTTAGCGAATTTGAGAGTTTGCTTAATCTTTGTGGTTGGACTTTTGACCATCAAACAGGAAGTCATCACATTTGGTATTCATCCAAGAGAGTCCGTCTATCTATTCAACCGACAAAAAACGGTGAAGCGAAAGCTGATCAAGTTAAACAATTTTTAAAAATACAGGAGGAAGAAAATGAATCCAACAACCGAGGATTTTAACGGTTTTAGCATTAATATCTTCCAAGATGAGGAGGGAGATTGGATAGCATACTTAGTAGAAATTCCTAGCGTTTCCGCTTTTGCTGATAGCCCCCAAACAGCACTCAATCAATTAATTCTAGCTTGGGAAAGCGTTAAAGAAAGTTATCGTCAACATGGTGAAGAAATTCCTCATTTAGCTATGACAAAAAATTAGACAAACTGTTGTGTATTGAAACTGGGTCTTAAAAATTTTAGTACAAATGCTCGGACTTTTTTTCCCAACCCCTAACCCCAAATTCTGCTACTCAGATTCAGGTTTCTTAGGGTCTTTTTCTGGGGTATTAGCGGGGGGATTTGGGGCTATTGTCGCAATTTGGGCGGCCATTCTTGTCATTGCTTGACCTTGGGCGAATTCCTGCTGTAGTTGTTCGCTAGAAGAAACCAAACGACTTAAACCCTGAATTAAGCGGATAATTTCCTGTCGCAGTTGCGGATTACCAGTAATTTCATCCACATCCGAGGTGATTTTCTGAAGATTGGCAAAAGCGGCACGAGAGGAGTCGAGGAGTTGCTGTAGGGTGACAACAGTGGCAGGATCGGAGAGATAAGCGGTAAAATTTCCCAAATTTTCACTTAATTTAACAGCATTTGCCGAAATAGTGTTTAAATTATCGATAATTTGGCTTTTCTGCACTTCCGTCAGGATGGGATCCAAAGCAGCGAGAGTAGTTTGTAGGCGATCGCTGGTAGTTTTGATGCTATCGAGAGTAGCAATTAAACGATTTTGATTAGCTGCCAAAAAAACCCGCAGTTCTTCGGTGGTTTCTCCCACCAAAAGCAGCGTTTTTCGGGCCTCTACCAGGGTAGCGTCTAAATTTCTCAGGCCGCCACTTCCCTGTAAACTTCTCAGTAAAGTAGTCGCTTCCTGACTCAATCCCCCGACACCAGAAAGATCACTAGAAAGGCGATCGAGGGAACCGGATACTTGCGGTAAGGATTCTAGGGATCTCATCCCCGAATTAACTTTACCTAGAGTACCGCTGCGACGAACCTCGCTTAAAGCGGTGGTTGCCTCACCACTAAAGCGATCGAGTCCCCCCAAGGCATTGGCAGCGCGTTGGGTAAAGGAACGAAATCCGGCTACCATATCGGGATCACTAACTAGATTAGAAATTCTCAGTAAAGATCTGATCAGGGTATTGACATTTAGCGCCGATTGACCTTGTAAACGGGAACCGTTACAGATAATCACCTCCCCATTGCAGTTAGGACTCAAAGGGGGTTCTTTAACACCACCGACGGGTAAAGCTTGCAGGGGAGTAATATCGATCGTGGTTTCACCCACTAAACCGGATTGAATGGCTTCGATGAGGGAATTACTGGGAATTAGGCGATCTGCTGGCGAAATCTCCACTTCTACGGCGACTCCCTCCGGTTCTGGGGTAATTGCCGTCACTTGCCCGATTCTCACTCCCCGATAACCGACGCGGGTTCCCACCATCATGCCACCCACATTAGGAAAAAGGAAGCTGGCGCGATAACTGCGTCCCCCGAAGCTAAAATTACTTAACCAGGCGATAAACCAGATTAATATTCCCCCCGATGTCAGTAACATTAAACCGATACCACTTTGCCTGAGAGTTGGGGAAATCCCTCGTTGTGAACCGCCAGCTTCCATAAATAATTACTCCTCATCTCTACACAGTATCTTACAGGAGAAATCGGGGGATTTCAGCGATCAGTGATCAGTGATCAGTGATCAGTTATCAGTTATCAGTGATCAGATGCGAGTTAAGCTAAGACGCATCTTAACCGCCTATCCTTAGATTAGCTGAATTTCCCCCGACCCTCCCGATGTCGGGGGGGGGCAGGGGGTTTGGGGGTTGGGGGGGGTCTTGCAAGAGTGCCTCTTGCCTCGTCTCAACAAGCAATTTAAATGCGCGGGCAGCTTATCAGTTCACTGATTACTGTTTACTGTTTACTGATCACTGAATTGGTCCGTCGATACTGCCGGTAAAAAATTGCTTGAGTACGGGGATTTCCGAGTGATAAGCCTCTTGAGTCGGCCCAACCCATTGAAATTGACCTTTATAGAGAAAAACGATGCGATCGGTGGTATTTTCGATGGTGCTGTGGACGTGGGTGACAATGAGATGGGCCCCACAGGCTTTTTTTACTTTGAGAAGTTCCATAATTACCGTCTGGATGCGGGTAGAAGCGACGGGATCCAGTCCGGCAGTGGGTTCATCGTAAAGGAGAATGTTCGCTCGATCGGCGGCGATCGAGGGATCGCTGATAATTGCTCTGGCTAAACTGACGCGTTTTCGCATCCCTCCGGATATTTCAGAGGGATAGAGGTCGTAGGAACCAGTCATACCCACTAAATCCAGTTTTTCTTCCACTAAATCGCGAATTTCGGCTCGTTTTAGCTTTGAGTGGCGATAGAGAGCAAAACCGACATTTTCCCCGACGGTGAGGGAGTCAAAAAGGGCCGATTGCTGGAAAACTAGACCAACACCGAGGGGATCTTCCCCCTGTTCTACGGTTCTCTGGCGTTTTGTGCCGTAGATGTACACTTCTCCTCGATCGGGGGCCAGTAATCCGGCGACTAAGCGCAAAATCGTCGATTTTCCCGTCCCGGACGGACCGATCACGCCGATCGCTTCCCCTTCGTACACTTTCAGATCGACGTTATTTAAGATTACTTTCTTGCCGAAAGCTTTGGTTACTCCCCTTAATTCGACGATCGGTTCGCGCATCACCATCTAGAATATCTTTACAAAAATGCCCTTTTATTGTAGGGCAATGACCCGATCTTTCTTTTTTTTCTTTTCTGGTTTCATGGTTCGCGATTCTATCTGTATTTCGGGAATCTCTCGCAATTCTTCGGCATCTAAACGATATTGTTCGCAGACAAGACTGAGACGAATACCAGAACAGCTAACGGGATTAACTGAATGGGTGAGATCTCCTTGAAAGAGGATCAAGGTGTTAGTACAAGGACGAATCTGGGCCACGGAACGATTGCCTGTTGCTAGTACCAGTTCCCCCCCTTGAATATCTTTAGGAACCTGCACATAAAGGACGCTAACTAGGAGCGGGGGATCGATAGTTTTACAATAGGAGCGCAGGGAGCGATCGATATGGGGATCGACGCGTGAACCGGTTTGTAGGAGTAAGGGGTTAAGATAAAAAGCGTTGCAGTCAGCTTGTAAACTGCGATCAAGATAGGGTTTAAAATAGGGAAACATTCGTGCGACTTCGCTGATTTGTGTGCGTCGAAAAGCGATGGAAAAGCCTTTGGTTTTAACGAAATCTCGATTTAAATTGTTAACTGTGAAGTGGGGACAAGCGAGAATCTGTCCTTGTAGTTCGCTCAGGTAACTGGGAGTGAAAGCATCGGGATATTGGGAATAGTAAGGCACGGATAGAATCGGAACGAGATAGCAATCTTTATGATAGCTTGTTCCTAGTAGAGATGGGGATAATTTCGATAGCAGCTATTCAATTAGCTTTTTTTTCTCAAAGTCCGATAATCTGCTCAAGGAAATTTTTAATAAGCTTGATGCTCTCTAATTCTAGGGTTTGCTCATCTAGCCATCGATTATCTTGTAGGGAAACTTGTCGGGCTTTACCTGTTCTTAATATACTACTAATACTGGATATAATTGCTTTCTTTTCACCTGCTGGTTTTTTAAAATCTTCGAGATCATTTTTAGTTAACTGATTCCTGTCAATACTTTCTATGTAGGCTTGAGAAAGATTGAGTAAATCAGGATAAGGCCGATTCAAGTCTGAATTGCATCACTGTCTGATCTACCTTTATAGAATACCTCATTGGGGGTCTGATAGTCAAGACATTTTCGAGGACGATTGTTAATTAAGTTTACGGCTCTTTCCACCTCCTCTGGCTTAAGGATTTTAAAATTCGTTCTCTTGGGGAAAAATTGTCTTAACAGTCCATTGGTATGCTCATTTAATCCCCTCTCCCACGAATGATAAGGAGTAGCAAAATAAAAATCTGCTCCTAGTTTCTGACTCAACTCTTGATGTCCACAAAATTCTTTGCCGTTGTCACAAGTAAAGGTTTTTCTTTTGTCAGGGTGAATCTCTTGGAAAAGTTTTTCTGTGACTCTATTGATTTCCGATGCGGTTTTGTTTTTGGCTAATTCTGCTACTAAAAATTTCGAGGCTTTGTCCACATGAGTAACGAGAACTCCTAGATGATTGCCTCCAATCATTGTGTCACTTTCCCAATGACCGATTTCAGTTTTCTGGTCAGCAATTGCTGGTCGCTTGCTGATATCTACACGCCCTGAAATCCCTCCACGCTTACTTTTTGCTCCATTTCGACTCTTTCTTTTTCCTCGTCCTTGACGTAGGTATTCTTGATATTTTCCACAGTCTCGATAGTTCTGATAGATCATTTGATAGATGGTTTCATGACTGAGCGATTCTTGACCAGCTTTTTTCAGACGACCTGCTATTTGTTCGGGACTATGATAATTTTTCAATCCTTCTTTCACCAACTCTAAGGCCGACTCGCTGACATTTTAAAAGGGTTGTTTGGCATTTTTTTGGCGCTTCTCGCTTTCAGCTTGTGCTGTGTCAGGTAGATATCAGCCCAGGGAACTTTGATTCCTTCTTAATTCTCGCTCTGGTCGTGCTTTGATGACATCCGAGCCAGACGGCCATTTGCCGTTGAGATAAATTTCCCTCCTGACTAAGTTGGTAGAGCAAGTTTCTTTGTTCTATGTTAAGATGTTGAGGGCTTCGTTTTTGGGTCTGATTTGTTTTTGTTAATGATCAGACAGTACCTGATGAGCCTTTCTTTGTCAACTCTTGAGGTTGATGCGTTTCATTTTTGAATTGGCGAATTTTAATTGTTTTCTCGCCTCAGAAGCCGTCAGTCGAGTATAAGCAATCGGGTTATTAAATGTTGGATTTTGTTGTGCGTATGACTCGGCTATTTTTCTTAAAGACTCGGCAGCTTCTGGTTGTTTCTCTTCCCATTTTTTCGTTCCACTGTGAGTTGACTGTCGCCCAACACATATTATTCCGCTTCTTTGTTCTTCTATTCCCAATTTGACTTTTCTTCGCCCCCAACCCAAGATTTTTTCCGTTTTTATGACATTCCCTTCAAAATACTTTTGACAAATCCTCCCTTGAAAGGCTCACCGAAAATCCCCCGTCATCTTTTTAGCTGCAAAACATAAGTCTTCGATTTGAGAGAGGTTTCAGGCTGTATCTTCTAGCATAGACACCATTTTTTTTCTTTCCTACTTGCCATTTCCCCTATTTTAATCTATCAGGTATCTTCTTGATCAGAAATCACCTTATTACCAGATTAAAAAAGTTAGACTATGAAATTTGCTAGGTTTTCCGAAGTTCAATTAACCGAAAATTTGCCAGAATCTAATTTTTATCGTGGCAGTCACGCGATTATCGTGGATTATTGTCCTCGAGCCGAAAGCCAAAAGGATGGCTATGTTTTAGAAGTGTTAAATAATCAGGGAAAAGCCTATACAGTTATCGCTGTAGAAGCTTCCAAGATTGAATCGATTCAAAATCTTAAACAGGATGAATTTCAAATTATATAATTCTGTTATTCTTCGCTGTGATTTCCTAGAAAACTGAGGTTCAAGAAGCGTAACCCACCATCCTTGTTTTTGTGTATGTCCCCCTTTTAGTATTTGTGGTGATTTAAAGGCATTTGACCACACCAGAGGTACGCTATTTTTTGAGATTGCCCGTATTTTAAAAGCCAAACAACCCCAGGCAGCGGGGAGCAAAAAGCCGACGGCTGACGGTTGATAGCTCTTTATTGCTAACTGGACCGACGATGATCTATTCTGGATCCTAGCCTGACTTGCCAATCCCCACCGCCAAAAAAGAATAATGTACTGCGATTACCTGGTTCAAATCCTCACCGCACGCGTCTATGATGTCGCCCAAGAAACCCCCTTGGAATTTGCCCCCAATCTCTCCCAACGCTTGCACAATCAGCTTTTACTCAAGCGTGAGGATATGCAGTCGGTTTTCTCTTTTAAACTGCGCGGCGCATACAACAAAATGGCGTATTTGTCAAGGGATTTGTTACAAAAAGGTGTAATTGCTGCCTCGGCGGGAAATCATGCTCAGGGAGTCGCTTTGGGGGCGCGGCAATTGGGAACCCAAGCGATTATCGTTATGCCTGTCACCACTCCCCAAGTCAAAATCGACGCAGTAAAAGCCCGGGGGGGGATTGTCGTCCTGCACGGTGACACCTACGATGATTCATACACCTACGCGCGGCAGTTAGAAGCGGAAAAAGGCTTAACTTTTATCCATCCCTTCGATGATCCGGAGGTAATCGCCGGCCAGGGTACGATCGGTATGGAAATTTTACGACAATATCAGCAACCGATCGAGGCCATTTTTGTCGCTATTGGTGGCGGTGGCTTAATATCAGGTATTGCCGCCTATGTCAAGCGTTTACGCCCAGAAATTAAAATTATCGGGGTGGAACCTGTGGACTCAGACGCGATGAATCAATCCCTAAAAGCCGGTTATCGGGTGCGTTTGTCTCAAGTGGGATTATTTGCCGACGGGGTGGCGGTGCGCGAGGTGGGAGAGGAGACTTTTCGTCTCTGTCAGCAGTATGTGGACGAGATTATCCTAGTGGATACGGATGATATCTGTGCGGCGATTAAGGATGTTTTTCAAGATACACGCTCGATTTTAGAACCTGCGGGGGCGTTAGCGGTAGCAGGAGCGAAAGCTTATGTAGAAAGAGAAGGAATTGAGGATAAAACCCTCGTTGCTGTGGCTTGTGGGGCGAATATGAACTTTGATCGTCTGCGGTTTGTGGCGGAAAGGGCCGAATTAGGGGAACGGCGCGAGGCGTTGTATGCTGTGACTATTCCCGAACAACCGGGCAGTTTACGGCGTTTTTGCGAATGTGTCGGCAAACGCAATTTAACCGAATTTAGTTATCGCATTGCCGATGAAAAAGAAGCGCATATTTTTGTCGGCGCCCAGATCGAAAATCGCAGCGATGCCAAGAAATTAGCCGAGAGTTTTGAAGCTTGCGGCTTTAAAACCCTCGATATTAGCGATGATGAATTGACTAAATTGCATCTGCGCCACATGGTGGGAGGGCGATCGCATTTAGCCGAGCATGAATTATTTTATCGCTTCGAGTTTCCCGAACGACCAGGGGCTTTAATGAAATTTGTCGCCTCCATGAGTCCCCACTGGAATATCAGCGTTTTCCATTATCGCAATAACGGGGCCGATTACGGGCGCATCGTCGTGGGCATACAGGTCCCCCCCGATGAAATGAATCAATGGCAAGCTTTTCTCGATACTCTCGGCTATCGCTATTGGGATGAAAGTCAAAACCGGGCCTATCAGTTATTTTTAGGTTAAATCGCCATTTTCAGGAAGTTATCAGTACAGATGAATCAAGATTTTCCCCATATTTCCGTTTTGAGTCAAGAATTAATCGCCGGTTTAAATATTCAACCCGGGGGGCATTATCTCGATCTTACCCTAGGCGGTGGTGGACACAGCCGCTTGCTTTTAGAAGCTCATCCCGAAACCACAGTAACCGCCATCGATCGCGATCAAAGCGCCCTAGAAGCCGCTAAAATCAGTCTTGCCCCCTATCTAGATAGCCGTTTAACCCTCTGGTGGGGGAACTTCGCCGATTATAAGGGACAAAATAGCAGTTTTGATGGCATTATCGCCGATTTAGGAGTCAGTTCTCCCCAATTCGATCAGAGCGAGCGCGGCTTTAGTTTTCGCCACACGGCAGCCTTAGATATGCGGATGGATCGCTGTCAATCCCTGACGGCAGCCGATATTATTAACCATTGGCAGGAGAAAGAATTAGCGGATCTTTTTTATCAATACGGAGAAGAACGTTTATCTCGTCCTATTGCTCGCTCGATCGTCCAAAAACGTCCTTTTACTACCACTACAGAATTAGCAGCTGTCATCGCTAGTTCTGTCCCCGCTAGTTACCGTTATGGACGTATTCATCCGGCAACGCGGGTTTTTCAATCCCTACGCATCGCTGTTAATCAAGAATTAGATTCTCTGCAAAAATTGTTAGATCAAGCCCCCCACTGGCTAAAATCCGGGGGAATTATCGCTATGATCAGTTTTCATAGTCTAGAAGATCGTCTGATCAAGTATGGCTTTCGCGAAAATAATTCCTTGAAAATTATCACCAAAAAGCCGATTATTCCCAGCCGAGAAGAACAAGCTAAAAATCCTCGTTCTCGTTCGGCTAAACTAAGAATAGCCCAAAAGATAGAATCAGAGGTTATCTGATAGCAGTTATCTTAATTGTGAGGTACAAACTCTCTGGTTTTGGGGAGTCGTTATCTTGAAGATAAAGGCTGTGGTAAAGTAAAAACCAAGAAAGAAAGCCGGTATTTATTCTTGAAAATCATTGACTAAAATAACGCAGTCCTTTTACCAATCTTTCTACTGCCGTTAAAGCCGTTTCTGGAGATAAAGCACCGTAGGCAAGACGCAAATAACAGCCTTCTGTTATCCCAAAAGTTGAACCGGGTAACACCGCCACCCGCTGCTGCTCAATTAAAGTTTTAACTAACTGAAAATCATTCTTGTCTGTGGTAATTTTCAGGAAGAAATAAAAAGCCCCTTCCGCAGTAGCAACATCACAGATATCCCTAATCGATTCTAAAGCATTCAGGCAAATTTCTCTAACTTGACTGATGGTTTTTAACTGTTCTAAAGGATAGCTTTTACCCACCTGTAACGCCCCTAGGGCCGCGTATTGCGACACCACCGGCGGACAGATTAAAATAGTATCCTGAATCTTATTAATCGCCTCAGATAAATGTTCTGGTACTACCATATAACCAATGCGCCAACTGGCAAAACCGTAGGCTTTTGAGAGACTAAATAAGGAAATAGTCCAGGATTCACTGTCAACAATTGCCGCCGGAGAAAAGTGACGGGCATGGTTATAGGTAAAATATTCATAAGCCTCATCATGAATGTGATAGATGCCCTTTTTTTGACAGATGTGATTGACTTCTCTCAGGGTATTTTCTGGATAAACTACTCCCGTGGGATTATTAGGAGAAATCGTCACCACTGCCTTAGTTTTTTCCGTGATTGCCTCTTCAATGGCGGCTGGACGCAATTGAAAATTTTTGTCTGTGGCAACTAAAATTACTTGACAATCAGCCATTTTTATGGCCATTTCATGATTGAAATAAAAGGGAGTGTTGAGAATAATTTCATCCCCCGGGGAAGTAATGGCTAAAATGGCATTCATAAAGGCCATATTACTGCCCGCCGTCACAAAAATTGCCTGTTTATCGCTGATTTCTATCCGATTATCTTCGGCTAGTTTTTCCCTAATTACTGTTAATAAGGGGGGAATTCCCGCCACAGATTGATATTGATGATTTTTGGGATTAGCTAAGAATAAAGATAGAGATTCGAGCGCTTCCTGGGGTGGATAATAGGAAACAATCCCTTGACCGAGGGAAATAGTGCCGGGGTTCGCTTTAATTAATTGACCGACCACGGGAATAATTGGTGTTTGTACCCCGTCCATGCGAGAGAGAAGGTTTTTCATCAGTTGGCAAGAGATTTGAAGGTATATTGGGGAGGATGGGCTGATTCAATCTCAAACAAAAGATTAATCGCCCGGTAATATCCCAAAGTAATCCTATCGCCACTTTTCAGCTTTTTGCGTCCCGATTGCAGATTTTCCCCATTAAGATAAGTGCCGTTAAGACTGCCGGCATCTTCTAGATAAAAACCGTCTTTTTCCACATAAATAATCGCATGGACGCGGGAAATTATTTTCGCATCGGGAAGATGGGAAAGATCTAAATCTACCGTCACTTTCGGATTGACCTTTCCCAGATAAAAACGGTTTTTCCGTCCCGAAATTTCCAAGAGAGTCCCCGTTTCTTCGTGGAGGAGAAAAGCCTTAGACACTTTTTTTAAGGGTTTTTTATTAAAGTAATCAATGGAGCCGAGCAGAGTCGAACTGCTGTCCAAATTAGGTATTGACTGTCCGTTCATTCACAGGTTTAGTCTCGATTACCCTCGAAACGGGGACTGTCACTTATCCCGGACAGTGGGATGCTCTAGTTAAAGCTTAGACGGTTAACTAACTAGAGAAAGTTAAACGTGGCATCCGTTGGGGGTTTATCCATAGTCCTTAACGGAGTCAAACCATGAATGCTCGAGTCGATTAGAGACTATTAGGCAGCTACAGGAGCGGCTTTACGAGCGAAAGGAACGATGTTGTTCGCATTTACTTTTTGTTTGAGCCTTTGATTTACGAGAGGAGACTCACTCTCGACCTGTATCACGGGGGAGCTTTCGCTAACCTGTCGAAACCGTTACGGCCCCTTGTGCTTACATTCTGATTATAGCATATTTTTTGATTAAGCTAATTGTGGCTCAATTGAGATTTTTCCGAGCTTCCCAGTCTTCAGAGCCAGTCCAGATGGGAAAAAAGGTTTTTATCGCTGATTTTTGGGAAAATTAGCCTATATTTGCCCTCGATTAGTATCACCAGAGACTAAACAATTAATTGAGCAGCTATTGCTCGACTGCTATAACCTGAGTTCGGAATCAGGGAAAACTGCCAAATTTCCCTAACCCGAACTAACCTTGATTACAAAACCTTATGGGTGTGAGAATGTTGTTTGACGTTATCCTCCGTCCGCACCACATGAACAGCATTCAAGATGCGTTTTTTCTCTAGGGAAAAGTTTAAATCGTTTTTTTGGCTGCCCAAGGAGATTAACCCTTGCAGGTGGGGTTGATTTTTATAGGTGCGAGTGGCCGCAATCGCCCTTTCGACAAAATTCTCGCATAATTGGGTATTATCGGGGAAATTACTAGGTATTTGAGGATTATCGTCCTGAAAAACCTCTCCTAAACTCATGGCGCGGGCAAATTCGTAGGAAGTGGGAATTCCTTTGACAATTGCCTCTAGGGCTGCCGAGGGAATCGGTTCTAACACCGCCACTTTTTCTAATTCTCCCTCCTGTTTGAGAAAACAAATTGCTAAACCGAATACACAATAATCATCTTTTGTCAAGTCAGAAATGTTTAAGAATTGTGTCGCTGTGGCCATTATTTTAATCCTGAGTCGCTCTTTCTTTAATCTTGCGGGCGATGAGCGCTCGAATCAAGGTTTTTATTAAGAGATATGAAGGAGAAAAATTTAGCCTGGTTGGGCGGCGCTAACGCATCCCCAGACGCAAAAAACGGAGAACTGTTAGACTAGAAACCAGCAGATTAACTGATAAACGAGCTTTATGTCACCCACTCTACTCATCTCCAAAGAACTCCCCACCCTGAAATATAATCCTAGTCTGGAGCGCTTTGATAGCTCTTGGGCGGCTCCTTTGTCCACTCTTCTGGGACTGGGACGGGCTGCCGGGGCAACTTTTATCGAATTTTTCCTGGAAAGAGTCAACTATATCAGTTGTTTAGCCGAAGATGACAGCATCACCAGTCTCTCACCGAAACTATCTACAGGGGCAGGAATCCGCCTTTTTCGCGGTAAAGCCGATTGTTATGTCAGTACCAACGATTTAAGCTTCCAAGGCTTAAAAAATGCCCTAGAAAAAGGTTTATCGATTCTCGGTTTAAACCTACCCAGTCCTAACGCCTATATTCCCGAAATCAATCTGGAAATGTTCCGGGATTATGCCACGGTCAAAAACAAAGATATTTGGTTGAATAATTGCAGTTCTTTGGGAGAAATGGGTGATATTCTCCTAAATGCTAACGTTCAACTCAATCAGAAAGCCTCTCACGTCCAATCTCGTCGCGCCGCTTATTTTCGCGATTGGCAAGAAATTTTAGTTGCCGCTAGTGATGGCACTTTTGCCCGGGATATTCGCCTCACCCAATCGGTGGGCTATAATCTCCTCTGTGCCGATGGGACTAATCGTTCTAGCATTGGTAAACGGGTGGGTAGTACCAGTAATCCCGATTTTCTGCGGACGTGGAATGCCGAGGAATCGGCGGCAGAAGTGGCCGAATCGGCGGGTAAAATGCTTTACGCTGACTATGTAGAATCCGGCAGTTATCCCATCGTCATGGCCAATGAATTTGGCGGCGTTATCTTCCACGAAGCTTGTGGCCATTTGTTAGAAACTACGCAAATCGAGCAAAAAACCACGCCCTTTCTCGATAAAAAAGGCGAAAAAATCGCCCACGAAAATCTGACGGCTTGGGACGAAGGATTATCCGATAAAGCTTTCGGTACTATCGATATGGACGATGAGGGAATGCCGGCCCAGCGTACTCTCCTAATTGAAAATGGTATCCTAAAAAACTTCATTGCCGATCGCACCGGTTCAATTAAAACCGGCCATCCGCGCACAGGTAGCGGTCGCCGTCAAAACTACACCTATGCGGCCGCTAGTCGGATGCGGAATACCTACATCGCCCCCGGGGAATATACCCTCGATAATCTCTTTAATTCCATCGATAAAGGCATTTATTGCAAAAAAATGGGCGGTGGTAGTGTGGGGGCGACCGGGGAATTTAATTTCGCCGTCGAGGAGGCCTATCTTATCGAAAATGGCAACCTGACTAAACCCCTGAAAGGCGCGACTTTAATCGGTTCAGCTAAGGAGATTATGAATAAAATCTCTATGTGTTCCCAAGATTTAGGTCTAGCGGCGGGTTTTTGCGGTTCCGTTAGTGGTAGCGTTTATGTCACCGTTGGTCAACCCCATTTAAAAGTCGATTCTATTACCGTTGGCGGTCGTTAATCATGACTTTAGTGATTCTCTACTACTTCCTCATTGCCATCATGATAGTGGGGATAATTGGCGAACTGCTGCCCGCTATCCCCGGCATGAGTTTGATTTTAATCGCCATGGTGGTGTGGGGTTTTGTCACCAAATTTGCGGGGATGGGGGTCGCTTTAACCGTGGCCTTTGTTGTCCTTCTCCTCAGTCTGGGGGTGGAATTCCTCGCTAGTTATCTCGGCGCCCAAAAAGTTGGGGCGAGCAATTGGAGTCAAATCGGGCTAGTAGTGGGTTTATTAGCGGGAATATTCGGGCTTTTACCAGCTTTACCCATTGGCGGCCCGATTATCGGCTTATTTGTCGGTCCTGTGGTGGGGGCTTTTTTGGGAGAATACGCCTATCGTCGCGATTTGGAATTAACTCCCCGTTTGCAACAATCCCTAAAAGTCTGTGTCGGTATCGTCGTCGGTACGGTTATCGGTCACGTTGCCAAAGCTATGCTGGCCACGGCTGCCGTTATCGTCTTTATTGTCACCACCTGGCCGAATCTCTCTTCAGTTATCAGTTTTCAGTTATCAGTTTTCAGCTATCAGTTTTCAGATTTGAGTTCTTTGTTTTTCAATTAATCAGCCATTTTTCTGATAAATATCACTTTTATCTAGCTTACGGCTGATGGCTGACCGCTCAATTCTACATTCATCTCATTTCTGACCAAATCTATGCCAAAAGTTGAAGATATCGCCCAAATCGCTAATTCTAGCGCCCAAGCTTTAGGAATTGCTAAATACGACATCTATGGTTCCTCGGTCGATGAAACCGATGTGGATGTGTTTCAAGGGGAACCGAAACAGGTACAAGCTTCCAATCGTTCCAGCGTTATTGTTCGCGTCTGGAATCAGGATAATCAAGTCGGTGTCACCTCCACCACCGATGTGGACCCGGTGGGACTGCAATTAGCCCTAAAAACCGCTCAGGAAGCCAGCGTTTTTGGCGTTAAGGAAAATGTCCCCGATTTTAGTCCCGCTGCCACCGCACCCACCACAGAAGTGGCCAGCGAAATGTACAATCAAGCACCGGTATCCACTCTCATCGATAAGTTATTAGCCGCCGAAAAATCCCTACTAGCGGCCCATCCGGCTATTGCCAGTGTTCCCTATAATGGTTTGGGACAACAGCAGGTCAGACGTTTTTATCTCAATAGCGACGGGGCAATGCGTCAGGAAGCGCGTAGTTATGCCAGTGTGTATTTATACACCAAAACCGAACAGGAAGGCAAAAAACCCCGCAGCGCCGGTGCTTTTCGGGTGAGTCCGGGCCTGGAAAAATTAGATATCGATGGTTGCATCGAGGAAGCGATTAGCAAAACTGTTAGCCATCTGGACTATCAACCGATTACCACGGGTAAATATTTGGTGGTTTTTGCCCCCCGCGCCTTTTTGAGTCTAATGGGAGCATTTTCTAATCTGTTTAATGCCCAAAATGTCCTTGATAAACAGAGTCTTTCTACTCCTGAATCCCTAGGGACACAAATCGCTGCTACGGCCTTAAATTTGTGCGATGATTCCCTCCATCCGGCTAATGTTGCCGCAGAAACTTTTGATAGTGAAGGCACTCCCACCCGTCGTGTGGAATTAATTAAAGAGGGGATTTTGAGTAATTTTCTCCATAGCACGATTACCGCTAAACGGATGAATACAGAACCGACTGGCAACGGTAACATTGGGTCAAAAGTAACGGTTAGTCCCCATTTTTATCACGTTTTTGCTAGTGCTAATCAACCAAAAAGCTATTCTTTGGAAACAGCAGAAAATGTGGTTTTAATTGATAGTTTACAGGCACTTCATGCGGGAGTTAATTCTCTACAAGGTTCCTTCTCTTTGCCCTTTGACGGTTGGTTAGTGAACAAAAATGAGCGCGTTAGCATCGATTCCGCTACCGTAGCCGGAGATATTTTAACACTGCTGAAATCGATTGTTTATCTGGAACCGGAAGCAGTTATTACTCCTAGTGGTGTTTGTCCCTACGTTTGGGTAGAGGGTTTATCAATCACGGGAGAAGCTTAACACTATACCAGACCAAAAATAGGGGGTATTAACTAGGGTAATACCCCCGCAAGATGGATGTTAATTTTATAGTCGTGGGTCAGCTGTTGACTATGCAAATTATACTAAATCTGGTTATTAAAGACTGATTATCGATTCTCCCTTTTGCCTTTTACCTATACTCATAAGTAGCCTATACTCAACGGATTTAGTATTACTCCTTAAGACTGCACCAGAATTGGGAGCAGGGAGAATAAATAAAAATAATCTCCTATCTCCTGACTCCTAACTCCTGACTCCCCAAAACGAAAACTTCATACCTCACCATTAAGATAACTGCTATAAGAACTATTTTTCAGCTGGGGAAACCAATTATCATCTAATGTTTGTTCGAGGGATATATGAGCGTCTGAATTGAGGGAAAAAAGCTGAGAAACTGATTTAATCGCCACTGGATAAACTTTATCATACATAGCTGCTAATTCTTGCCGTAAGCTGGGACTGTCTTCTAAACGATGCTGAATTTGGGCGCGAAAATTGACTATTGCTGCCGCCCAATGATTACCTGACCGTTTTTTTTCTTCTTGCCAATAAGCCAGCTTTAAAAGATGTTCGATAAGACGGGTTAACAGACTCATTAAAGCTCGTCTATCACTTTTACCCATACTCTCGATTTCTTCAATTAAATTATCCCAATCTACCTGCTCAAAATTGCGCTCTCGTAACTGTTTTACCGTCTCTTTTAGCCATTGATTATAATCAGTTTCGTAGGCAGTTGACGACATAATTTAACTCTCCATAGAAAATTACTTAAATGGCTCTCTATCTAGGAGAGGCCGAATTTTGTTCAAAAGTTAACTCCTCTAACACTTCCGTAACCAACTTGCCGTTGGCTAAACGCTTTAAACTTCTAATCTGAATATTCACTTGGGGAGTTTCTTCTAACTGTTCAATCAAAAAATCTGCATATTTGATTATCGCCTCACGCGCCGCATTTTTTTTAGTCCAAACTCGCGCCATTTCTAACAGATTAGTAACCCCAATAAACTCCTCTCCCTCCCCATCTAAACTATTATTAGCCCCATAAACAATAAAACATAGCCTAAATGTCCTTTTGTTGCTGTGCCAAATCCTTTAGCCATAAACAATCACCCTCAAGATAACAAATCGAGCGCAATTGTCGATGATAGGTGAGATTCCATCACTTGATGACCCAGACTAACCGGTCGAGCATTTCCCTGTACCGGGGCGCAATAACGGGGAATTGGACTAGAAACGAGGCTAATATGACGGTCACTCACCGCTAATCCATGGGTAGGATCATAACCTTTCCAGCCGCCCCCCGGCAAATACACCTCTACCCAAGCGTGTAAATGTCTTTCTCCTTGGTCTAAATCTCCTTCTTGATAGCCACTGACAAAACGGGAAGCCAATCCCACACAGCGACACACATCCATAAATAAAACCACCAAATCGCGACAGGAACCCTGCTTATTTTTCCAAGTGTTTCCGGGTAGATAGGGTTCCCCGGTAAGACGAATAATTTGCTGACAATTTCGGTAAATTTTGTCATTAAGATTAAACAAGAAAGATAGCACCTGTCCCTCGGTTTCCTGCATAACTTCCTGGGCTAATGCTGTCACATCGGGGTCATTAGCTAACCCATAAAATTGTCTGTAGGGTTGTAATTGACTGTGGAGGGAAATGGGATAATCAAAGGGTAAACAGGTCGCCCAAGGTTCCAATAAATACTGGAAAGGATTAACCCCATGGGTTTCCACTTCACTCACCACATCAATCAATAATTCTTCCGTCGGTTGATTAAACCAAATTTGTAAACAAGAATTGCCATCGAGGTCGATAATATTAGTTATCGTTAAAGGTTCTGGGTTAATTTTGAGCGTGAACTCTCGCAAAGTTTGCCCACCATCGGATTTTGGTCGCAAGCGCAGCAGATGGGGAGATAAAATCACGGGCTGATTATAGAAATAGTTAGTTTGATGCCGAATGTGATAACGCATTAAGTTGTTAATTGGGATTGATATTGAAAGTTATTTACTGGCAGAGGTGAGGCAAGTTCAGGATTAAAAACGAAGAAAGTTTCTGTCATTTTTATTCCCACATCATTAACTCTTTTTTGAATATGGTCGAGGAATTCATGCAATCCCATTTCAATAATATCATCGATAGTTAGATAGCTCATTTCCGCACAAAGTCGCCCTAAACTTCTTTCTACCGAATTCCCCCAAGTTCCTACAGGAGTCCCTGTAACTTGATGTAAACAGTGGTCTAATTCCCGCAGACAAAAGTGAATTGAACGAGGAAATTCTCGATTAAGAATTAAAAATTCGGCCACGTCACTAGGAGTAATCCGTCGTTGACATTTACGATACATTTCGTAGGCACTCACCGACCGCAGTAAAGCAATCCATTGAATTTGGTCTAGAGAAGTTCCTACCCATTGAGCGGAAGGTAAGAGATAATAGTATTTAACATCAAGAATTCTGGCGGTTTTATCGGCGCGTTCCTGTAATCTTCCCATAACGCCAAAATGCCAACCTTCATTATGAGTCATCGTTGCATCCATCACCCCCGCAAAACGGTGACTAGCCAATTTAACTTGGGTAAAAAAGTTAGGTAAAGTAGTTTGAGGATGGTAAGAGGAAGCATCTTTTACCATCAAGAAAAAACCATTAACCTGTTCCCACATTTCCGAAGAAATAATCTCACGAACTGACCGAGCATTTTCTCGCGCCCAGCGCAAACAAGAGATAATTGAACTACTATATTCCGTGTCAAATGTCAAGAAATTGATCACATTTTCTGCGGTGGCTGTGCCGTAACGTTCCTTGAATTGTTCTAAATCTCCTGTGGTTAAAACCAAAGGTTCCCACTGTTGCAAAACACTGGTGGGAATATCTAACATTAAATTAAGGTTAACATCCATAAACCGGGCGACATTTTCCGCCCGTTCAATATAGCGATTTAACCAATAAATTGAATCGGCAACTCTACTAAGCATAATTAACGAGGAAAAAGTGAAAAGGGTAGGGTGGGTTAGTAACCCAGCAAAATTTTGATTATTGTCCTGATTACTTGGTTAAAACCCAAGTGTCTTTACTGCCACCACCTTGAGAGGAATTAACCACTAAAGAACCCTTTTTCAAAGCTACGCGAGTTAACCCTCCTGGATGCACATAAATTTCATCACCCCGATGGAGAATATAGGGGCGTAAATCCACATGACGACCTTCAACTTCCGTGTCAATTAAAGTGGGAACCCGAGAAAGACTTAACACCGGTTGAGCGATATAATTGCGGGGATTAGCGGCAATGCGCGGGGCGAATTCTGCCCTTTGTTCGGGGGTGGATTGAGAACCGACTAACATCCCATAACCTCCCGATTCATTAGCGGCTTTTACGACTAACTTATCGAGATTATTTAAGACATAATCTAAGTCCTTTTCTCGCCAACAAAGATAGGTGGGAACGTTATTTAAAATCGCTTCTTCTCCCAGATAATAACGAATCATATCCGGGACAAAAGCATAAATAACCTTATCATCGGCAACTCCCGTACCAGGAGCATTAGCTAAAGCGACGCGACCTTCCTGGAAAACTTTTAATAATCCTGGTACACCTAACATCGAATCGGGACGAAAAACCGCCGGATCTAAAAAGTCATCATCGAGGCGACGATATACCACATCTACCCGTCTTAATCCCTTGGTGGTTTTCATTTGTAGATAACCATCAAAGACGACTAAATCACGCCCTTCCACTAATTCTACCCCCATTTGTTGGGCGATAAAAGAATGTTCAAAGTAGGCAGAATTATAGGTTCCGGGGGTTAAAACCACCACGGTGGGATTAGGTAATTGGGGTGGGGCTAAATTGAGGAGAGTTTCCAACAGATGGGAAGGATAATCATCCACCGGTTTAACATTCATTGTCTGGAAAATATCGGGGAAGGTGCTTTTCATTACCCGACGATTTTCGAGGACATAGGAAATACCGGAAGGAACCCGCAAATTATCCTCTAAAACGTACCATTGACCATCCTTATCGCGGACTAAATCAGTCCCCGTGATGTGACACCAGATCCCTCCGGCGGGTTTCAGTCCCAGACAGGGTTTCAGAAATCCCGTCGCCGAGGCGATTAATTCGGGGGGAATAATGCCATCTTTAATGATTAACTGGTCATTGTAGATATCGGAGAGAAAAAGATTGAGAGCTTTGATGCGTTGTTTCAGGCCTCTTTCTAAATAATCCCAGTCCTCAGCCGCGACAATTCGGGGAATAATATCAAAAGGAAAGATTTTTTCTACCCCTTGATTGTCGCTATAGACATTGAAAGTCACCCCCAATTCAAACAGGGCCGACTGAGCGGTTTCCCGGTGTTGTTGAAGTTCTCGGGGCGGCAGATTCTGCAACCATTTGATTAAAGGGGACGCGTGGGGACGAGGTTGACCATCATCTAAGAATAGTTCGTCGTAGAAGCCTTCGGGATCGTAGGTATTTAATAGCACGCTGACCTCATTCCATACCTTACCTATTCCCAGTGTCGGACAATTGGCCCGATTTTTTGTAGTCTAGGAGACATTTTAAGGGAAATTTTAGGAAGTTAGCCGTTTGGCAGACAGCGATCGCCAATTGATCCCCACCGGTGGAGAAACCTGACAAGAGCGAGAATTAGCCCTGAAAACTGTGTTACATTTTTTAAAGGTCACACCTTAAATCTTTCATTTTTCTTACTGGTTACGCGATGTTTACCAAACAAGTAACGGATTCCAAAGCCTATCAATGGTTTGAGGAACGCTTAGAAATTCAAGGGATCGCTGATGATATCAGCACCAAATACGTTCCCCCCCACGTTAATATCTTCTACTGTCTGGGTGGTATCACCCTTGTGTGCTTCGTGATCCAGTTTGCCACTGGTTTCGCCATGACCTTCTACTACAAACCCACTGTAGCAGAGGCCCTCTCCTCCGTACAGTACATCATGAACGAAGTCAACTTTGGTTGGTTAATTCGTTCTATCCATCGCTGGTCCGCCAGTATGATGGTCTTAATGATGATCCTGCACGTTTTCCGCGTCTATCTGACTGGTGGCTTCAAAAAACCTCGCGAATTAACCTGGGTCACTGGGGTTGTCCTGGCCGTGATCACCGTTAGCTTCGGTGTCACCGGTTACTCCTTACCCTGGGATCAGGTGGGTTACTGGGCGGTTAAAATTGTTTCCGGTGTACCTGCTGCTATTCCCGTCGTCGGTGATCAACTCGTCACCCTGATGCGCGGTAGCGAAAGCGTCGGTCAAGCAACTTTAACCCGTTTCTACAGCTTACATACATTTGTACTGCCCTGGTCGATCGCGGTCTTCATGTTGCTACATTTCTTGATGATCCGTAAACAAGGCATTTCTGGGCCTCTATAATTCAGAAAAATATCTCTGTCGATCCGAAATCATTTTTAGGAGACATTATCCATGTCCACATTAAAAAAGCCCGATCTCAGCGATCCCGCTCTGCGTGCTAAGTTGGCTAAAGGTATGGGTCACAACTACTACGGTGAACCCGCTTGGCCCAACGATCTGCTCTATGTCTTCCCGGTGGTTATCTTCGGTACGATCGGACTCTGCACCGGTTTAGCGATTATGGATCCCACCATGATCGGTGAACCTGCCGATCCTTTCGCTACTCCCCTAGAAATTCTGCCAGAGTGGTATCTTTATCCCGTTTTCCAAATTCTCCGCATTCTTCCTAACAAACTCTTAGGTATCGCTTGCATGGCTGGCGTTCCCCTAGGCTTGATGTTAGTTCCCTTTATTGAAAGCGTCAATAAATTCCAAAATCCTTTCCGTCGTCCCGTCGCCACCGCTATCTTCCTATTTGGTACTGTGGTCACGATTTGGTTAGGTATTGGTGCCACTTTCCCCATCGATACATCTTTAACTCTCGGTTTGTTCTAATTTACTGAACACCACCGGTTTTTTGCCCACGCTTGTGATTCCTGACTTTGGAAGAGCGATCGTGGGCAATTTTAATTTTGATTTCTCCTATCGGGTAATTTGTTGTACCAAAGCGATGACATCGCTGCGGCTGAGTTTTTCCTTACCTAATGCTAGGACTTCGAGAGTGCCATGGGCTAAAGCGAGGGGAATCTTACAAAAATCAAGTGCTGGCCCTTTGGGCAGCGATTGAGTGTAATAATCGGCTAATTTCAGATTACGACGGGCATAATTATGAATATCACTAATTGTCCAACCCTGGGGCAGAAAACTTACCCCCCGGCGCCGATCCTCCCCGTGGTTGCGGGCAATATTAACCGCTTGTAAACCCCGGCCAAAACCGATGGCATAACTGCGATTAGTTTCGGTGCCATCGTACCAATTCCAGAGGTCGGACAGCAATAAACCCACGGCACCAGCCACACTAAAGGTATATTGATCTAATTCCACTTCTGTGCGAATATCCCAGTTATTTCCGGCCCAGTAGGCCATGCGATCGGCCATAGCCGCCGTAGCATCCCAAACCCGGGGGGCGATCGAATCCGGTGCTAACAGGGCCCATTCTCCAATTCTCAGGGTTACTTCCGGCAAAATCTCCCGATGGACTAAGCCAAAAGCAAAGTCTTCTTTGGTAGAATTTTCAGTACCTGCTTGTAAATTCAGGCTAATTTGTCTTAATATCTGAGATTTACTGAAGTTATCTAGGTCGGGATGGTCTTCTACTTCATCGATCGCCCTCATACAGAGATAAGCTGAGGCTACTGCCTCGAGCAGACGATCGGGTAAACGACTTATGGGAATATAAAAAGTTCGACTCGTTTCTTGCAGAATCGTTAGAGCATTATCGCGCAAATTCATTCAGTCCTCTCCTCACGCCAACTTAGGTAACTACGAGTTAAACCAATCAGACAGATCGGTTTAGGTTATGCCGATGTTCCTAAGACCAAGTTGCTGTCCATTGTAGTATGATTATTCAAAATTTCGAGATTATTCCCGAAAAAATCAACCATGAGGGTATTCTTGACAATTTTTCTTTCTGGGATATGTGAGGGATAATTACGGTAATTTTTCGAGATTACGGGCTTAAAAAGTGGTTTTTACCCGTTTTTAAACAGTATTTTGCGGCTTCATGGCAGGGATTGAAAGGAGGTCACTTCTAAAACGGGCCCGATCATGGCCAGAGTCATCACATCTGAGCGAATTTGACCTATAACTGTCACTTTTGCCTTTGTTTGGGTTAATTCGGCGGGCGGTTCCATTAATTCGTAGGTTTGACCGTTATCGGCAATTAATGCCCAAGTTCCCGTGCCTATTTCGATTCTTTTTACCTGACCCGTTACACTAATACTCATGCTTTAATTTCGCTGATCGAGGCGATCGCAATTGCCGCCCCTGTTACAAGCATTCTATCGATATCTTTCCTCAGCATTGATTGCCAATTTTGCCAGACTTTAACCCCATAAATCAGTTTTTTTTATCTAAAAAGCGATCACAACTTCCGCCACCACCGCTAAGAGGGATGCCACAGCCGCTAGAATTATTATTTCTCGATCGGATTGTCTCATAACTATCTGAGTATAAATTACTAATCCTAGTCTATACCACATCTAACCTAGAATTAAATTGATCTAAATTATTTTATTCATAGATAAAAAGCTATAAAAGTTATCGGCAAGAAAGGGGAAATCTTTGTCTGAATTGCCCTGTATTATTTGTTCAGCAAACCCTAATTAAGCCTAACTGTTAATAGCGTAATGATAGGCAATACCATTAGATTCCATCGGTATCAACCACTGGGAGATATTTTCTAGTTTTTGACGGATTTGATCGAGATGATCCTGCACGGGTTGCAGGAAAGTTTCGTACTGTTGCATCTGAGTTTTCAAACGCACTAATGCCAGATTAGCATCGCGCCATTGTCGCTCCTGTTCTTCAAATTCACGAGTTTTTTGCTCTAAATCCGACCATTGCTCATCAATAGTATCTCTAGTTTTTTGTAAATCCTCTTGTAGTCGCTTGATTTCTGCCGCTAAACTTTGACTTTCTTGGAGATTATTTTGATAACTATCCTCCAGGAGAATTAAAACTGGTTCAAAGCTACATTTTTGGGCATCTTCTGGGTATAAAATTCCCTGTCTCCGGTGCAGAATTTTCAGATGTTGAGAGCGAATAGCTTGCCTTTCCCGAAGATTACGTCTTTGTCCGACCAAAGTTTCCGCCAGCATTCCTTTTCTCTCCTGTTCCTCGGCTAATTCTTCTTCTAAATTAGCTTGCTCGGATTCATCTATTGTGGCCATTTTTGCCTCTAATTCTTCCACGGTTTGGGATTGGAGAGTTAATTCTTCCTCTTGGTCATTGACAAAAAGTTCCAAGCGCTCGAGGTCTGTTTGTAAATTGTTAACTAAGCTCTCCAATTCTTCTAAAGGCATTTTTTCAAGAGCTTCTAGATCGATTTTACCATCAAAATCTAGGTCTTCTGCCTGGGCGAGACGAAGAAGCATTTGTCGAGTAGAATGAGTGGTTTGTAGGGTGAGGTTAAGGCGCTCGAATAATTCCTGTTTTTGACTCAGAACAGTTTCTTGTATTTGTAGTTGTATTTTCGTTGTTTCCAAAGCACTGCGACTTATCTGTAATTCCCTGGCTCTTTGTTCGAGATGATTGAGCATTTGTTCGTTGGCGACCTGACGATTTTCTACAGCTTTTTTCTGCTCCTCTAAACTCTGCCAACAACTATTTAAAATTGTCTGTTGTCCCTGCACAGATTCAAGAGTTGAATAGAGAATTTGTGAGGGAGAATTGCCCAGATTGTGATTATTAGCTAAACTCTCCGCTAGAGAGCGAATAAATTGTTGTTGTTCTGGGGAAAGATTGGGGGAGGAGTTGAAATTTATTTGTTCTTCTTTCAGGTGTCGCTGTTGCTCTGTTAATTGTTGTTTTAGGTTTTCCAGTTCTTGTCTTTTGCGCTCTAAATCATCGAATTCTGCTTCTATTCGCTCAATTTGCTCAATTCTTGCCTCCATTTCCATTTTCTGGCGGTTGAGAATCTCGCTTTGATAGGTGAGGGATTTTTTCCACTGATCGATTTTCTCTTGATCTTCCTTATTGCGCTCCATCAAACGGGAAATCTTTTGCAGTTGCCGCACCATCTCCGCTCCCGCTAATTCTGGGTTTCCTTGCAGTTGACGATTATCGCTCAAATTCACCAAGAGAAGCGCACCTTCACCTATGGAGTTAGTTTCGTCGTAGGTTAAGATATCGTTCCCCGCTATGGCACTCCACGTCTGATCTTTATGCTGACAGGCCAATAGTTTCAATTCGGTTTTGTAACCGCTGATAAAACCTCTAGTCTGTTTTTTTACTTCTGCAAGGTATAGCACGAGTAGTCTTCCTCTGTGATGAAAGTTTTTGTAATCGGTTTTAGAGAGAGTTGGCGATCGAGGCTAGGAGCCGCCTGTCTATGGTTTCAGTGTAACCATCGGCTGCCAAAAAATTTTTAGTTTCTATCATTCGAGTTTTTCTTTTTGAGACATACATTTGTTCTCAATTTTTACTCTTACCCACTGGAAAATTTTAAATTTTTGCAGATTTTTCAGCACCAATTTACTGACCTAGTCTCAAAAAATTCGGCAGTCAATCTCATAAATCGGCTCAGGTTTTCTCACCCCTTTTACCTCTGGCTGCAGTTTGAATAAGCTGACCACACATCTAAATGATTGGTTAAGACGGCGTGAGAGCGAGAGGCAAGGATAGAAAGCTAGACCTTTTGTACTGAAAATTTCCCAGCCTAGTTTAAATGCAGCAAAGCTTACTGAAAAATATCTCACATAATTAGCTTATCAGATTTATTATTAGTGACAAGAGGAAAGAAGACAGCGTTTCTCCTCAAGATGAAGTATGACGAGATTTGGCATCATCCCCAGACGACCAGCTATCGTTCCGGTATTACCCAAAACCAGAGACTTCGTACCTCCCCATTAAGATAACGGCTCTAGGTTCTTCTAGACTAAAAGAAATAGCGTCTAGTGGGGGAGATTCCGAGAAATTATGCAAGGAAGCTTCAATGAGATTGACATTCCCAGTATTTTACAATTGATTGAATTAGGATAAAGAACAGGAGAACTATTGATGACGCTCTCAGTATTGGTGAAAAAGTCGATAGTATTTTAGAAAATTCCAACTATTCCTGTGGTCTTTTCCCTGAGAAGCTCTCCCTTAGGCTATAGTGATCGAACCTGCTCTCATTCTTTGGGATATCGCCCTACCAAAACTCGACGGTTGAACCAGTCAAGGGGGGCTGCTGGCAAGGGTAAAAGCCAAAATGGTCGGGGCAACCGATTATTTAAGCAAACCTTTGCGCGAAAATGAGTTATGACTGCTGTTGGAAAAATACGTTCAGGGGAATGGGGGAATGGGGGAATTAGCGCAATGACAGGATAGGGGAATTTCCACTAAAACCCTAAAACCCCAACATCCTAAAACCTGACACTAAACCCCAAACCCGAAAAAAATGTCTTGGCTAGTCGTTTTTAACAGTGAAATTGGGAACCATAGAGATGAAGCTCGAGAGGGAAACCCCCTGATAAATTTCAGCGTGCGTTGGAGGCAAAAAATGGGAGCAATTTCGGAGCATCGGGTCAAGGGGAACTATTATCGCGCGTCTTTTTCCATTGTTATTCTTGGCGGCTTGGCTAGGTAGGGAGTTATGAGAGAAATATTGCTGGTAGAAGACAGCCAAGCGCAACGGGAACTGATCTGTGATCTACTCCGCAATAGCGGCATTAAGGTCACGATCGCCAAAGATGGGGTGGAGGCCCTCGAACATATTCAGAGAGTCAATCCCGATCTCGTCGTCCTCGATATCGTCATGCCCCGCATGAATGGTTATGAAGTCTGTCGTCGTCTCAAGTCGAATCCCAAAACCAAAAATGTCCCCGTGGTCATTTGTTCCTTGAAAGGGGAAGTCTTTGATCGCTATTGGGGCATGAAAATCGGAGCCGATGCCTACATTGTCAAACCCTTTGAACCGATTGAGTTCATTTGCACTGTTAAACAACTGCTGCGTCGATAAAATCGCCTTCACCGGTGACAGTCTAACTATGGTATAGGTCAAGACAGCTAAAAACGCTGACCGAAAATTTGGGTACAAGCCCCGCCCTTTAGTGTAGGGTCGGGCTGCTTTAAATAAATATGTATTGTCAACTTAAGGAATTTTGTGTTAAGATATTGATACTCAGTCAAGCAGTATCAAAATGTTTGTACTAGAATACAAGGTTAAGCCAAAACCTAATCAAATAGAAGCCATTAATGAGGCAATACGGACAACCCAATTTGTTCGGAATAAAGTTCTGCGTTATTGGATGGATAATCGGGGTGTTGGCAAAACAGAGTTATTTCGGTACAACACAGCATTAAGGAAAGAGTTTAAATTTGTTGATGATTTAAACTCCCATGCTTGCCAGACTGCTGTAGAAAGAACCTTGCGGGCAATTACTCGGTTTTATGATAATTGCCAAAATAAAGTTAAAGGAAAGAAAGGCTACCCTAAGTTTAAAAAACATTCCCGTTCCGTTGAGTATAAAGTATCTGGATGGAAGCTATCAAAAGATAAACGTCATATTACCTTTACAGACAAAAAAGGTATTGGTACTCTTAAGTTGATTGGTTCTAGAGATATTAATTACTATCAACCAGACCAGATTAAACGGGTAAGAATCCTTAATCGTGCTGATGGTTATTATGTGCAGTTCTGCATTAAATTAGACCCCAGAGACAGGGTTAAACCTTTAACACCTTCCCAGAAAACCACTGGGATTGATGTGGGATTAAAGTTTTTCTTAGTAGATAGCGAAGGCCATCAAATTGATTGTCCGAACTACTACAGAAAAGCTGAAAAACAATTAAACCGATTAAACAGGAAAAAGTCAAAGAAATACCGTAAGGGTAAAAAACAATCTCGTAATTATCACAAAGCTAGAAAGCGATATGCTCGGAAACATTTAAGAGTAAGTAGGCAACGAGAAGAGTTTGTCAAGAGTGTGGCACTCCGTTTAGTTAAGTCTAACGACTTAATCGCCTATGAAAACTTAAATATCAAAGGCATGGTTAAGAATCGTCATTTAGCGAAGTCGATAACCGATGCAGGATGGTCTGTTTTTAGGCAATGGCTAGAGTATTTTGGGGACAAATACGGCAAGTTAACTATAGCTGTCTCACCTCATAATACGTCTCAAAATTGTTCTAATTGTGGACAAAAAGTCCAAAAGTCGCTATCTACTCGAACCCATGTTTGTCCTCATTGTGGATATACAGATTGTCGAGACAGAAACGCCGCTTTAAACATCTTGCAAAAGGGATTAAGTAGCGTGGGGCGCACGCAAACTTTAAACGCTTCGGGAGAGATTCCCTCTTGGTTGGTTGGAGAAATCCTGCTTGCTAACGGAGACTCAATGAACGAAGAATCCCCGTCTCTTTAGAGCGGGGAGCGTCAACGAACTATTAGTTGCAAGAGAACCAAACAAATGCTTAACAACGCCGATTTTTTGGCTGGTGACGCTCAAAATACCGCCCCCGACACTCAGGAATTAGAAACTCCCGTCGGTGAATTGCACTTGCGATTTTATCTACCCTCTCAGGACGAGTTTGCCCTTAGTGCTGTGGGCATTTGCGAGGTAATACAGCAACCACTCGATCGCATTACCCCAATTCCCAATGCTTCACCCTTGCTCCTCGGTGCGATCAATCTCCGGGGTCAAGTGATCTGGGTGGCGGATCTAGGTCAATTTTTGGGGGATAAGAGCCGCTTAAATACCGATCAAGCCGAAATTCCCGTAATTGTGATCGAAGAAGAGGAAACGATCCTCGGTTTAGGGGTGCAACGTTTGGGAGAGATGGAATGGCTCGACCTAGATCAACTAGGTAGTGCCGCCGGTATTCCCGATCAGATCGCCCCCTATGTGCAGGGAGAGTGGATTCTGGGCCAAGAATCAAAAACCACCTTAAGACTACTCGATCATCTGGCCATACTTCGTTCTGCCCGTTGGGCGGCTTAAAACCCCAAAAAAATAGCAGAATAGCATTTATAGCAATTATTTCTTGAAACCACTAACTACTTCACCACTTTATCTTTACTAGGGGAGGGGCAAATGCCGTCAGGGAAAGAATACGCGAAACTCTATGGAAAGGCTAACACTGCCTATTGCCAGGGCAACCTCTCAGATGCCGCCGTCATTGTCAAAGACATGATCAGCAAGTATCCCGATGATGCCAATGTCATCCTTTTACAGGGACACATTTATCTAGGACTAGAACAATACAGCTTGGCAGAGAAACGTTACGAAAAAGTGCTGGAATTGGCTAAAAATTCCCCCAATCGCTTTGATCTGGTGGATTATGCTCGACGGGGTCTCGATCAGATTCGGCAATTGCGTTTTGAACCCGAGGATGGAGATTTTACGATCGCTGTTACAGAAAGCATTGCCTACAGTGAGGCAGCTTTCGATCCCAGTCAAGGTTTCAGCAATTCTTTGTCTGGGCGGTCGCAACCGGCTGATCCCGATCAGCAAAATGAGGCAATGGATTGGAGTAGTGGTCTTTTCAATGAGGAGGATATCGGGGAGTCTACGGTGGGTACAGTCGATTCCTATGGCGATGATTTTGGGGAATCGGAGGAAACCGCCTTTGGTTCCCTTCCCCTGGCCAGTTCAGACTCTCACGGTTCCCAGTGGTCTGGCGATTCTCCGGATGGAGAACCCCCTTTCCCCTTTTTAGAAGCAGAGGAGATTGACACGCTGCAGGAAGGGTGGGGCGGTGGGTTAGGGTCAACGAGAGAAACCACTTTTACGGCTTCCTCTGACTGGTGGGAAAATCCCGTCACTGGGAGAGATCAGGGGTTATCCTATCCCGATACCCCAGAAACAAGCACTTTTGCCATTGACCCGAACCCGACCTACCGACAAGCGGCGAAAACTGGCCTTAATGAGGGCATAGTCACTCAAAAAAGATATGAGGAAGACCAAACCGGAGATTTTAGAGAACTAAAACTCAATGATGAGGATTTAGACGGTTTTGCCCCACTGGATCTGACAGATCTAGTCGAAGGACTGGGGGACTCGGATCTATTGACCAGTTCGGGGGGGGAAGCTTTAAGTGGTGGTTTTGTCCCCGAACCCAGTGGGCCCCTTCATGTCAGTTCTGCTGTGGGAGAGCCTAGTTTTAATCCTTCTCGTCTCAAAATCCCCGATGACAAAAGAGATAGTCATCTTGCCCATGCTTCCGAGCGCCTGCTCAAGCCAGTGGTGGAAGTCAATCCGGGCAAATTAGCCTTTTTTGTCAATGCTTCTTTGGGCAAAAAACAACTAATCCTAGCGGCTTTAGCGGGTATTACCCCTGTAGTCTTGATTTTTGCCGTTAGTACCACCTCTTGGATTTTTAACCTCTTGACTGCCAAACCAGTCCCGAATAACAAGGAAAAAACCGAAAAAGTTGCCACCAAACCAGCCCCAGCCGGCCTTTCCCCTTTTAGTCAACCGGTACTAACCATGATGTTATTAACCGGACTGGGAGCTTTTGCCCTGACTCGGCTAGGTTTACAGTTGCTAATTAGTCAAATTAAGCGTAGTCTCGACGATCTGCAAAGCCAATTCGATCATCTCTCGGAAGGCAATTTTCACGCTAAAGCGACGATCTACTCGGAAGATGAATTCGGTCAACTGGCTAATCGTTTCAATCAGATGGCCCGGGTGGTGCTAACTACCACCACGGAAGCCCAACGCCGCGCCGCCGAAACGGAACAGGAACGGGAAGATCTACAAAGGCAAGTGATTCGACTTCTCGATGATGTGGAAGGAGCGGCTCGGGGGGATCTGACCGTGGAGGCGGAGGTAAGTGCCGATGTGTTAGGGGCGGTGGCCGATGCTTTTAATTTGACTATCCAAAACCTGCGCGAAATTGTCCGACAGGTGAAAAAAGCGGCAAAACAGGTGAATCAAGCCAGTACCAATAGTGAATCTTTCGCCCGCAATCAGTCTAGCGATGCCCTGCGGATGGCGGAGGAATTAGCAGTCACCCTTAATTCGGTACAGATGATGACCGACTCAATTCAACGGGTGGCAGAAAACGCCAGAGAAGCCGAAGAAGTCGCCCGCACTTCCTCGATTACGGCCCTGAAGGGGGGCGATTCCGTGGAAAGAACCGTGGCGGGAATTCTGCAAATCCGCGACACTGTATCAGAAACGGCGCGAAAAGTGAAGCGTTTGGCGGAAGCTTCCCAGGAAATCTCGAAAATTGTCGCAGTAGTCTCTCAGATTGCCTCGCGGACCAATTTATTGGCTCTTAATGCCTCGATTCAAGCGGCGCGAGCGGGAGATGCGGGCCGCGGTTTTGCAGTGGTGGCCGATGAGGTGCGTCAGTTGGCCGATAGAGCGGCTAAATCTCTTAAGGAAATTGAACAGATCGTTTTACAGATTCAATCGGAAACGGGTTCGGTAATGACGGCAATGGAGGAAGGGATTCAACAGGTTATCGATGTCACCGAGCGCTCGGAACAGGCCAAGAAGTCCCTAGAAGATATTATCCAAGTTTCTAACCGCATCGATACGCTGGTGCGCTCGATTACTGCCGATACGGTCAAACAACGGGAAAATTCTCTCAATGTCGCCCAAGTTATGCAGTCGGTGGAGTTAACCGCTCAGGAAACTTCCCAAGAATCCCAACGGGTGGCCGGTTCTCTGCAAAAATTGGTTAGTATCTCCCGGGAGCTGCTGTCTTCGGTAGAACGGTTTAAGGTAGACTCGGAAGATGATCGATAATCGGTGAGCGGTAATCGGTGAGTTATTGATTGGCCGCTATCCCTCAAGATTGACCGCTAGGGTGAGTAAAGTTATGCCTAAACTTAGTCTCTGTATGATTGTCAAAAATGAAGCCGAAAATCTCCGGCGCTGTTTGGATAGCGTTAAAGGGGTGGTGGATGAGATGATCGTTATGGATACGGGTTCGACCGATGATACGATTGCTATTGCTCAAAGTTACGGTGCTATAGTTCCTAGCTACGATTGGCGGGGTAATTTTTCCGATGCCAGAAATGCGGCTTTAAAATATGTTACTGGCGATTGGATTTTAGTTCTTGATGCCGATGAGGAATTAAATCCCGCTATCGTACCGCAAATGCGTCGGGCAACGGAAAAAGAGGAAAATTTAGTTATTAATTTAATCCGCCATGAAATCGGAGCCATACAATCACCCTATTCTCTAATTTCGCGGCTATTTCGCCGACATCCTCAGGTAACTTTTACCCGTCCCTATCACTCAATTATTGATGATAATGTGGCTATTTTATTAAAAAAAGAGCCTGATTTGAAAATAGTTGAACTGCCAGAAATTGCTATCTTTCACTACGGTTACACCGTGGATAAAATAGCCAGCTTAGATAAGTTTGAACGGGCAAGAAAAGCGATGGAGGGCTTTTATCAGCAACATCCCCATGATCCCTATGTGTGTAGTAAATTGGGAGGGTTATATCTAAAGATTGGCAGGGATAAAGAGGGTTTTAAGCTGCTCAAACACGGTTTAAAATGCCATGGCTCTAATCCGCATATTTTATACGAGTTGTATTATCATCTCGCTAATTATTATTATTCAGTGGGGGAATTTAAGCAATCAGCCGATAATTTTATTAAAGCGATTAAGCAGCCAATTTTAGATAAATTAAAACTGGGGGCCTATAATAATTTCGGTGGGTTATTATACGAAGCAGAAAACTACGAAACTGCCTTATCTATCTTTGAGAAAACCGTGGAAATTGATTCTAGATATGCCGATGGTTACTATAATTTAGGACTGGTTCTCAAACAACTGCACTGGCTACCAGAATCGATTAAAGCTTATAAAAAAGCTCTCAAGTTAAACCCCGATAATCCCGCTATTTACCAAAATCTAGGGGTGGCTTATATAGCTTTCGGTAGTTATAATGAGGCGATCGAGATTTGGCAAAAAGGCCTACAATTATTGAAAGATCAGGGTAATTTCTCTCGCGCTGAAATGCTGCAAGAAACCCTAAAAGCTCTGGGAGCAAGTGTATTGAAGGATGAACAGTAACTGTTAACCGTTGTGGGCAAGATTGGGAGCAGCCACTGTACTAAAATTGCCAATAGGCAGTTGAAATGTAGTACATCTGATTGCTAAAACCCTATCTAGTCAACTCCTGTGAGGATCTTTCCGAATTAATTCTTAATAGGATTATCGAGGGGTTAGACGCTGAAGACTCAGGGGTTTTGATAGAAATTATCAAGAGATAATTGCTCGCCGTGTAATTGACCTTGACAAGAAATGCTATAATTTCCTAGCAAGGGGGGAAACTAATCTCTCTCAGGGTTGCCATCGCACAATTTTGTCGGTTACTGGTTCTCGTCAGCTTGTCTGTCAAATATACCAATTCTATTTTGAATCGGTGCTGTTATATCAAGATTCAACATTTCTGGCTGCAACGGAACTGGAAAATCAAATAATCTATTCCCTCAAATCTTCTTACCTTAGAGAAAAATAATGAAATTCGAGGAAATCCAAGAGATTCTTAATGGGCAACTGCTCAAGCTTGAGAATCGCTGTCTCAATGACACAGAACAATTATTATTGCGAGGACTTTGGCAGAAAAAGAACTATCAAGAAATTGCCCAAGAAAATGGTTATAGTAGCAGTTATCTTGCCAATGTAGTTGCCCCAGGACTCTATTATAGAGTCTCGCAACTGATCGGGGAACCGATCAATAAGAAAAATTTTTTATCCAGACTACAATCTCATTTTAGCAACTCCACATCGCTTCAGTATTGCGGTAATGAATATCCCCAGAATGAGCGTCCAGAATACCCCGATGCTCCTGTTCCCTATAATTCTTATTATTATCTAAAACGAACAAATCTTGAAGCAAAAATTATCGAGGAAATCGGCCAATCTGGGGCGTTAGTTCGCATTAAGGCTCCCCAAAAATGGGGAAAAACGTCTTTATTATTAACAATTTTAGAGGCTTGTCAACAAGAGTTCTGTTATCAAATTGTTAGTTTAGATTTACAAAAAGCAGACCAAGATATTATAGCAAATTTTAACAAGTTCTTACGCTGGATTTGCCGTAATTGCGCTCGGCAGTTGAATTTAGAAGCCAAATTAGATGATTATTGGGATGAAGATATAGGAATTAAAATGAGTTGGACAATTTATTTTGAAGAGTATATTTTACGAGAGATAAAACAGCCACTGATATTGGCTTTTGATGAAGTGCATCGAGTCTTTGAACACCCGAAAGTAGCGGAAGATTTTTTACCTTTAATCCGAGCTTGTTATGAAGAATCTAAGCGCTCTCCCCTGTAGCAGAAATTACGTTTAATTATTGTTCAATCCACAGAATCTTATGTTTCTCTGCGATTAGAACAGTCTCCTTTTAATGTGGGATTACCTATAGAGTTACAGGGTTTTGGTCAAGAACAAGTGGCAGAATTGGCCAAAAAATATCAATTAAATCAATTAGCAACCAACGAAATTCAACAATTGATCGACTTAGTGGGGGGACATCCTGCCTTGATTCATTTAGCGATTTATCATCTTAGCCAAGAGCAAATCAGGATTGAAGATTTAATCAAATCAGCAACTACATCAACGGGGATTTATTCCTCTCATTTACAGCTGCACTGGGTCACTTTACAAAAACAACCCGAACTTGCCGATGTTTTTCAACAGATTTGTCAAGGGAATCAACCAATGATAGTTGATCCAATTATTGCTTATAAACTTAATAGTATGGGTTTAATTAAACTCAGAGAAAATCAAGCAGTTATCAGTTGTCAGTTGTATCAAAAATACTTTAGAAGTCAATATACTGGTTCAGTATAAACAAATTTTTGAATCATGGTGTTAAGATAGCGATCGCTCAAGCCAATCAGTATTAAATATCGTCTGATAAATCCGATTATGAACGTCCATTTTCCCGTGACGCTTTACCACTAATCCAGATAAAAATAACTCAGGTAAATAGGGATTGTTATCAATCTGTATTGCCTCTTGATGTAGGATTTGTCGATACAAGGTTAATAACTGGGGTCGGTTTGGACTTTGAAGAAGGCGATCTTGAATAGTTTTTAAATGTTCGGGTTGATCCTGCATCTCCCAATCTTGAATAATTTTTTCTGCTACTAACTGAGCTAACCATTGTTCTTCTTGATTAGAGGGGATTGGTTGCTCACTATCCCGCATCAGTTGACAGAGTTTTTGAGTTAAGAAAGGTTGCCCTCCCGTCCAGCTTAAGACTTGTTTAAGCATTGTCTGAAGATTACTGACTTTTTCTGTTAACCCATATAATAAAGGTTGGGCTTCGTGTTCCTTAAAACTTGCTAATTCAATAGCGTTACCAATATTAAAAGGTGTTTTCTGGGGGTCAGTAATTAAAGCTGAAGGTGTGGTAGCACCAAAAAAGGCAAAAGTTAGCTCTTGAAATTGAGGTTGAATCGCTCTCTGGTTATAAAAAGAACGAATTAAAGCAAAAAAGTCAGAGACATCAAATTTTAACCCTAAAATGCTATCAATTTCATCAATAAATATAACTGTCGATTGTCTAGATGGCTGCTGATCAAAATCGTCATTAACTAGAAGAAAATTTTCTATAAATTGTCCTAATCGTTGTACAGGAGGCAGGTCTAATTGTTCACTCCACCAAGCTTTAAAAGTTTTCAATTCTTTGATTAATCCAAAACTGCGGAGCAGATCAACGGCTAATCCTTTATACCATTGTTCGGGGGTAATATTGTCTGTTCCTAGCCGAGTTAAGTCAATTACTGCACATCTAATTACCTCCTTTTGTAATTGGCTCATCATCCGTACCATTAAGCTAGATTTTCCCATTTGACGTGCATTTAAAACATAGCAAAATAGACCTTGTTTGAGAGCTTTATAAAGATTGCGATCAGCTTGTCGAACCACATAATTCGGCGCATCCATCGGTAAACTTCCCCCCACTTGATAGACAAATTTGGGAGGTTGTTCAGCAGTTTTAAGCAGGTCATTTTCAAAGATAAGTTCTGCTTGAGTTGCTTTCAGTACCTCTAAAGTATTTGTGAGTTCTTTTGTCCGTTCTTCTACTCTTTGTTCTAAGGTTTGATAGAGTCTTGAGTTATCAATAGAGATAGCAGCTTGAGCTGCTAGAATATTTAATAGTTCAACTCTTTCTGAGGTAAATGCGCCTGTTGTTAAATTATTTTCTAAATAAACAATTCCTTTTAATTGACCTTGATTGAGTAAAGTAGTACAAAGAATGGATTTAGTTTTTTTAGCAATAATGTAAGAATCGTTGGTAAATTGACCTGATGAAGTGGCATCATTTAAAACGATAGTTTCTTTTGTCCGAGCGACATAATTAATAATGCTAGTGGGTAAGATAGGAATTGAGTGATTATGGTCGATAGATTCTATGGGAATTGATTGTAAGATATTAATAGTTTCTTCATCGATTGCGCCTTGGGCTTCAATGACCCAATTTCCTTGCTGTTCTAAAATCAAATAACCTTTCTGCGCTCCTGCATTTTCAATGACAATTTTCATTAAGTTTTGCAGAAGATTTTCTAGTTTAATTTCTCCAGAAATTGCTTGCGAAGCTTTGAGAATAGTGGTTAAATCAAGAACTGCTCCATCATTACCAGTGGTTGAAATGGTGGTACTCAGTCCTTTAGATTTGTTTTGACTGCTGATGCCTAATAAATATTGAGGGTATTCTTCTTCTAATTGTTTAACTTTGGCCTTTGCACCCCAACGAATGTAACAATGATAGGCATTTCTGAGATATAGTTTAGCAATTTCTTCTCTACCTAAAGTAAAATAAAATTCAGAGGCGCGTTCATAAGCTAAAGCCTCTTCATGGATAAATTCATACTTTTTTGCTCCTTCAATTGCTTTTTCATAAAATTCTTGAGCTTTCCAGTTTTGACCTAAGACTCGGGCTTTTTCTGCTTCGACTAAACAATATTTATGTTGAAAGTTTTCAGGACAGTGACTAGCATAATTCTTCAGGTAGTTTAAATTTCTATTAATTTGTTTGAATAATTCTTTTTGTTGGTCTCTATTACAACTAGGATAATAGGCAAGATGAGAAAGGGAGAAGAAAAAAATATGGTGTGGTTTGCAGATATATCCGACAATCGCCATCACATACTTATCTGCATACTGACTATTATTAAAAGCCTCGACATAATCTTTTAAAAAATAATTAATAAACATTTTGCCAAAATAGTAAATAAACAACAACCATTGATGATTATTTTGGGTAAAATCTTCTATATACTGTGCTTCTTGATCTTGGGATTTACCAATTAAAAGAAGATATTTAGGTTGATCAATACAAGTTAAATTAACAACCATATTGCTGCATATTTCTATATAGTTACGAGAATACTCAAGGTTGAGAGATTGAATTAATTGGCTATATTTGTAATAATCTTGCCCTAACTCTTCTAAATTACATCCTCCGAAAAATTTGATTAAGCAATAATCTAAAGCCAGATAAGAAACGTATTCATTATGCCCCACATTGAGAAGTTTTTGTAAACTATTCAGTAATTGTTCTAAGATTATTTTTTGATTAATATGCTCTTTCCAATACATGATAAAACCATAATACTGATGAATAATAAAAGGCTCTATCCTATTAATATTATCTTGTTCTAAGAATGCCATAGATAGTTGTCCAAACTGATAACCAAAATCAAAGTCTTCTACAATTCCACATAAAAGCACTCCATAGAGACTATAAGTAGCGGCGGCCTGAGGAGGATTGTTATAATTAAGGCAAAAATTAAGCTGAATTAATACAATTTCAACAAATAATGCAAAATTTGTTGTCGCTAAAGCAGTTGTAACCTTTTGCATTACTGAAATAGCGGCAAGCTTATAAGGATCGGTCATTTTCGGTAAGTCAACTAAGTCTTCAACTTTTTTATCTTTTAATAGTAATTTCAAGGATTTGGTTTGTTGCTTAATTTTATTTTTGATTTTTCTCTCAGTGACACCTTCTTGATTTTGGTCAATCTTGATTCCCAATTGTTCTAAAGCAATAAATGCGACCTTAATAGCTATATCTGGCTGAAATTGAGCGTAATAGGACAAGATTTCTAGTTCATAAATTTTGACTCTATCAAGAATGTTAGTCACTTTTTCTAAAATATCTGTAGATAGCCCTTTCATGCGCTCCCACTGTGTATTCTGGTAGAGAGTTTCTAACAATTCTATCTGAATTTCTAACGTTAACTGGTATTGATTTTCCCCGCTATTATTCCCTAACAATGCTAAACTTTCTTCTAAAAATCTTAATGCAACTCCATAAGCAGTTGAAACGTTTGCTTTTTTCGCCGCTTGAAGATTTAATTTAGCTAACTCATTTTTTTCTGATTGTTTAGTGATTAAAGTAGCTCCCTTATTAAAGTGATTAACAATATCAAAAAGTTGATTGTGTAAATCATCTTCTTGAATATTTTTGAGGAGGAGACGGCCAATCTCTAGATGAACTTCTCTTTTTTCTTCCTCTGATATAAGAGAATAAGAAGCTTGTTGTACTCGATCATGTAAAAATTTATAACAGACAGATAAAGAATTTTCAGCACGGTTGTTTGATAATTCTTCTAAATCTAACAGCAAAGGAACTTTATAGTTATTGTCTAGGGGAATAATCAATCCCATATCAAGAGCAGACTGTAATTCTCTAGCCGTGATAATTTGAGATTTCTGGTTGAGCAGAGCCAGAATTTTTAAGTTAAATTCATGGCCAATACAAGCAGCTAATTTGATAACCTGTTGAGTTTTATCATCTACTTTTTTGATTTTCTTGACCATCAATTCAATGACATTATCGGTGAGGGAGACCTTTTCAATTTGTTTTATATCCCATTGCCAATAAACTTGGGGATTATCTTCTGAGTTTAAAAAATATTGACCGATGTTAAGTCTTAATAACTTTTCTTGGTATAAGGAATAGAGAAGTTGACTGAGGAAAAAAGGATTTCCATTTGTTTTTTTGAAAATTAATTTAGCTAAAGGTTTTGTCAATTCTGTTGAACAAATCAGGGTATCAGCAATTAATTGATTAACATGATTTATTTTTAGGGGTTTAAGGATAATTTGGTTAATTGTGACTTTTGCTTGCTGAATTTTTTCTAAAGTCCGTCTTAATGGATGAGTTGAACTGACTTCATTATCTCGATAAGCCCCTATCAAGAGACAATATTGAATATCTGTATCTGAAATTAATTGTTCAATTAAATTCAAAGAAGGTAAATCTGCCCACTGTAAATCATCAATAAAAATAACTAATGGATGCTCTTTTGTTAAAAAGACATTCATAAATCTTTTAAAGACTCTATGAAATCGATTTTGATTTTCAGTTTTACTAAGTATTTCAACGGGATGCTGTTGCCCAATAATTTTTTCTACTTCGGGAATTATATCAATAATAATTTTTCCATTACCATCTAAGGCTTCTAACAATTTTGTTTTCCAGTTTTGTAGGATAACTTCCGGCTCACTTAAAATTGTAGATATTAAGTCATGAAAAGCTTTAGCAATAGCTGAATAAGGGATGTCTCCCTGTAATTGCTCAAATTTACCCCGAATAAACTGGCCTTTTTGTTCTGTAATCGGTTTGTGAATTTCATTGACTAAAGCAGTCTTGCCAATGCCTGAATAACCAGAAATGATAATTATTTCTTTTGTTCCCTGAATAACTCCCTCAAATGTTGTCAACAGTTGAGTAATTTCTTGTTCTCGACCATAAAGTTTTTGGGGAATCTGAAACTTTTCAAAAATATCCAGTTTTCCGAGAGAAAAGGGCAATATTTGTCCTTGAGACTGTAACTGGTTCAAGCAGGTTTCTAAATCTGCTTTGATTCCCCAAGCACTTTGATATCTTTCTTCTGGCGTTTTCGCTAATAATTTGATAACTAGATTAGAAATTGCTAAGGGAATATCTGAGGTGATTTCATGAGGGGGTAAGGGATGTTGTGCGATATGGCAATGAACTAACTCCATTGGGTCAGTTGTTGCAAATGGAAGTTTATTAGTTAAAAGTTCATAAAAAGTTACCCCCAGACTATAAAAATCACTCCGATAATCGAGTTTTCGATTCATTCTTCCGGTTTGTTCTGGGGCAATATAAGCTAATGTTCCTTCTAATTGATAGGGAGAACAAAAGGTTTGAATTTCTTGAGATAAATGAGTAGCAATTCCAAAATCAATAATTTTAAGTTTTTGAGTTTGCCGATTATAAACAATGTTAGATGGATTAATATCTTTGTGAATAATATTAGCGTTATGAATGGCCGCTAATCCCTCTGTTATCTGAATGGCAATGATTAAACATTCTTCTGGACTTAATTGACATTGAGATAATAATAAATCTAAAGACTGCCCACCAAAATCTTCCAAAAACATGACTAAACTATTCTCATGTCTTTGTAAATCATAGGACTTAATGGTATTATCTACCTTTAAAGAGGAAGTAATTTCATATTCCTGTTTGTAGCGTGTAAGGTCTGAAACACTTGGATAATTTTCTTTAAGAATTTTCAGAATAGTAGGTTGATTATCTGGCTGTGTAGTTCCTCGATAAACTAAGGTTTTGTTACTTTCATATATTTTTTCAAGGATCTGATAGTTAGTCACCATAATATTTTAACCCAGTAAGCCATAGGATAAACCCATGTTTAAAGTTTAACACTTATTCTATGGCTAGGCTAGGTCTTGTGATGGGTATTTAATTAGGTACAAGTTGTTGGAAGATAAGGAACTGGTGGAAAGGGATCGCTAACTGTTTCGTTTGGGTTGTTCACATCTACCTTGCTTGTTAACCATGCAAGCGGGACATCATCTAAATTAACATTCTCGGCACTGGGTTTGGGAGGATAGGGCAATGTCATAATAAAGAAAGGTCCTTCTTGTTCTACAGAAGGTTGCGTCATTTCTCTGAGACTTCCTTCAAAGGTATCCCAGTTGACTTGGATGAGAAAATAGTTGATTTCTTTCGGATCAAAAATTGATCCAAAACTATTATTCGGAAACCAAGGTTCTAACAAATCTCCTTTTTTTCCTGTCAGTAAATCTACCCTATGTATATAGGTCGTACTTTGGCGTTCAAAATCATTGTTCTTGAAGTCGAGAAATATCCGCCGTATTTGTCGAGCATTTTCATGTTCTAGCCAAGAAATAGCTACGAGTTGAGACAATTTTTTGCACTGTTTTACAATTCGATTATAATAGTTATGTGTAGTCTTTACCCCATCTGAATCTGACGCAAGGGAAGCTTTCTCGGTATTGGTACTAACAACGAAGCTGTGTAATTGCTTGATACTTTGAGATGTAATCATGAGCAGAAACTCCTTTGATTTGAAGATTTGTTGAAAAAATAGAGACGCTAAATGATGGCTAAACTCCGTAAAAAAATTTCGTTAAGAGGCTAAAGCATAAAATCGCTGAGGATTTTCCCAAACGATTTTTTTAACTATCTCCTGAGATAAGTTGTCTTCAAGTCCTATAACTTTTTTTGCCCCATCAGCCTGATGATCCATGTGAGGATAATCAGACTCGAAGATTAAGTTATCAGAACCGATAAAATCAATGACCTGAGCCAAACAGGGTTCAGAGGGTTCCACTGCAATGTAACACTGACGGCGAAAATACTCCGATGGTGGTAATTTTACCCGATCTTGGACTTCCCAATGTAAATTTTTATACTCTTCGTCAAGCTTCCATAACCAATAGGGAAGCCAACCACACCCTGACTCTAGAAACGCCACCCTCAGCCTCCGATGACGTTCTAAAACCCCCCCCTCAATTAAGGCTAACAGTGCCATCATTTGTTCCATCGGGTGAGAACAAGCATGAAGCGCAAACCGACTATTAAACCGCTCTGCGCCAGTGGTGGGTAAGCGGCTATGAGTGCCTTCATGAATTCCTACAGCCATGTCCAAATCCTCGCAGGCCGCCCAAAAGGGTTCATAGGCTGGATCGCTCAAAATTCTGCCTTTAACGGGGTTAGGGCGCAAAAAAACCGCCTTCCAGCCCAACTTTGCCATGCGGTGTAGCTCTTTGACCATATCTTCGGGATCGTGTTGATTGACTGCAGCGACTCCTTTCAGTCTAGGGGGGTCATAGCTACAAAATTCTTCCGATAACCATCTATTATAGGCACGGACAAAAGCCCCCATCACTTCGGCGGGTAGGCTATCAATGGCAAATAACCACAGTCCATAAGTAGGATAAATAAAGGCAATGTCTACCCCCATTTGTACCATTGCTTGAACATGGGACTCTGGGTTATAGCGATTGAGATAAGCTTGGGGATGAGCTTGCCTCATCTGCTTATTCCCTTCTGCTTGGACTTGTGGGGAGATTTTTTGACTAATCGGTTCTCCTTTGATTTTCATGTCAGCAGAAGGAGCAAATTCCCTAAATTTAGGTTCTAGGTATTGTCCCCACATTGCGGGGGGTTCAATGACATGGGAATCAGCATCAATAATTTTGTACCCGTTGAGCATAGAGGGTTTTCGGCAATTTTCTACCTAAATTATATTTGATTGGGAAAAAGCGATCGCTTTTTTGCGGCTTTCTTTTCATCCTCTAAAACTCCATGGATTGATTGGGTTAAACTTGATACAGCACTTTATTAAACTTAAGCAGGGAGGCACAATTATTTGTAGGATGGGTTAGCGGTAGCGTAACATGATCGGGCTTAGAAGTGGGTTGTCAGATTCTCTACAGTGAAGATTGACGAGATGGTTAGCACATAGATAATCAACTGAGGATTATTAATCCTTTCCAGGTTGAATTTTTGTTGATAACTCATATCAAGTAATATTGGTCTATTATACCAGAATTTTGTAATTATATAGGATATCATTTCTTGATTTTCTAAGAAATGGGATCGCTTCTTTGAGGTTAATAACCATTACCACAACCCTCTGAAGGGGTTTTGAGCTTGACTCAACCTTCTAAGATACATATAATGTATGTATGACATTTGAATATGATCCCAGAAAAGCAAAAACCAACTGGCAAAAGCACGGTGTTTTCTTTGCAGAAGCTGAAATGGTGTTTTTTGATCCCCTCGCTATTCATGATCTTGATCCCGATTGTATAACAGAAGAACGTTTTATAGCGTTTCCCAATCTCATGAGGTACACCAAAATCTTAAATCCTGAATCCCGAATCCTGACTCCTGAATCCTGAATCCCGAATCCTGACTCCTGACTCCTGACTCCTCAAAACCTAAGACTCTGTACCTCACAACTATGGGAATTGCTATATTGCAGTGGGGATGGGAAACATGGGATCACTATTAGTGGTTATTTATACTTTGCGGGGTGAAGTCATTCGCTTGATTTCTGCTCGTCGTGCTACAAAACAAGAGAGAAAAACTTATGAGAAAGGAATATGATTTTTCTAAAGGAAAACGAGGGGCGCTCATTTCCTCTCAGGGAAAAACACGCATTACCATTTATCTAGATGATGAGATTCTAGCTTATTTTCGAGAACAGGCTGAAACCGCAGGAATGGGTTATCAAACCCTAATTAATGAGGCTTTAAAACAATATATCCAATCTCCTTCTGAGCGATCGCTCACTCAGTCCGATTTACGCCGTATTCTTCGGGAAGAATTATAAGTTATACGCACAGAAAACGGGTTTCTCCGAGAAACCCGTTTTCTACTCATGCAATAGGCAAAAGGGTAAATAAATAATCAGTTTTTAATAACCAGATTTAGTATTAGGCGATCGCTGTGTTGTTCTTAGGAATAGCGATCGCTTTTTAATTTTTTCTGGTCAAAGTTTAGTTAAACGGTAAGAGGGGTAATTTTGTAAAGATGTGCTAAATTGGAAGCTTTTTGTAGATCACCTTGACGAAGGGCTTCCCGGACATCATCTAATTTTTGAGCGTCTTCTAATGATAAATAGGGCGACCATCCTTCGGGAGTCTCAATCAGTTCGACTTCCACTTCAGCCATGTACTCTCCAATGTGGATGAGTTTAATATGAGGCTTTTTTGTCATGGTTTTCTCCTTGTAAAATCACTTGACCACGGGAAAGTAAAGCCAGAACTAATTGAAAGGTTATACTCATAATCCGGTGGTAGCATCTCCTTACTTAGGGCAGGTGTTTTCCTTGAGGGATAAGCGATCGCTTTTTTGCTGCCTTCTTTTCATCCCCTGAAACCGCTACAAGTCAGAAGGTAAAAGGGTTTTGATGATTTTAGTCGCCTGATTAATTCATGTGTTCTCCTTAAGGAATTAGGGAGTCACACCATAAAGTGACCCTTTAAATCTAATAGACCTCTTGCATAATTTTTTTATGGTATAATATAAGGTTTTGCTTTTTTCTCAATTCTTAGATTGAAGTGGAAAAAAGAATAAAATGTGATCTTAGGTCAGGAAATCATCTATAATTTTGCTATGTTTATTAGCAAAATTATGGATTATCAAAACTTATCAGATGAACAATTCAAACGCCGTTTCGGTGTGTATAAACAAACATATAGAAAGATGGTAGAATCAGTAAAAAGTGTTGAAGACGACTCTAATTCACCATCTAAAAGGGGACCGAAACCTAAACTATCTATAGAAGAACAAGTTTTAGTAACGTTAGAATATTGGCGAGAATATAGAACATATTTTCACATTGGTACAAGCTGGGAACTATCAGAATCAACTATATGTCGGATTGTAAATAAGACGGAAAAAATGCTTTTACAATCGGGAAACTTCCGTTTAAAAGGAAAAAAAGCTCTACTAAATCAAGCAGAGATACCGGTCGTAACGGTAATGGATGTAACGGAAACTCCCATTGAACGCCCCCAAAAGAAACAGAAAGATTTTTTGGGGGGTAAAAGAGGTTATCATACTTTAAAATTCCAATTAGTAGCTGATCAAAATACAGAGGAAATTATCTGTGTCTTTTGTGGGAAAGGCAGAGGTCATGATTTTAGTTTATTTAAAAAAAGTCGAGTTCGTTTTCATCCTTTAACTACCAGCATAGAAGACAGTGGTTATCAGGGAATAGCTCCATACCATAGTAATAGTTATACACCGAAAAAGAAATCGAAAAATAGAAAATTAACAGAGTTAGAAAAAGAGTATAACAAGGCTTTAGCCAAAGAAAGGATTATCATTGAACATATAAATAGGAAACTCAAAATCTTTAAAATCTTATCCTGTAAATATCGGAATCGTCGTCGAAGATATAGTTTAAGAGTTAACTTGTTGGCGGCTATTTATAACTGTGAGTTAGGGATAGGTATAGCAGCTTCTTAAAAGTTGCCTAAAGATTAATCAAGTCAAGGAGAATTTATTCTCAATTATAAAAATTGAGATAGTTTGTGCCGCTTAAATAAAGAGGTTTTGATAACCAAATTAAAGCATATCTAAAGAGTTTTGAGTTAAAAGTTAAACTTCAAGTTTTCATTCAGGACGAACGTACTGGTTAACTAATTTTTTGGGGAAAGTTAGTTAACCTATCATTATAACATATAATTAATTTGCAAGAGTTCTATTCTACTTCACCCTTCGCTGTTCTGCCCTCAGCCTTAGAAACAGAGGGATCACAAGCGAAAACCACCTCTATTATGTCAATTCATCCTTCTAGTCTTAATTCCATGTCAGTTACCCCCAACAATGAAGTGAATTCTTCTATTACCCCCTCTGCTTGTGCCTGTAGTGGCAATGGTAATGGTGCGCCCCAAATTGTTTACGCAATTGGTCAATTAGGCACAGATTTCGGCACAGAAGCACGGCGAGATTCTTTTACTCAAGCCATGCCTCCTGATATGAGTTTGTTAGAGTATCTTAATGAAAATCCCTATGAGGCGCAATCCCTGATTTGGACACTGAGTTTGGATGCAACACCTATTTACGCCATTGTGCCAGTGGGTGCTGATGCTAGTGTGACATTTGATCGACTCCGTGCCTATTTAGGAGATGAAAATATTGAACGAATCTCAGTGCCAGGGGTGATTAGCGGTAGTGTTCGCTTAATGTCCGGTCAAGTTGTCCCTGTGATTATTCCTGAAGTACGGGGGATGTATAGCTGGTCGGTTCCCGCTTTAGTGCAATCAGTGATGCCTCAAATGGCTGGCACTAATGTTTCAGAAGACAGTTTACGTTCTCAAATTGAAGACTATTTGAATCGGATTTATTATGATTATCAGAATTTAGGGACAACCCCTCAAGAACGAGCCTTAAATTTCTCAGCCACTAACGCTTTTCAGTCTTCTGTGGCGATTGCGAGCGCGGCAGGTGGTCAACGGGTTCTGGATTCTATTTCCGTGGAAAAAAGCCCGATTTGTCGCCCTGATTCCGATTGCTACGACGTAAAATTAAGCTTCTTTGATCCCGAAAATAACCAGCGTTCTAATCGAGTTTTTCGTTTCACCATTGATGTGAGCCATGTCATTCCCGTCACTATCGGTCAAGTTCGTTCTTGGTCTCAATCTTAACACATCACAGGAGAACTTATGTCTATCCAAGCCGTCAGACAGTTTAATGAAATTGCTGAGAGTGATCTAGAAATTCAAAATAGTCTAGAGGTAACAACAGATGTCCAAAGTTTAATGGATCTTACTGTTATACTGGCTGCTGAGAGAGGCTTCAGCTTTACCTCTGAAGATCTGGCAGAATACTATTCCGAAGAAAGTAGAAGACGTCCTGAGATATCTCTCAGAAATGTGATGCTTTTAACTAAAAAATATGCGTTCGAAAGCGACCCAGAAGTTTGTGATCGATTGCCTTACTTAGCTCGTGAAATCTGCCGAAAACTCAATTCTTAAAAGGAGAAATACTCATGAATCTTCCCCTTCAAGTCCCACCCACTTCGAGAAAAGTAAGTACAGTAAGGCTTTCTGGAATCAGAGGAATCGAAGGCGTTGCTGAATTAAGCTATGAATCAGTAAGGAATAGGCACTTCTTGAAACTTCAGATAATGAATTAATAAACGAATAGAGTATCCTAACATTTCTGTAGACTTAGAATAGCAGAGTGTTTGGCGATGCAATCGGGCTAGATAATGTCTTAAACGTGTGTTCTCACCCTCTACTCTGGTCATATAAGTCTTACTAATTATATGGTCGCCCTCTGCTATAAAACATGGATAAACTGACCATCCATCACTCACATAAAAATAGCATCCCCAAGACTTAACTAATTCCCATAATGGGCGAAACGTTTCGCTACTATGGTCTCCGATTACCCAACCTAAAATTCCTTTTTTAAAGTGGTCAACGGCTGTCCACACCCAGATTTTGTTTTTTTTGAGCCAACAAAGGTTTCCAATTCATCCAGTTCCCCTACTTCAGGAATTGTTTCTGGGTCATAGGAACCCCTGGCAATAATTCTCCCACAGATTTTACCCAATTAATTACGGTCGTATGATGAACTCCCTTTAGCCTTTCTATTCCTCTAAATCCCATCCCATTAACATAGGCAGTTAGGCATTCTCGCTTCGTTTTTTCGTCATAGCCTTTCTGTTTTTCATAGTTATTAATAAATTGACGGCCACAGGTTACACAAATATGATTTTGTTTACCTTGTTTATTGATGCCATTTTTACGGATATGGGTAGATTTACATTCAGGGCATTGCATTTTGATTTCCTCCATTCATATCTCTATTATGCAACGCCGAATCGAACTATCTGATTTAGCTTGCGATCTCTGTTGTGGATTAGGAGGTCAAACCGCTTGCGGTGCGATCAGTGGTTGTAGTTGTTCTCTGTAGAAATTAACAATTTAATTAGGAGAAAAAAACATGAACCTTCCAGTTCAATCCCAACCTGTTGCTCGGAATTTAAGAAATGCCCAATGTAATTCTCTTATCTATCCTTACGGCATGGGTTTAGGAATTAATGCCAGTGCTTATTGTACTTGCAGAAATGGTTCAGTAGATATCAACAAATGTGGCAAGGCTTTACAACCTAAATGTGATGGTGATAGTTGCGACTGCGTACAAAAATAAAGACTAGGGAAAAACCCCAATGACTTATCTAATTCTCGCCTCACATATACCGCGAATCAGTGATATGTGTTAGGCAAACTCTCAAACCATTAACAAACAGTCAACTCTCAAATAAGGAGAAAAAACCGATGAATCTTCCCATTCAATCCCAACCTGTTGTGCGGACTGCGAACATTACTTCTGTTTCTGGATTAGGCATTAATCTATCGTTCTTCTGTCCGTTTGGGTGTGGCGTGGTCAACTGCGGACAAGGTCGGCACTGTGTTGACACTGGCTTCATGAGCTGTGACTGCGTAAACGGATAGGAAATCCAAAGGAAAGAGTGCGATCACACTGTCTGCTAGTAGCGGCTAATTTTCTGAATTAGACCTTTTGTTAAAATACCAAAATCTAACTCAGAAATAAAGAACGAGGGAAAGGTTTAAAAATCATATTTTTTTTCCTTTCTCTCTTTCTCAACTGCTTACAAAAGTCAATTATATAGGCTTTGTAGTCTAGGCAATTGGCAATCATTCTGAAATCAGTCAATTTTTCATTAAGGAGAAAAAACCAATGAATCTTACCATTCAATCTCAACCTGTGATGCGTAACGTTTGAGTAATTTTTTCAGTCAATTTTTTCAATAAATTTTGTTCACATCTTATTCCCAAAAAGGAGAATCAATCAATGAGTAATTCTAATTTCTTAATTTTATCCTGTGACGGGGGTGGTATTCGGGGATTAATCACCGCCATGATTCTGCAAGAACTCGATAAACAAATCCCTTTTCTTGACAAAATTGATCTGTTTACAGGAACATCAACAGGGGGAATTATTGCTTTAGGATTAGCTAGTGGTATTCCTATTGCCGATGCGGTTAATATTTATAACAGCAGCACTAATTGTTCCCAAATCTTTACCCCTTATCAACCCCCTAAGTCAGATGCTTTTTTAGATCGTTTTCTGGAAGAACTGGCTAAGAGCAATGAATTGAAAGACACCATTTTTGCAAAGATTATAGAAAATCTAGAACAACTATTGTATGTCAAATATGACAACAATGGATTAAAATCGGTTTTGGAGAATAGTTTAACCCAGTTTAACCAACCCTTATCGACCCTAGAATCTAAAGTTTTAGTAACGACATTTCAACTGTATAATGAAGCCGACACAAATAATCCTTCATGGAGACCCATAACCCTTGATAATTTACCCAACAGTGCCAGCCAGGATACACTAATGATAGATGCTGCGCTTTGTACCAGTGCCGCACCGGTGTATTTTCCCCCTTATAAGCATCCTACTTATGGACTTTGTATTGATGGTGGTGTATTTGCTAACAACCCTAGCACATTAGCCTTAGCTAGAGTTCTAGGTTCGGGAATTTTAAAGGACAGAAATCTTGCTATTGGAGACATTAAAATACTATCAGTTGGGACGGGGCAAACTCACAATCGGATGAGACCAGAGTATCAACCCGATGGACTGTTAAGATATGGACCGACAACATGGTTTTGGCCAATAGAATTTGATGACACACCAAAGATTCCCTTACTTTCAATCATGATGGATGGTTCATCAATTTTAGATGATTTTCAGGTAAAAATGATCTTGGGGGATCGACAATATCAGCGAATTAATGTCGATTTAACAGAAACGATTCCTCTGGATGGTTGCTCTCAAATTCCCAAGATGAAAGATTTGGTAGATGATTATATTAAATCCTCTGCGTGGACTGAGAATATCACTTGGATACAAAACTATTTCCTTAACCTTAAGTAGAACTCTCGCCTATTTTCAGCAGGTGTGTTACTTCGGTGACACACCCTTTGTCTATCTGTCATCAGGGCAGCTTATCCATTTCTGGCTCAGATCGGTTAGAATTGAGAAGTTATCAGCCTGGAAATTCGTTTTATCCTCGCGCTCATAATAAAATGTAGAACAAGCTTCTAGTTTGTCAGGGATAAAATACCTGTACTTTGTTAATTCTCTATGTACCCTATAATGACCATTAAGCCTTAAACTAGGAGAAAAACTGATGGAAAAATTGATCCAATTACATATTGAAAAGCTACCCGAAGGAGTCTATTTAGCAACCTCCGATGACTTACAGGGATTAGTTGCACAAGGGAAAACCCTTAAAGAAACCCTAGAAATTGCCAGAGATGTCGCTCATCAATTAATCGAGGCTAAAAAACAACGCAATCAAATTGATAATTTAAAAGATATAGAAGATGATTTTTACTACCCTTTAGTTGTCTAAACAGATTAAAATAAAAAATGGGAAGATTATCAGGATTTCGGTATCGTGATATTATCAAAAAACTTAAAAAGCTTGGTTTTGTTTTAGATCGCCAAGCCGCAGGTAGTCACGAAATTTGGTACAATCCAGAGACAGAGAACTATACAACAATTCCTAATCATTCTGGTGATCTACCAGAGGGGACTGTAAGAGCTATTCTCAAACAGGCTGGTATTAGTCCAGATGATTTTTTACAAACAAAATAAAAACTTAATTTGTAACCATTCAGTTATAATGTCCCCTATTCCAAAGCATTACATCCACATGGGAAAAGGATTTAATTCATCTTCCGTCAAAGTCTCTTTTAACCATCCCATGCTAACAGGAACATCATATAATCTTCCTGCCCCTAAACGCTTCCACATATGACGCATTCCGGGGATAATGACTTGAGCAACTCTTAAACCAATATCAGCACGAGTTTGGTCTAATACTAACATTTCCATCCCCTTTGACTCAACAATTCGCTGACACAATTTAACATCCTCTAATAAATCATCACTAGCTAATTGTAAATAATCATAACTTTTTTTCGGTATTATTTTACTATCGGGAACTAAATAAGATTGATTGCTTAACCTTGCAGTTTGCCACCATTTAACCGCCAAAGGATCCGCAGAAGGATTATAAATCGTTGTCCCATCTTCCTTAAAAGATAACACATTCGGTAAGATTTGATTAACCTCCGTTAACGCTCGACTAATAGCAATTTTCGGGTCAAAATGCGCTCCATATCCTAATAAAATATCCTCCACTTCCTGCTCCTTTCTCGGACTAATAGCAGCAAAACAAGGGATATTCAAATCACTGGTAATATCTAATACCCATAGCTCCCTATTTAACCCCTCATAATATTGCTTTAATTGCTCAAAATACGGCTGATAAAAACTTTCCAGATTAACGGAAGGTTTAACTAATTGATTATACCACCATAAAGCCACACAATCCCGTTCCACTAACTCCATAAACCCTTGTAAAATCGCTTCTTCTATCGTATTTCCTGCGGCGCAGCCATTAGAATCCGCCCAACAATCTAAGGGTTCAGATTGAGAATAACCATAATAACAATATCCCGTCGGTAAATATTTAAAATCTTGAGCAGTTAAAGACCATACAGGTGTCCAATCAATGATTCTAGTTTCATCAAAAGGTTCAGGGACTTTTTGAAACCATCCTTGATTCTTCGCATTCCATTCTTCTCGATGTTGATATTGTTTTTCACTAAAATTCATACATTTGTTAGGATGAATAGCTTTATCTCCTAACTCTTGATAACTCGCTTTTTCTCTGATTTCATTCCCTTGAAAAACTCCCGAATAGCGCTCAATAGCTTCACAAAATCCACTTGCTTTTGCTTGACTATCTGTACGGCCTTTTCCCGCACTTCTACCTCCAATATTTTGCCGTAAACTGTCTAAATCATCAAACACACTGCGAAAATGATGTTTAGCTACATAAGTATGAACTAAAGCATTCCCTTGTATCTTATTTAATTCTCGCACAATTCCCGTAATAGGACCGATATGATGTTGATAGGTTCTTAAGGTTTCTTCAGGAGAACAAAAACGATGTCCCCCATCACTGGTAAAAGCCTTTTTCCGATGTCCCAAAACCACAGGTAAAGGTGTTTTATTTAGAGAATATCCACAACTAGGACAGTTCGGACATTTAACTAAAATATGCTCTTGAAATTGTAAATTTAAAGTATCATAAGTCATTAGTATTCCTTCTAAACGTTGATTTTTACCTTGAATAATCCACTTAAAAACCTCCATAGCCGTCAGATTTAAAACCGTCTGTATTGTCGCTGAAGAAAACCCTAAAGGAGAAATTAAAGAAATCTTATTTTCTCTCTGTCTAATGATAAATTCCTCCACGGGACGATTATCTCGTAATCGTTGAGCCAAACAATGCCAACAACCAGTTTTATCGGGATCAAATAAGGGACCAATCCAGGCTAGGTTTCCCAGGGGATTAACTAATAACCAAGGCTTGTGCGAGGCTAAAGCTTGTTGATTAATACTCTCTAAATCAGGATGAAGATAATTATCGGTTAAAATAATGGTTAAATCCCCTTCATCTGCGACTTGAACTTGCAAGGAATTTAAAATATTGATCAAATCTTGCTGGGGAATTGAGCCTAGGCTTTTAACGGTAACCTTCAGAGATTGTAATCGTTCAAAAGCTTGGGATTGAGAAACCTGAAGATGATGGCATAAAATTGCTAGATTAGACGGTAATAATTCTTTTTTTTCTAATAAAAACCCTCGTTTATATAACTGAAAAATTGCTTTTTGAATTGCCAGACTATAATTAATAATAACTGCAAGCGAATTAGGATTATTGGGATTAATTTCTTGATTTTGTAAAAATTCTAACTGAAGAATATCAATAATTTCATCAAAATTACGTTGACCATCGATTAATCTTACTAAACGATAATAAAGCGGCTCTTGAAAACAGATAGATTCTCGCTCAGATAGAAAAAATACCGTATTTGGTTCTAAGGTTTCAATTGAGTAGGCAGGCAGGATTCCAATCAAGCTGGTTGAACACAATGTTTACTCTCTTTTTAAGGGATAGTTAAGGTTAATTATATACCTATAATATCAGGTTGATAGCAGTTATCTTAATGGTGAGGGGCGAAGTTTTCGTTTTCGGGAACAGGGAACGGCGAGGGAGCAGCCCATTTATGCCAAAATATAAAAGCGATCGCTAAAATTGATTAAATTTATGCAATATGGAGACAAGTAATTTAGCTTCACTCTCGCCTCTAAGAAGAAATTAAGCTAGGGATTTAGTCAATTTGGTCAAGAATAATCGGTTAGAGGTGAGAAATCAGCCCCCTAATTTCTTCCCTGCCTAAAATTTCTCAATTTCTCGGAATAAATTTTACTACCAAAATCAGGGTAAATAGCCCAAATATAAACTTAATAAAGTTTTAATAGACATTTAAGCCCTAATAGATCAATCTTACCTTTTTTAAAGCCGATATGCTGCCCCGCTAATCCTTTTCAGACTTGAAAACTAGCTATTCTGTTGGGGGTTGGCCGTGAGAGAGGTCAATTTTCAAGGATAATTTGTAACAGAGTGTTGAAAATTCCCTTAATCTTAGTTATGAGCGATCGCCCACCAGAACTAACCCTAGCCGACCAGGCCCCTGCCAACTACGAATGTCGCTCCTGCGGCTACGTTTACGACCCCAGCAAGGGAGATAGTAAAACCAACACTCCTGCCGGAACCCCCTTCGAGGAATTGCCAGAAACGTGGCGCTGTCCCGTGTGTGGTGTGCGTCGTTCCCAATTTATCAACATTGGAGCTAAAGATGCTCCTTCGGGATTCCAAGAAAATCTTAGCTATGGTTTTGGAGTCAACCGTCTCACTCCCGCACAAAAAAATATTTTGATTTTCGGGGCTTTAGCGCTAGGATTTGTTTTCTTTATTAGTTTATATGGTTTAAACTAACTCAAGCACTCATTATCTTTAAATCCAACGGCTCTTATGAGCCTGTAACTCATCGGGTACAAACCTTAATCCGTCCCGATTCCTTGACCAATACTTCTGAACCATTGATGAGAAAACTGAAACAATTCGTAATAGTTCTAGCTGTAGCCTTTTTCTGCTTTAGCTGTAGTAATGTGCCATCCCTGAGCAGTAGTCCTTGGCAAATCCTCACCCTCGACACTGACTCCACTTTTGCCGATATCGCCTTTACCGACGACCCGCAGCACGGTTGGTTAGTGGGGACCAAATCTACCCTCTTTGAAACCAGCGATGGGGGGGACAGTTGGCAGCAAAAAGTCCTCAACCTTGGCGACGAAAAAGTTAGCTTTAGCGCCGTCAGTTTCCACAACCAAGAGGGTTGGATTGTCGGTAAACCCTCGATTCTTCTCCATAGCGAAGACGGGGGCAGCAGCTGGTCCCGTATCCCCTTAAGTGAAAAATTACCCGGTTCCCCCTACGGAATTATCGCTCTGAACGACAAAACCGCCGAAATGGTCACGGATTTAGGTGCTATCTACCGCACCAAAGACGGAGGCAAAACTTGGCAAGCTTTAGTGGAAGGTGCTGTGGGTGTGGCCCGGACAATTGTTCGTTCCCATGATGGTAAATATGTGGCCGTTTCCGCACGCGGTAACTTTTATTCCACTTGGGAACCGGGGTCAACAGAATGGCAACCCCACAATCGTCTTTCCTCCCGCCGTTTACAAAAAGTCGGTTATGGTGAAAAAGGGGAACTGTGGGCCCTGGCCCGGGGTGGTCAACTACAATTTACTAGCCCCAATGATCTCGATACATGGGAAGATAAGGTATTCCCCGAGTTTTCCACCAGTTGGGGACTTTTGGACCTCAACTACCGCACCCCCGAAGAAATTTGGGTCGCTGGTGGTAGCGGCAATCTCTTGGTCAGTGATGACGGCGGCCAGTCTTGGCAAAAAGATCGCGCGGTGGAAAGTGTCCCCTCCAATCTCTATCGAATTGTTTTTATCAATTCCGACAAGGGTTTTGTCTTGGGACAAAATGGGGTCTTACTGAAATATAATCCCCCTAGCGAACCGGCCTAAAACTTGTCTCAGGGTCAAGAAAGTCTCTATTATAGAGATTGAATTTTTCAAGTCCTATCATTCCGAGGAGAACCGTCCATGTCAGGTAGTACCGGCGAACGTCCTTTTGGCGATATCGTTACCAGTATTCGTTACTGGATTATCCATAGCATCACCATCCCCATGCTGTTTATCGCAGGTTGGTTATTCGTGAGTACCGGTTTGGCTTACGATGTTTTTGGCACTCCCCGTCCCGATGAGTATTACACTCAAGAGCGTCAAGAATTACCGATCATTAATGATCGCTTTGAGGCCAAAAATCAAATCGAGCAGTTTAATCAGTAGTTTACTTTAATTAAGGATAAAAACAATGGCTAGTGGTAATCCCAATCAACCCATTTCTTACCCCATTTTCACCGTTCGCTGGTTGGCAGTTCATACCTTAGCGGTCCCCACTGTCTTCTTTATCGGTGCAATTGCGGCAATGCAGTTTATTCAACGCTAGGAGAACAATTATGGAAAGAACACCTAATCCGAATCGGCAAGCCGTCGAGTTAAATCGTACTTCTCTTTATCTAGGTTTACTCCTAGTTGCTGTCTTGGGAATTTTATTTTCCAGCTATTTCTTTAACTAATTAGTCCCGATTTATTGTCATCGCAATTAGGAGGTGTTATTCATGTTCGCAGAAGGTCGTATTCCTTTGTGGTTAGTCGCCACCATCGCCGGTCTAGGCGTTATCGCCGTGGTTGGTCTTTTCTTCTACGGAGCTTACGCCGGTTTAGGTTCCTCTATGTAATTCCATTCCGGGTAATTTCCCCAGGCAAAAAGCCGTTAGTTATTTCTATAACTAGCGGTTTTTTCACTATTCGGTTAAAGGTAAAGCTCGATCGAACTTTATACTAATACTAAATCCCTTGAGTAACGCACAGAAAAAGGGGAGAATAAATAATCAGTTTTTAATAACCGGATTTAGGATAAATCCGTTTTTAATAGTGTGATTAACAAAAAAAAGGAGTCAAAGACTTGACTCCTTTAGTTATAGGGATGATTTAGCTAAAACTAAACTTCTTGTTTACGAGTGCTAAGATCACCCAATTTTTGGAATAAACCGAATTCCACTTGTTCTTCCAGATCCGGATCGACCCCGGCGAATACGTCGCGGTAGATGGTACGAGAACCGTGCCAGATGTGACCGAAGAAGAATAGTAAAGCAAAGACAGCATGACCGAAAGTAAACCAACCTCTTGGAGAAGTGCGGAATACCCCGTCAGACTTCAGCGTTTCGGTGTCAAACTCGAAAGCTTCACCGAGTTGCGCTCTACGCGCAAATTTCTTCACATCAGCAGGATCGCTGAAGACCTGACCATCGAGAGAGCCACCGTAGAAAGAAACGGTAACACCACTTTGTTCGATACTCAGTTTCGATTCCGCACGACGGAAAGGAATATCAGCGCGAACGATACCTTCCGAGTCAGTCAGGACAACGGGGAAGGTTTCAAAGAAGTTAGGCATCCGACGCACGCTAAGGACGCGACCTTCGCCATCTTTGAAAACAGGGTGTCCTAACCAAGATTTAGCGATACCGTCACCGCTATCCATGGCACCAGTACGGAATAAACCACCTTTAGCGGGGCTATTACCGACATAATCATAGAAAGCCAGTTTTTCGGGGATTGCTTGGTAAGCTTCGGCGATGGTGGCCCCATTGGCGATGCTAGCCTCCACACGACGCTCAATTTCTTCTTGGAAATAGCCCTTATCCCATTGGTAACGGGTCGGGCCAAAGAGTTCGATCGGGGTGGTAGCATTACCGTACCACATGGTTCCAGCCACGACGAAAGCGGCAAAGAAAACTGCGGCGATACTGCTAGAAAGAACCGTTTCGATATTACCCATTCTCAAGGCTTTATAGAGTCTTTCGGGGGGACGAACGGTTAAATGGAATAAACCGGCGATAATCCCGACGATACCCGCAGCAATGTGGTGAGCTACCACACCCCCGGGGTTAAAGGGGTTAAAACCAGCCGGTCCCCATTCGGGAGCTACGGGCTGCACATGACCAGTTAAACCGTAGGCATCGGAAACCCACATCCCGGGACCCCAAAGGCCTGTTTGATGGAAAGCACCGAAACCAAAGCAAAGTAAACCGGATAAGAACAGGTGAATACCGAACATTTTCGGCAAATCGAGGGCAGATTCGCCCGTGCGGGGATCGACGAATAATTCTAAATCCCAGAAAACCCAGTGCCAAACGGCCGCTAGGAATAGCAGACCGGATAAGACGATATGAGCGGCGGCAACGCCTTCAAAAGACCAGAAACCGGGGTCAACACCAGTTTCGCCGGTGACGCTCCAGCCACCCCAAGAACCGGTGACACCTAAACGGGCCATGAAGGGCAGCACGAACATTCCTTGCCGCCACATCGGGTTTAATACGGGGTCACTGGGGTCGAAAATAGCAAGCTCATAGAGGGCCATGGAGCCAGCCCAACCCGCTACCAGTGCGGTGTGCATCAGGTGAACGGAAATTAAACGGCCCGGGTCGTTGAGAACGACTGTGTGTACTCGATACCAAGGTAGTCCCATTGACTACGCTCCTCCTATTGACAATTTAGTGTCCACTTAGACGCTTTTTATATTCAGGGTCAAAATATAAGCCCAACAATCTCGACGGTTAAGTGCAAGAGTTAGCCGACCTACATTATCCCTTGAAAAGTGTATCTATTCTAAAGAAGTGTAACTATTGTTAGAACAGATTTCAAGTCTTTGCGATCGATCTTCGGCCAGAATAGTCCAGATCGGGGGGCGCCAGAGTGGGGAGTGGAAATTATGAATTATAAATTATGAATTATAAATTGGGGAGTGGGGAGAAAAAAGCTGCCTCCTGCCCCCTGCCTCCTGCCCCCTGCCCCCTGATCACTTCCTCAGTAGTTCTTCGGCATTTTGCAGGATTTCGAGGACTTGTTCGGCACTAATCAAGCGTTTTAGCACCACTTGCCCGATGGTGGGGACAGTATCGGCAATTTCGGCACTCTTGGGGGCAACTTCCACCATAATCACGGCTTCTTCCACCTTATAAAGCCATAAAACCTGTTCTCCCTCTAAAATACCGATATTTAATCGCTCTATCTGTGGTGGTCGTCGCCAACTACTCGCGTGATCCCACAAACCGCCAAATTCCCACACCCGTCCTATTGTCCAACCTGCCGTTAAGAAAAAATATTTCACTTTGTTACTCAATCTAGAATCAATCTCTAGCTTTCTGGCTTAATTAGTTTTCAGCCGTCAAATTTTATCAGCTTTTTAGCCCTCAGCCATCAGCCAGAAAAGACAATAGGCAATAGGCAAAAGTCAGCTTTGTTCTCCCTGCTCCCCGCTCGTCAATTCATAATTCATAATTTATAATTCATAATTCCCACTCCTGTCTCCTATGACGGCTAATAGCTAGTCAACGTCCCGTTAATTTCACCACCCCAATGCCACCAAAGTATAGACCCAAAACCGCGCCTGCTAACAGGGATTGAGTGAGAGGATCTGTAGAAGGGGTTAAAATCGCGCCTAAAATCACCGCCCCCAAAACTACGAAACGCCAACCCGATAACATCGTTTGCGAGGAAATAATGCCTAAAAAGCTCAAAATCAATTGAATAACGGGAATTTGAAAGGCGATGCCAGTACTAAAAAGTAAAAGTAAGACAAATTCAAAATAGCGCTCGATCGACCAAGCTTGTTCGACCACTTCCGCCCCATAACTGACAAAAAAGTTTAAAGCGGCGGGAATCAGGGCAATATAGGCAAAAAATAAACCGGCAAAAAATAAAACACTCGATCCTAACACTACCGGGACAATTAAACGCCGTTCGCGACGGGTTAACCCCGGCAGCACAAAGAGGATAATTTGCAGGAGAATGACCGGACTAGCCACCAGTATGCCGCTATATCCAGCTACTTTTAGGGAGACGAAAAAAAATTCTCCCGGGGCCAACTGCAAAAATTTTACCCCTTGGGCGGGAACTTCCAGCACTTGTACTAGGGGTTTAACGAAGATAAAACATCCCACCGCACCCACAGCCACGGCAATTAAACTATAGAAAATCCGGCGCCGCAACTCCTCCAAGTGGTCAAATAAGGACATTTCCACTTCTCCGGGCAATTCGTCGAGAAATTCGGTACTGTCTGGGGGCGGGGTTTTTACTTCTGTCGATGACATGGCTTTCGCTCGATCGTTCTCTACTCAAGCCTTTATCCTAGCATTGTTGACCCTTAGCCTTGAATCAGTTATCAGAAGTCAGGAGTCGGGAGATTATTTTTAGGACTTACGCACTGTACAAATTGACCATGGTGTGCGGGAATGAAAATCGGTCGTTTCAGATTATAGAGGAGAGGCAAAAGGCAAGAGGCAAAAGGCAAAGGGGGAAATAAATAATCAGTTTTTAATAACCAGATTTAGTATTAGATACAGCAACGCTCATTGATGACTCCGTCTCAGCTGCCAAAATAAGATTAGCTGATTGACCTTAGTTTGACTCTCGGATAGACTAAGATTAGCTCTCTAACTTTAGTCTTATGCTCGAGATCGCAAAAGAAGACATCCTCTCCCGCCTTCAATTTGATAATCCTTGGTGGGAGACAGACCGTAGGGGAAAAGTAATCTATGAAGATATGCCACGGCGCAAGTACTTTGAGGCTTTTTCTCAAAACATCTTGGACACGAGTGTGCGTCGAGCAACAGTCTTGATGGGACCCAGGCGTGTTGGTAAAACTGTCATGGTCTATCACACTATTCGTCTGCTCCTAGATTCTGGCATTAGTGCGGTAAATATTTTATATGTCTCTCTTGAAACTCCAATTTATACAGGGCTTCCATTAGAGCGGATACTTAAGTATTTTCAGGAACTATTCAATCACGATCGCAATTCGAGACTATTTGTCTTTTTTGACGAAATTCAATACTTGCGTCAGTGGGAAATTCATCTAAAATCCCTGGTTGATTCATTTCCAATCTGTCGATTTGTCGCTACTGGCTCTGCTGCTGCTGCTCTAAGGCTTAAAAGCACTGATTCTGGTGCTGGTCGATTCAGCGACTATATCCTGCCACCGCTAACCTTTGCTGAATATTTAATGTTTATAGAAAAAGAAAATGAATTAATAGAGACAAATGTCCATGACTCTGAAGATTCTAGTTATCCATCTAAGATCTATGAGTTTGTGTCTAAAGATATTGATCAGTTGAATGAGACTTTTATTAATTATTTGAACTTCGGTGGCTATCCAGAAGCTGTCTTTTCTGAAACAATTCGACAGGATCCTGGACAATATATTAAAAGCGATATCATTGACAAAGTTTTACTTCGAGATTTGCCAAGCCTTTATGGGATTAGTGATATTCAAGAACTGAATAGACTTTTCACAACCCTGGCGTATAATTCAGGCAACGAAGTAAGTATCGAGGGGTTATCCCAATCCTCTGGTGTATCTAAAAACACTATCAAACGTTACCTTGAGTATCTTGAGGCTGCATTCCTAATCCGCCGAGTAGAGAGAATTGATCAAAACGCTAAAAAGTTTAAGAGAGCAGTTTGCTTTAAAGTCTATTTAACTAATCCTTCAATGCGCGCTGCGCTATTTGGTCAGCTTGAAACAGACTCTAAGGCAATGGGAGCCATGACTGAAACCGCTATTTTTAGTCAATGGCAGCACAGTAAAATGATTGAGCTTTATTACGCACGATGGAAAACTGGAGAAATTGATATTGTACATTTAGAGGCTGCCCATCAATCACCTTCTTGGATAGTTGAGGTTAAGTGGAGCGATCGCCCTCATAGTACACCTTCCGAACTGGACAACTGCATAGAATTTTTAAAAAAGAATCCAGGTATATCTCAACCGATCTTGGTGACAAGTAAAACTATTAGAGATGCCAATTTTTTATACAAAGATATACGATTTCGCTTTGAAACCGCAAGTTTATATGCCTATGCTCTCGGTGCAAATATATTGCGAAATATTGACAACAAGGTTAAGGGATCTCGTGCCAGGTCACTACCTCTTGAATAAGAGTTGCTTGATATAGCCGTGATAGGTATGCCTAACAGTCTAGTTATGCCCGTCTTTGCTTGTGAGGTTAATGTAGGTTAGCAGTTCATTAAGCTTGTTTTTCAGATTTGGGGATGTCATAAGCGGGTTGTAAACTTCTCCTGCTTAGGGTTGCCAAACATAACTAGGACTAAAGGATCGTAATACTGGCAATATTCTTAGTTCTCGTTCGCTTGGCTTTGCTAAAACCAATCCATAGGATAGATAAGTTAAATAATTCTTCGAGAAGCTCACTGTAAGATCGCTAAAGAAATTTTTTAAATTAATCAATTTCAATCATATTACTTATTTGCTCTTGGGTGGCAGAGCCGTCAAGTAACTGTTCAAAGAATTGATTTAGCGACACGTCAATATTAGCTTTTCTGGATCGAATTGGATTTGGCACTAATTTCTCGCATAGTTGTTTAGATTGAGCATACGCAGGAGAACCTTGCTCAACAAAGTGAGGATCAATTTCACGAAAAGTAAGTGAATAAATTAGTGCGATTAAAGCATCCCTTATGTAGGATATTTCATGAGGAATGTTGGCATTTAGAGTTAGACAATAATTAGTAATAGTTAGAAAATGTTTATTATAAGTTGGAATTAGTGAATGATCATTCATATCTACATACCATAAAAGTAACCTAGCATAACCCCATATATAATCGTTCGTTTGATAAAAGTTTTTTTCTATATTGAGTATACTTACTAAACAAATCAAGATATAAATCTTGGCGATTGTTTAAGCCAGATATTTTAGCTATTACTTGAATTTGCTTATCCCAGTTAATTACTTGGTTTCTTGGCTTGGATAGAATATTTAGATCAAAAAGCAAATCTAGATTTATATAGTTAGTAAGGGCATAACTATCACCCAAAAACAATAGTAAATTAGCGTGTTCACTATAGCGGTAAGCGCTTGAGTGAGATACAGACCAAGCTTTGCCTAGCATGGTTTATAGCTCGTGATACTGTACCTCATACGACTGCACACCGCTATATAGATACTTCATCAAATCTGTTGGTTTATATTTCTTCTCAATGTAGTTATAGAAACCTTGCAAATCTTGTGGCGAGTCCCATCGCGGCTGCACAGGCAGCATAACCAGTGGCGCACCCACAAATTCTGCATAGGCTTGGGGCAATTCACTCTTACCCGTACCGCTAATCCCCGCCAAAATCACCAAGGCAGAAATATCCTGTACCTTCAAAGAAGTATGGAAAGCATTAACGATACGTTCAGGGAAAATCAAACCCTTGTCGCTCAAGTATTTTCTAAAGGCTGCTAAAAATTCGTTCTCACTAGCAAAGTTGCGCGACTGATTTGCCTCTAGTTTAATGGGCATTTCTAGGGCTTGAAAGGCTTGTTTTATACCAGTTTCAATTTCTTCAAGTTCTCCCTTAGCCTTGCGAATTTTCTCTTGAATTTACTTCAATTCTTGAGACTTACGATAGATTTCACCCTCTAACAAACCTTTTTCAGACTCTAACTGTTCGATTTGACGAATTAAGCTGCTTAACGCAGAACGTTTGCCTCGCAATTCCGCTTCTAAAATTTCGATTTCTACCCGCAGCGCGTCAACCTGCTGCGCCCTTTCTTCCATTGTGGCGATTTCTGCCAAAATGCGATCGCGCTCTTGTTCAAGCCGAGGAATTTCTGCCTGTAAATGCTGCTGTTTAGTTTCTAGATTTTGAGCATCTTTACGCAGAGCATCATAGGTGCTACGAAAAAGTTCTAACTCTGCCGCTTGCTGATTGAGTTCGTGTAATCGTTCAGTCAGTCCTCTGACCTCTTCTTGCTTCTGCAAAAACTGCGAAGTCACCTCTTGCAAACCATCCCGTTGCTTTTCCCGTTCCGCAATCTGATCAATGATCGCCTGTAAACGCCCTTTATTTTCATTGATCTGTGTTTTTAATTCACCAATTTTCTGCTGACGTTGTTCCAACTCTTCTAGATTAGGGGGATTCTCCTCAACTAACCTAACCCTTTCTTGTAAATCTTCTTCCTGTTGTTTAAGTTCGCTGACGTTTTGTCGCAATAATTCTCGTTGCCGTTGCAAATATTCTAGCTCTGCCCCAAAAGGTAAAGCTCGTATTTGTCTTTCAATATCTTGCTTTAGCCGATCGCGTTCCTGTTCAAGCTTACCTTGTTTACTAGACTGTGACTGTATCAGCAAAGCAGATGTCGCAAAACCACTTGCCCCTGTTGCGATCGCTGCCACACCAGACTGAAGCCCCGACCCGCCAGATGCAATCACTACGCCGCCAACAACAACGCCCGCAGCGATCAAAGGAATATGAAATAACAATAGATTCACAGATCTTACTGATATTTTTTCTAAAACTAATTGTACCAGTTCTTACTTATATTTGATGAAATATTTAGGCATAACGACCAAGCTCACCGGCGGCAATTCCGCTGCGCTCCATTGCCGTCCGAGTGCAGCGCCTTGTTAGCCCGGTTTTCTACATTCAACACCGAGGCAATTATCCCACCTGCCTTTGTCTTCTACTGTATTAAAAAAAGGATCAGACGAATCACCGAAGAAGGCCCTTCTTATCTCAATGAAGCCGGCATCTTTAAGCTCTGCCGCAATAGACTTGTAGTCCCACATCCAAAGGTGCTGCGAATTTCCAAGCCAAGTGGTAATAATGCTTTTAAGTCCTCTCGCTCGATTTTCATGACCAAGGGACGTTTCTCTCATGAACTCTGATGCTGCTTCAGCCGATGCATTTTTATTGTATTTAATTATTGAATGTTCGAGATCAGGCAACACAAGGCGAAAAATGCCATTTGGGCGCAAAATTTCTTTTGTATTACGTAGAGCAGCACGGAAATCGCCAAGCGAAAGATGTTCAAGAATATGAGAACAATAAACACCTGCGCATGAATCCGGCGAAACTGGCAAACCCTTTACAATGTCTCCATACTCTACATTGCTTGGGAATCGAGATTGATTTTTCGTATACAGACGACCTATGAGAGGCATTCTTTCAAAGCGCAGAGTTGGCGAAGCGTCAAAATTTCGCCATTGACTAGGCGCAGACCATCCGCAGCCATATTGAACATACTTGCTTTCGTTCATCTTCGTGGTTTCCTTATTTTGAGGGCTAACTAAATATTATACGGAAACTTTCTGCATAACACTCTCTGGGATAACGATATGGGTCAACCTTCTGTATATAACTCCATTTAGGCGTGATATACAGAAGTTTTCCCCATATCACCCTCAAAAGCGTGTTAGCCAGATTAGCATATTGCCAAAAACCTTGTTGGCTCTCTTATTCTTTGTGTGATAACTTTAACTTATATAGTAGTGATCGATCTCTGTGTCCTTTGTGTCTCTGTGGTTCGTTCCACCCCCTAGCCAGCAGGAATGTATCTTAGAATACATTTTACCCACCAAATCCAAGAGAGCCAATTCACTACCTAAAATTTGAAGATTTTCCAGTTCCTTATTCAAATCATAGAAATTATTTTCCTCCGAATGCTCGCCATTTTGCCTAATCATACCTCAATTCAGCAACGCCCTAAAAATAAGCGACCCTGTTGCAACTTTTGCCTCTCTATTTTAACCTAAACATTGGGAATCTTCGCTAACATTCCTCAACTGGTCTCCCAAGAGCGGCATCGCACTTTAACCCACAATTTCAATAAATGTGCATGGTGCGTTCCCCAAAAATCGATCGGTGGAGCAGTAGGACTTGCATTAGGGAACGCACCCTACAGCGATAGCGTACTGCTACGCAGTGCCTTCGGCATCGCAATGTTCGTAATTTAAATTGCTTGTTGAGACGAGGCAAGAGGCAAGAGGCAAAAGGCAACAGTAAAGCGATTGGGGGACGTTAGGCTAATCTAAGAATAAGCGGTTTAAATGCGTCTTAGCTTAATTTTGTATTTGAATTAATATATCCGTATATGTAAAACATAGAATTTTCTTCATGGTATGGTATCTTTAATTCTATTAAAATTTGTTTTAATTCATTGTAAACAGATTTATAACCATCGTTTAACAATTTTCCCCTGGTATAATAATATTTGGGATTAATTAAAATCCATTCAATAGCATAAAATGGTAGTATTCCTTCACTGTAATCTCCCAAATAATAAATTGGATCGTTGAAATCCTCTGGATATGGCAAGTCAGATAATAGGTTTTTTATTTGATATGGCGGCAGAAAGTTTAAAAGTTTTATCCTATCAATAAGTTTCATCCACTTTGTATCATTCATTACAGATACAAGTCCATTTTCAGATACTCTCATGAGGACCCTTTCTCGAATTTTACTGAATGTATTCATGGTTTTATACCTAACTACATATTATAGGTCAACTTTCTGTATAATATTCTCCAGACTTAACGATATGGGTCAACCTTCTGTATATCACTCCATTTAGGCGCAATCATCAGAAGTCTTCCGTATGTCACCCCCAAAGGAAACTTTCTGTATAACACTCTCCAGAGTAAAGATATACGGAAACTTTCTGCATAATACTCCATTTAGGCGCAATCGCCAGAAGTTTTCCCCATATCACCCCACACCCCCGAACATTTGTCAAGACTCCCAGCGAAAAATCCTCGTTTGTTTACACAGCTTAATTAAGAGTTGTAACTTTTAATGAACAGGAAGGGAGTGTAGGGCTGAGAGCTTGCTATAGTGAATCCTAGCCGTTTTTTCACGGCTCGTCATTATCATCTCAGAGCCTTTACTCGTCTCAATCATCATCCCAGAGTAAAACCAATAATCCCTATGGTCAGCACGATCCAAAAACCAGAATTCGAGGAAATCCGTCCGGGTATAAAAGTTCCCGCTAAAGAAACGATCCTCACTCCCCGCTTCTACACCACTGATTTTGAAGCGATGGCGGAAATGTCGATCGCCGCTAACGAGGAAGAACTGAAAGCGATTTTAGAGGAATTCCGTACCGATTATAACCGGCATCACTTCGTTCGCAATCAAGAATTCGATCGCTCTTGGGAGCATATTGATGGCGAAACTCGCCGCTTATTCGTGGAATTTCTGGAAAGATCCTGCACGGCTGAATTTTCCGGCTTTCTTCTCTACAAAGAACTCGGCAGACGTTTAAAAAACAGAAATCCCGTCCTCGCAGAATGCTTTAACCTCATGTCCCGGGACGAAGCGCGTCACGCTGGATTCCTTAATAAGGCTTTATCGGATTTCAACCTCTCCCTTGACTTGGGATTTTTAACCAAAAGCCGTAACTACACCTTCTTTAAACCGAAATTTATCTTCTACGCCACCTATCTTTCCGAAAAAATCGGTTATTGGCGCTATATCACCATTTATCGTCATCTCGAACAACATCCCGAAGATCGGGTTTATCCGATTTTTAACTTCTTTGAGAATTGGTGTCAAGACGAAAACCGTCACGGGGACTTCTTCGATGCGATCATGCGTGCGCAGCCTGATATTCTTAATGATTGGCGCGCTCGTCTCTGGTGTCGTTTCTTCCTGCTTTCGGTCTTCGCTACGATGTATCTCAATGATACTCAGCGTTCCGGTTTCTACGCCATTCTCGGTTTGGACGCTCGCGAGTACGATAAGTATGTAATCGAGAAGACCAATGAAACCGCCGGCCGCGTCTTCCCGATTGTTCTCGATGTGGATAGTCCTGAATTTTATGATCGCCTAGAAATTTGTGTTCGCAATAACGAGGGATTACGGGCGATCGATAGCGAAAACAGTGCCGCACCAGTTAAATTCCTGAAGAAATTGCCTATCTTCGCCTCTAACGCTTGGCAATTCCTCAAATTGTACCTGATGAAACCGATTCGGGTCGATAAATTAGCCGGTAGCGTCCGTTAAAAAGTTTGTTTTCTTGAGACATGGTGAGGGTGGGTAAAACCACCCTTTTTTTGTCGATAAAATTCTTAAGAAAATCCTCTAACATTTCTATCCTCGCTAGACTGGATCCTAGGGGTGTTAACTAGCTTTTTACTTTTTACTTTTCACCGTCAAAAATATGGCTATTTATAGTGAATTACCCACAGGACAACGTCTCTATCTCGATAATCAAGGGCCGCAGACGATTGTAACCCTCGCTAGTGGTGCAGTGGGACAACAACAGCAGTCTAGCAGTAGTTTTGCCACGGGAGTTTGGACAAAAGAACCCCAAATAGAGATAATTCCCCAAGGGGCAATTATTGAAATTATCACCGAAACCGGACCCCACAGAATCCAAATTCAAGGAAGCAGTATCGGTTTTTCCTCTCCTCATACCTCTGGAGTTTCTCAGTCCTCTCAATCGACAACCGCTACCAGTTTCTCCTCCTCACCAATGCAACCGATGCAACCAATGCAACCGATGAAAATGGGTAATATGTCGATGAATTTTGCCCCCATGGAAATGGAGATGGGAGATATGAAAATGAGTATGGGAGACACAAAAACCGTCAGTCAAGTGCGATTTTGTAGTCAATGCGGGGCAAAAGTAGCGGCAACCGATCGCTTTTGTAGTAGCTGTGGTCATCAGTTACAGCAATAAAACCTGTTTAGCTAAATCTATAACTCCTTTTGTGGCAAAATTCTGTTTATATTGGCTGAATTGACCCGCTTCTAACCAGATTAACCCATAGTGATCGCAGTTTTCCCACCAAATCGGTTGTTTGTCTATGTCCAACATTCTTAACAGTGGGGACAAGGGAGGGAAACACTCCCTCCCTTCCCTGATGGGTTACACAAAAGCTAGAACCTCTGGAAGTGTGTTACAAGGGATAGTCTGGCAACGAGGTAAAAAGCACTTTCGGAGCTTCTCGATTTTCTGTGATCATCAGTGCTTATCATTCGATGGAAACTTTTTTTTGAGAATCGGTAGAAATCCTAAAACCAATACTGTACCCAAGATACTTAAGGAGGGTTCAGGGACACGCGTCAAGACAAATCCATTCATCGTAAAGATGCGATTTATATTGCTAGTATTGGTAGTTTGTCCAGTGACACCAAACTGATTACCCCCCGTCCAAAAACGCGCAATAACATCATTGATTCCGTCAGCCTGAAATTTCAACACGGCACTTCGACCCTGATTCAATCCGTAAGCTAAATTGTCGTGAACATTGCTGAAGGATGTTGCCCCGTTTGTACTAAGTTGCACATCCACAACACCATCTTGGTTGTTTGTATCAGTCAAAGGTATCGTGAGCAAATAGGAACCAGCCACTAAGCCAGCAAATTTTAAATCCTGTCCGAGATTTATACCATCACGCCCAGCAAAGTCGCGCAATAACAAATTTGTACCACCTCGATCAATCATGCGAAAAGCCGATGGACCGGAAACAGAAGCCAGCGTCACACCAATGCCGGTACCGCTATCCATTGAGCCAGTGTAACCAGTGGAGCCAGATAAATATGTGCGAGTCCCCGGTGCCGAGTTGTTGTTAAAAATAAATCCTGCATATCCAGAAGCGACGCAGCTATCGTTGGGACTGAAGTCAACTGATAGCTGCGATGCTGCTTGTCCGGGGACAGCAGCCGCCATCATCAGGCCTGCACCCGCCGCTAGGGCGATGGGAGCCAGCTTCAACTTGTCAAAGGTGCTATTTTTCAGTTTTGCATCCATAATTGTTTGATCGAGATTGATAAATTCGTTTGCGATCGCAGTTTCCGTCGGTTGGGTGAAGACACAGCAATACCCAACACCAAAGACTAGCGAACAGAAGAGTAAGATACACACTTCCCCCCCCCACATTGTAGTTAAAAATACAATTTAATAAAATCTTTATGTTTTTCTGCTGCCAAGGTTCTACCTGTAAGAAGAAAAGGGAAGGAGTGTCTCCCTCCCCTGAGCGGTTAGACAAGAGCTAGAACCTCTGGAAAGCCTTACAAGGGAGACTCTTACAACGAGGTAAGACTATACAGAAACGAGAAGAGCCAAGTTATCTTTGAAACTGCTATAATTAATAGAATATCAAGAATAGTAAAATTCTATGAATGCACTAAAATACCAAACAATCATCAAAAATGGTCAACTTAGTTTACCTCCCCTCGACTTACCAGAAGGAACAGTTGTCGAAGCGATTTTATTGATTAAAGAAGCTGCTGAAATGGATGAAACGGACTATCTGCTTTCCACAGAAGCTAACCGTTAACATCTCCAAGAGGCAATAGAATCTCTGAAAAATCCTGATAGTTATATTTATGTAGATGCTGCTAACTTATGAGGAAAGTCGCCTTTCTAACCCGAAGTTTTGATGAGTTTAATCAATGGGCGATCGCAGATAAAAAAGTTTACGCTAAAATTGTCAGCCTGATTAAAGATGTTCAAAGAGAGCCTTTTTCTGGATTAGGAAAACCAGAAGCATTAAAACATGAACTATCAGGATTATGGTCACGACGCATTACAAAAGAACATCGCCTAGTTTATAGCGTGTCTGATTATGACACAAAAGCTAGAACCTCTGGAAATGCGTTGCAAGGGAGTTCCTTGCAACGAGATAGAAATGAGAAGAACCCTTTACTGATTAATTTTTCACAAAAGTAAATTTACCATTTTTACCATCGGCATCCATTTTAATTTGTGCCACGGAGAATTTATCCTGAATGATTTCCCCTTCGGGAGTAAAAGCAATATCTCCCAGGACAGTGACATACTTACCCGCTAAAATTTCCTGATTTAATTGTTGGCGAATTTGTTCGAGGGAAAGTGTACTGAGTTTATTTTTATCATCTACCCGTTTTAAGGCCTCGACAAAAACTTGAATTCCCGTAAAAGCTTGAGCGGTAAATTGGGGCGGTGCTTTTTTATTTTCTGCTGTATAAGCGGCGACAAAATCCCGATTAATAGGAAGATCTAATTCCGGGTTATAAGCTTGAGCGATGAGAATGCCATCACATTGAGCTTGACAAACTGGGAAAATATTAGAAGTATTTAAACCATTGCCACCAATAATTAACCCCTGATAGCCTAATTGTCGCAACTGTTTGACCAAATTACCCCCGTCAGCAACCAAACCAGAAATAACCACTAAATCCGGTTTAATATTAATAGCGGCGGTGGCTTGATTTTGAAAATCTGTATCGGTGGTTTGGAATTTCTGTACGGTGACAATATCAAGATTTAAACTCTTTAGGGTTTCTTGAAAAGTTTCCGTTTCCGATTTACTAAAAGCATCATTTTGGGCAAAAAAGACAGCCACTTTTTTAATCTTGGGATCGATTTTTAAAGCGGTTTTAATCGCATTGGGAGCGACCACAGCCACAGGAGCGGACACCCTACCCACATATTCACCGATCTGGGGGATACCTTTAGCAGTGTTAGACGGACCAAGAATGGGAACTTTAGCTCGATCGGCGATCGGACTAGCGGCAAAAGCTTGTTGGGACAGGGACGGACCGAGAATACCCACCACCTTATCTTGGGTGATTAGGGTATTAATGGCGTTGATCGCCCCCTGTTCATCCCCAGCCACATCCTGGATAATAACTTTAATCGGTGTTCCATTGACTCCGCCCTTTTTATTAAAATATGTTTCGGCTATCTTGACACCGATCACCTGTTCCTGTCCCAATAGGGCGACATTGCTGGTTTGAGCCAAAGCTGCACCGATGGGAATAGCACCGGTGGCGGCCTTTTCTGCGGGACTGGGGTTTTGACTGGTGGGAGTGCCGGAATTACAGGCCACCACTAGACCGAAAGTGACTAGGGATAATATTAAGGGGATTAATAAACGTTTTCTGAGCATTTTAACTCTCCTAGGGCTGATATTGTTGATGACAATATTATTTCGCGAATCGGGTTGATTTCAGCAATTATTGACGCGATCAAACCGGATTTTACTCCCTTAGCCCCCTTTCTTTCCTTTAATTTTGTCGATTAACCTCCCCGTCTAACCTCCGTTTCCTAAAAACGATTTGCCTTTTCTGGTTCTGTCGCCTAACCTAGTAGTTAGGGAATTTATATATCGCCCTTCCTGTCCACAAACCCCAGCAAGCGAAAACATCCATTTAAGATTATGACTAACCCCGTTATTCACGCCTTTTTCCTCGGACGAGCGATCGCTGAAGTGATCGGTGAACAGCTAGAAGATGCGTTGACCAACGCTTTAAGCGAATTAGGCAAATTTGATGCCGAACAACGGGAAAACCTGCGGCAATTCGTCGAAGAAGTGCAAAAGAGAGCCGATCGAGCCGTGGAAAAGGGAGTATATACTGGTACAGAGTCCAGTGGTTCCTCCAGTGCCGATGTGCAGGAAAACATCGACGAAATGCGGGCTGAAATCGCCCAATTGCGCTCGGAACTAAAAAACCACCGTAATTAACCAAAAACCCTCTTTTAGTCGCTTTAAAGCCCCAAAAATTGCGTGTCAGCCTTTCTACCCGTCCCCGTTACCCCAGAGTTAAACCCAGCAATGCCGGCCCTCCAAGTCGCCCAAAATAGCTATCGTTGGAATCGAGAAAACTATTCCATCAATCGTCGTCGTCTAGATATTTGGCGATTCGTTCTGACCGTACTTTATCAATTCTGGCTCAACGGTAAAAAATGGAGCTATAACGGCGGCTATAGCGAGGAAAAACTGGCCAGCAGACGCAGAAAACAAGCCGCTTGGATTCGGGAAACCATGCTAGAATTGGGGCCGACTTTTATTAAAGTCGGTCAACTGTTTTCTACCCGTGCCGATCTTTTTCCCCTCGAATATGTGGAAGAACTCTCGAAACTACAGGATCAGGTTCCCGCATTTACCTACGAACAGGCCAGCAAAATCATCGAGGTATCCCTCGGTAAACCCCTCAATCAACTCTTTAAAAGCTTTGATCCTATTCCCCTGGCAGCCGCTAGTTTAGGGCAAGTTCACCGGGCCCAACTGAAGACTGGGGAAGATGTGGTGGTCAAAGTCCAACGGCCCGGATTGAAAAAATTATTTAGTATCGATCTGACCATCCTAAAAAAAATCGCCCAATACTTCCAAAATCATCCCAAATGGGGTAAAGGTCGCGATTGGACGGGTATTTATGAAGAATGCTGTAAAATTCTCTGGGAAGAAACCGATTATCTCAATGAAGGTCGTAACGCTGACACTTTTCGCCGTAATTTTCGCGGGGAAGATTGGGTGAAAGTACCGAAAGTCTATTGGCGCTACACCTCTCCCCAGGTTTTAACCCTAGAATATCTCCCTGGCATCAAAATCAGTCATTATGAGGCCCTAGAAGCGGCTGGACTCGATCGCAAATTGTTGGCTAAACTGGGGGCAAAAGCCTATCTAATTCAACTACTCAACAACGGCTTTTTTCACGCAGATCCTCACCCCGGCAATATCGCCGTTGATAGTGATGGCTCCTTAATTTTCTACGATTTCGGCATGATGGGACAAATTAAAACCAACGTGCGCGAAAAATTAATGCAGACTCTCTTGGGAATTGCCCAAAAAGATGCCGATCGCGTGGTCACTTCTCTGGTCGATTTAGGAGCATTAACTGCTAATGGTGATATGGGAGCAGTGCGGCGATCGATCCAGTATATGCTCGATAACTTCATGGATAAACCCTTTGAGGAGCAATCCGTGGCCTCTATCAGCGATGATCTCTATGAAATCGCCTACGATCAGCCTTTTCGCTTTCCCGCTACCTTTACCTTCGTCATGCGAGCATTTTCTACCCTGGAAGGGGTAGGCAAAGGACTCGATCCTGAATTTAACTTTATGGAAGTGGCCCAACCTTTTGCCCTGCAATTAGTAAATGATATGACGGGAAATAATGGCAGTAATATCCTCGATGAGTTAGGACGACAAGCAGCCCAAGTGAGCAGCACCGCCCTGAGTTTACCCCGACGCATCGATGATACGATCGAAAAATTAGAACGGGGTGATATCCGTGTCCGGGTACGTTCCAGCGAATCCGATCGACTTTTGCGGCGATTGGGTATGATTCAAATGGGAACCAACTACACCTTACTGATCAGTGCTTTGCTTATCTCAGCGACGCTTCTATTTGTCAATGGTTTTGGTTGGTTAACTTTAGTGCCGATGGCAATTTCCCTGCTGCCGGGGATAGCTCTTGTGAGACTCTGGCGAAAAATTGAACGTCAGGATCGCATGATGTAATTGATTGCGGGATAATAAATATTGTGTTAGCAGCAGAAATTTCCATGAACAATTTTTCTTTTGGGGGAATGACCGATCCCGGTGTAGTGCGATCGGTTAATCAGGATAGTTATTATATCGACCCCGAGCGGCGCTTTTTTATCGTTGCTGATGGTATGGGAGGTCATGCGGGGGGCCAGGAAGCTAGTCAAATCGCCACTGAAACTATCCAAGCTCATCTAGAAGAACACTGGAATTCGCCCCTGACTGCCGGGGAATTGCTGCAGGAGGCAATTACTGTCGCTAACGAGAAGATTATTGAAGATCAACTGAAAAATCCCGAAAGACAGGACATGGGGACAACCCTAGTCATGGCTATCGTCCGAGATGATGGCTCTTGGTACACCCATATTGGTGATTCCCGTCTCTATCGTTTTCGTGAGCAAAAATTAGAACAGGTGACGGAAGACCATACTTGGGTAGCTAGGGCGATAAAAATGGGCGACCTGTCCCAAGAAGAAGCAAAAAACCACCCTTGGCGGCACGTTTTATTTCAATGCCTTGGTCGTCGCAATTTACCCCCAGTGACGGTATCTCCCCTCGATGTGCAATCCGGCGATAGTTTGATTCTCTGTAGTGATGGTTTGACGGAAGAAGTGTCCGACGAGGAAATTAGTGATTATTTGCAAACCGGTGCCGATTGTCAGGAAATTGTCGAGAATTTAGTGGCAGCAGCCAAAAAAGCAGGCGGTTCCGATAATATCACCGTGGTCATGGTAACGCAAAATTGAGAGGAAATAGCGATCAGCGATCGCTATTTCCTCTCCTACTCGATCGCTCCCGCTTGTTGTAATAAAGAAACGATCGCCTGATGGTGATTAAACTTAGCTAACATTAAAGCGGTCATTCCCCCTTGATTTTTCTGATTTAAGTTCACTTTTCCCCTGTCTAACAAAACTTTAACCGTGTCGAGACAACCGTGATAACTCGCCCACATTAAAGGGGAAGCGCCGCTAAAATCGAGTTTATTGACATCAGCACCGATATCGATTAACCGGCGCACCAGTTGACTATTATTGCCCTCACAAGCTTTCATGAGGACGGTTTTGCCATCGGGATAAACCGCGTTGGGATTAGCCCCGTAGTCGAGGAGATAACGGCATATTTCCGTAAATTGGCGCTGTAGAGCTAAAGTTAACGGTGTTTCTCCCTGCTGAGTTAGGTTAGGCTCCGCTCCCTGTTTTAACAATTCTAAAACGATCGCTTCGTACCCCTGCACGGTGGCGATGATCAGGGGTGTATCGCCAAAATGGTTGCGGTGATTGACAAAAGCACCGGCTTGTAGTAAGGCCTGGACGATCTCTAAATGTCCTTCGATCGTCCCTAAATGCAGGGCCGTTTCTCCGGCCTGATTTTGATTGTCAACACTGGCCCCCTGAGCGAGTAAAAGTCGGACAATATCGAAATATCCCTCAGCAGCAGCGAGCATGAGGGCAGTTTCTCCCTCCTCCGTGATGATATTCGGATTTGCTCCCGCTTGCAGTAAAGTTTGCACGCTGGCGAGATTTCCCTTCTCTACAGCCAAAATTAGGGGAGTTTCCCCAGATAAAGTGGGAGAATCGAGGGGCATACCACGGGTAATAAACAATTCGAGGATTTCTGGGCAATTGGCGGTGAGAGCCTGTAACCAAGCTTCTTGACGTATTTCTTCGTCTACACCACTATCGAGCAGTAAACCGACAATTGCGGCGTAATTTTGGCTTATCGCTACAGATAAAGCCGTATCTCCATCCCGATCTCGCATATTGACCCGAGCGCCGGCGATTAATAACTGTTCTGCGATCGCTGTATGACCCTTATAAGTGGCAATCATTAGTGCGGGTGTACCATCTTGGTTGACCTGATTGATATTAGCACCAGAGGCGATTAGTTGAGCGAGTATTTCACCGTGATTGAGGGCAGCCGCTAACATGAGGGGGGTTAAACCTTGAGGTTGTTTACTTTTGTTGATATCAGCCCCAAATTCTCGTAAAATTGCTACAATTTCCCTATGACCCCCCTGCACCGCATAGATTAAAGCCGTAGTATTTTGGGCATCAGTGGCGTTGACATTTGCCCCCTGACTCAGTAAAGCTTGAACCCGCGCGAGATTGCCCTGACGCGTCGCTTGCATTAACAAGATATCCCAATTAGAAGCCATTAACAGTGACCGATCGGCAGAAAGTATTTTTTCTATTATCGATCTTTATAGGCAGGTAAACGGACAGAAAAGCTACTACCCCTTTCTAATTCTGAGGTGACGGCAATAGTTCCCCCATGAGCATCGATAATGCGACGGGAGAGATAAAGTCCTAAACCATTGGTGGAACTTTCTGGGGGACCAGAGTGCAGGCGCTCGAAAATCCTGGGTAGTTCTTCTGCTGCAATGCCTATACCAGTATCCTCGACGACAATGGTGACAAAATTATCTTCCTCTGTAGCGGGGATAAGATGAATTTTCACGTCACCCTCTTGGGTAAATTTAATTGCATTGCCGATGAGATTGGTAAAAACGCGCCGCAGTTCTAAGCGATCGCCAATTAGGGAAACTTCTCCAGTATTTTCGGCATTTAAGCTTAATTCTAGTCCTTTTTCTCGGGCAAGGGGAGCTAACTCCTGACACACTTCTTCGAGAATATCGAGAATCTTTAATTTAGTCAAATTCAGTTTTTTTTCACCGTTTTCATGAAAATAAACTTCCAAAAGATTATTAACCATTTCCAAGAGATTCTTATTACTGCGAATAATCACCTGAATGGCTCGAATCATTTCGCCAGTAATTTCACCGTATAAACCTTCTTGAAATAGTTCTAACATCCGATTAGCCGACAGTAAGGGAGTTCGCAAATCGTGGGTTATCCTCGAAATAAAATCTTCTTTTTGTTTAGCTAATTGCTCTTTTTGTTGTTTGGCAGTCGCCGCTTCTTTTTCCGCTTCATAGAGGCGTAGGGCGTTTTGGAGCGCTTGATTTAAGCGCAAGGGAGAAAGACGAAATTTATTCAAGTAATCCCAAGCACCGGCTTTCATCAGATCGACGGCAATTTCTTCGTCTCCGTGACCAGTTAAGACAATTAGGGGGATTTTAACTCCCTGTTGCCGAATTTCCCGCACCAAAGTCAAACCATCTTGATCGGGTAGACGATAATCGATAAATATACAGTCAAAAAGATCACTGAAAATCAGTTCTTTAGCATCTTGATAGTTAGTGGCTTCTGTTATTTGTATTTCCACCTCCGATGCTCTTAAGAATCGGCGCACGGCCATCCGATCCACTTCATCATCATCAATAATTAGAATCCTTAACTGGTTTGACATCGCCAATTTAAATCTGAATTGCATTACCAATTGACATACTCCCACCGTCAAGCTACGCTGTGACGGGGGATTCTTTCCACATCGCTGTTAGAAATTCCTTGTTCAACGAGACAGCTTAGATTTTCAATGTCTCCATTAAAAACCCAGAGGTCGGACTCTCCCAAGGCGTTTGGGTCGGTTTCTGTTTGCCCAACAGTACCGTTGAGATGATTTCCCAAATATTTCAACCCTTTTTTCAGAATATTTATTGCTGCATTATGATCCCTATCTAAGACTGTTTTACAGTTAGGACATTGATGAGTTCTAGTGCTTAATGATTTTTGAACCCTCGTCCCACAAACTGAACAATCTTGAGTCGTGAAATGGGGAGATACAGCAATACAAACAATCCGATAAATCTTGGCAAAATAATTCAACCATTCAGTGAATTGATACCAAGAAGCATCGGAAATCGACTTGGCAAGCTTACGGTTTTTTACTAAGTTTCTTACCTTTAAAGCTTCATAGACGACCAGATCATTAGACTGGACTAACGCCAAAGCATCTTTAATTGCTTTGTCTTTACGTTGTCTTGATACTTTAAGATGAAGTCTAGCCACTTTTATCCGTTGCTTGTGATAGTTGTTAGACTGTTTCTTTCCTTGACGAAATTGTTTTGATAATCTCCTTTGTGCTTTTTTCAGTCGTTTTTCTGACTTTCTTAAATAACGTAGATTTTCTACAGTATTGCCTTGGGCATCGGTATAAAATTCCTTTATTCCTAAGTCAATTCCTGTTATTTGTCCCGTTGGTTTATGGTATTCTTGCCGTTCTACGTCAATCAAAAACTGACAATAATAACCGTCAGCACGTCTAACAACTCTTACCCGTTTAATCTGTTGCTCTGAATAATAAACTAAGGTTTTTTGACTACACCATAAATCAAATTCTCCTGCTTTAAAGCCATCAGTAAATCTGATTTTACGTCGCTCATCAGATAGTTTGTAGCCTGTTAGTTTGTATTCAACGGAACGACTATGCTTTTTGAACCGAGGAAACCCCTTTTTTCCCGGTATCTTAGCATGACAATTCTGGTAAAACTTACTAATTGATTGCCAGGCTCTATCAGCAGCCGATTGACGTGCTTGTGAGTTTAATTTATTAACCCAAGGGGTCTCTTTATTGTTAGCTAGTACCGCACAAAGTTTTTGGAGATCATTGCGGTTTGTCCCTTGATTGTCCATCCAATAACGAACACAAGAGTTACGCACAAACTGAGAAGTTCTAATAGCTTCATCAAGTTTTTGGTATTGTTCTGGTGTCCCGTTTTTGAACTTGGCTTCTACGACTAGCATTGATTAATCTTCGACCCTGGATAAATTAAGTATAACACAGTTTACTCATAGATGGTAGAATTAAATCGATGCTCCGCGGTTGATATTCTGGTCGGATTTCATCCCCCGCAAAGGTGAGTATCTTGTCGAAAAATTTAGCGGGGGTATTCATCCGACATTTTAGGTAAGTGGGTTCAATTAAATTGAAGATAAATTTTGTCTTTGATCCCCCCTGCCCGCCTTGATAAGGGGGGTGCCGATAGGCGCGGGTATCCCCCTTAATAAGGGCGGAGTGATGGGGGGGGTATCTGACAATTTTTAACACCCACCTACTTGGGCTATTATGTATAATACAATACCAGTAATCGGGTTCGGTAGTCAAGACATTTTCCAGATGGATTGTGACAGCATTTTTCCTAAAGGTGAAGTGTAACCTAATTTGCCGATGACGAACGAATCCTGACGACTGGCTCCCCCAAAAGGAAAAGTTAGTGCCTCACTGTTAAGATGACTGCTAAGTAATAGGGCAAAATTAACTTCTTGGTTAGGAGAGGCAAGAGGCAAGAGGTAGTCAGATATGTGTAATTAATTTTGTCTAGCTACTTATAATCGGAAAAAATACTTAAACAAAATGGCAATGCTTCAACAGAGCGCTTTCCAGTCGGGAATGATATTCTTTTTCGCCGATAGTATAGGCCCCAAATCTAGCCAGATGGGGATTTTGCATTTGGGCATCAAATAGACTGAAATTCCGTTCTCTGAGGTGTTCAACTAACTTGACCATGGCAAGTTTAGAACCATCGGGAATTTTATAGAACATCGATTCGCCGATAAAAACCCCGCGAATTGCTAAACCTAAAATCCCCCCCGCTAATTGATCCCCTTGCCAAGTCTCGAAACTGTGGGCCCAACCGGCTTGGTATAATTGCTGATAGATTTGGATTAACTCCGGGGAAATCCAAGTCAGCGAGCGATCGGCACAACCAGCACAAACCCCAGCAAAATCGCGGTTAATAGCCACGCTAAAGCGATTTTGATTCAAAACTCGTTTTAGGGACTTGGGATACCTAAAACGCCGATCTAGGGGGATAAGAGCGCGATTTCTACTAGAATACCAATCTAATCGCCCCCCCTCATCGGCCATGAGAAAGTAACCGCGTGCGTATCCTTGTATAATAGAGGCGGTATCCACGAATCCCCCCAAGAATTCAGTCTCGTAGCCGGATCATTCTCTAATTATGCCTGATCATCCCGCACCAATTCCGCCTATTACTTTACCACCGAGCGAAAATCCCCAACAGGAACAAACTTGGCTGCGCACCGCTTTGCATCGTTGGTTAGATGCAGAATTTATTCCCGAAGCTATTAATGAAACTATCGCTGAACGCGCTAGTCAAATTTTTCTGCGTCAGCGTTTGGAAGGGGAAAACGATCTCGGTAACTTGGTGATTGCGATCATTACCGAGATGCAAGCTTTTGATTTCCGCGAAAGTTTTTATAGTGAATTTGCCATCGCTAACGCCGTCAGTGATTTAATTTTAGATAGTTTAGGAATCGATCGCTGTTGTGGGCAAAGTTAGACAGTTTTCTGCCGCTATTGGATTAAATTGCCAACGAATGATCGAGCATTGCTTGCTGACGTAAACAATTCCAGTAGGCTGCATAGAGATCCGTCTGTTGACCGCGCAGGGAAGCGATCGCAGGAGCAGCAGGAAAAGGCCAGAGACGATCAAAAACCACTTCTCGATGAGCCAGACGAAACTGTAGCAAGTAAACGGAAGAAGGAGCCTGTAAATTATCCAGTAATTGCGCTGCCAGCCGATGTAAAGACTTCAGACTCTCTCTTTCCAGACTAATCGGTTGACTGTAGGCGTTAGGGATCATGCCCTCCCCGATCACCTCACCGTATTCTAAACCCTTAGATGTCACCGTGATCGGCAACCAAAGATCCCCAAAAGAGGAATCTCCCTGACTGGTTTTATAGTGCAGGGTCTGGGAAACCCAAGCGCGTCTTTCCTCGATATCCCGACAAGCTTGATAAACTTTTTTACCAGGAAAACTCACCCAATTAGGCAATTGAATTGTTAAGGGACACCAGATTAAATTATTTTGGCTAGTTTTAGCCGACTCTATTTTTGACCACAAAGAAGCCGTACCCGTCACCTCCACCACCAAGGATTTAGGAACCGCGTTTTTTAGGGCAATCACCATCTTTTCGGTAACGGGCGATAGCCGAGACATCTGACCACTGGCTTGAGCTTCGGCATTAACGAGAATGATAACTTTGTCCATTTCTTGTTGTGGGTTGGGTGAACTTGAACGATCAGCGGTGAGGTTGGTTAAGAGTGGGAACTGACTGGGGTTCAATGCTTCTGTAGTCGCCATGGCAAAAGCTATTTCTCTGGATTTTAGCGAATTATACAAGAACGCAACGATTTTTTACAGATTTTTTCAACAACAACCATATTGAAGGGGGCATTTTTCTTCTCCCCCTCATAGAATACCTGAAGTAATCAGTCATCAGTAATCAGTTATCAGTGAACTGAAAACTCAAATCTGAATAACTGCTAACTGATCACTGAAATTACTCGTCTTCGGCGAAAATAAAGCGAGTTAGTTCACTAGGATCGGGTTCGGGGCTAGATTCGGCAAATTTAACCGCTGCCTCGATTTCAGCTTGAATTTTCTCCTCGATTTCTTTTAATTCCTCTCTCGTGGCCAGATCTCGCTCGTAGAGGTAGGCGGCAAAGCGCGTAATCGGATCCCTTTCGCCCCAGAATTGTTTCTCGTCAGCACTGCGTAACTCGTCGGGATCTGCCAAAGAATGACCCCGAAAACGATAGGTTAAGGCCTCAATTAAAGTCGGTCCCTCACCGGCGCGGGCGCGAGCCACGGCTTCTCTGGCGGCGGCATGAACGGCGACCACATCCATACCGTCCACTTCCACACCGACCATACTAAAAACACTGGCTTTTTTATAGATTTCCGGTTGAGAAGTGGCTCGATCGTGGGCCATACCGATCGCCCACTTATTATTTTCCACCACATAGATAATCGGCAACTTCCAGAGGGCGGCCATATTCAGACACTCAAAAAACTGGCCATTATTACTCGCCCCATCCCCAAAGAAACAAACCGTTACCTGATCGGCACTGGCATCACCCATAGCTTCGCGACGGTATTTACTTTGAAAAGCCGCCCCGGTAGCGACGGGAATCCCCTCGGCCACAAAAGCATAACCCCCTAAAAGCTTATGTTCGGCGGAGAACATATGCATGGAGCCGCCCCGTCCTTTACTACAACCAGTAGCTTTGCCGAATAACTCCGCCATTACCTCCTTAGCGGGAACTCCGGCACTAAGGGCGTGGACGTGATCGCGATAGGTGCTAGAAACGTAATCTTCTCCCTGACGCAAGGCTTTAATAATACCGCTAGATATCGCTTCTTGACCGTTGTAGAGGTGGACAAAACCGAACATTTTGCCCCGATAATACATTTCGGCACATTTATCTTCAAACATCCGCCCCAAAACCATATCCTCGTATAGGCGAAGACCTTCAGCTTTGGTAATAATGATGGAAGCAGGATTAAAGGTTGGTAAAGTACGTTCGGAAATCATAGGGTCTGTAGTATCATTTAGACAACAAAAAAGCAAGGGGAGAGGAAGCAGTAGATTTTTCGAGAATTCTGGCAGTGAATTTTTTGGTCTTAAACCAAGGGGTTCTTGGTATTTTCTCTCTACAAATCTAACCTTAGTCAGTCAGAGATTGGCTAGGATAAGATGGTATCTTGTTATTTTACTCGCTCCGCTCTCACTTACATCATTTAATTCACTAAGGACTCTCCAGAGTTGAGGTACAGCTAACCGTGCGCATTCCTCTCGACTACTACAGGATATTGGGAATCCCCTTTCAGGTGAGTGCCGAGCAAATTGATTTGGCCCACGCCGATCGGGGACGGCAATTGCCACGTCAAGAATACAGTCAAACAGCGGTCATCGCCCGTCAGCACTTGTTAGATGAAGCTTACCAAGTGTTAAGTGAGCCAGATCGCCGTCGTGATTACGATGCCCAATTTTTTGACCCCAACCCCTTGCTTCTCAACCCAGAAAGCAGCGCCGAAAACCTAGATTCTCAGGGTGGGGAGGTGGCCGCCGCTTCTCCGGAATATCCCACTCCCCAGATTACCATTGCCCCCGCCGATCTGGTGGGAGCTTTACTCATCCTGCAAGAGTTGGGAGAGTACGAGTTAGTGATTCGTTTGGCCGAAACTTATCTAGATTCAGAGCCAACTACTCGCCCAGATATGATCTTAACCTTGGCTTTGGCCTACGGGGAATTAAGTCGGGAATATTGGCAGGATAAAAATTATGAACAGGCGGCCAGCACCGCGGCCAAAGCCCTGACTTGGTTGGAACAAGAACAAATGTTCCCGCAAGTGGCCAGGGAGATTCGCCATGATTGCGATCGCCTGCGTCCCTACCGGATTCTGGAATTGTTATCCCAAGAAAAAAAACCCAGTCTTGCCCGTCAGCGCGGCTTAAATCTCTTGGAGGAGATGTTAGAGGCTCGCGGCGGCATCGATGGCCCCGGCGATGACCGCTCTGGGTTGGGGGTGGATAATTTTTTACGCTTTATTCAACAGTTACGGGTTTATTTAACTCAGGCCGAACAGGAGAAAATCTGGGCAAAAGAGGCACAACGCCCCTCGGCTGTGGGTAATTATCTGCTGGTCTACGCCTTGCTCGCCCGCGGTTTCGCCCAAAAACAACCCGCCGCTATCGTCGCGGCCAGCCAGCGCCTGCAGCAATTACAAAAACATCAGGATGTCTCCCTTGAGCGATCGATCTGCGCCCTGCTACTCGGTCAAACCGAACAAGCAAGCACAATTTTAGAAAAAAGTCAAGAGCAAGAAATATTAAATTATATTAAGGAACAATCCGGGCAATCTCCCGATCTTCTACCTGGGTTATGTCGTTACGGTGAGCGCTGGTTACAAACAGAAGTTTTCTGTCATTTTAGTGATTTAGTCGAGCGGAAAGCCTCACTCAAAGAGTATTTTGCCGAGGAAGACGTACAAAATTATTTAGAAGAATTGTCAGGTTTTCCTGACGAAAAAGTTCCCGTGTCAGTTCAAGAAAAGGTTGGGGAACCTTTAGAATCGGAAGTAAATGTTCTCAAAACCCACACCCCCCCCACCCATTTAAACCCAGTGCCAGGAGCGACACCGATGAGGGAATCTGCTTATTCTTCCCATTCTCGTCCCCAAAAACCGTCTTTAGCTAGAGCTAACGGTGAGCGGACAGGCACTGCTGTACCTGCCCTGAGAGCCACCGCTCAGGAGGAAACTTTCACCCCCTATACTCAGGGCAGTGTGGTGGTGACGGCAGCCGATCATCAACCGGCACTTAATCCCCCCCGTCGTCGTCCCCGTCGCTCCCGTCCCCTAGCAGCGGGCAACTCCGGGCCGGCAGCCCCAGAAACGGTAAAAACTGCCCTAGTCCCACCGAAACGGAGACGACCAGTCCGCAGAAAACTACGACTCGATCGAGTGGCGATATTGGGAGTAGGATTAGTGGGAACGCTCGCAGTCTTAGCCCTGGGGGTAAAGGCAATTGTCGATAGTCAATCTCCTTTGGCAGCCTTGCAAGGGGAACAGTTACCAATTTCTTTAAATACTCCCATACTAGAAATTCCTTCGGCTAACGCGGAGGTGATGGCAGGGACTCCCTTAGGTAAGGAAACGGCTAAGGAGACGATTCAAGCTTGGTTAGCAGCAAAATCGGCCGCTTTTGGCAGTGAACACCAAAAAGAGCAATTGAAAGAGGTGTTAACGGGTTCAGCCTTGGAAATTTGGCAAAAACGGGCGGCGGCTTTACAGGGAAACAACTATTGGCGCTACGATCATCAGGTGGATGTGCGATCGGTTACTAATAATGTGAAAAATCCTAATTTAGCGACGGTGGAAGCAATCATCAACGAAAAGGCCATGTATTTCCATAATGGCAAAGAAATTGTCAATCGTTCCTATAATGAGTCCTTGAAGGTGCGCTATGATTTGGTACGGCAAGGAGATAAATGGTTGATCGAAAAAACCCAAGTTTTACCCTGATTTTTCCCGATTAAATCCCCAAAAAACGTGGGAATTATGAATTGGGAAGTGGGGAAGTGGGGCTCTTCTAGGTTCTGTGTGATCAGCTTAACTTACCATAGAAGCGATCAATCTTTGTGTCCTCTGTGTCTGGAGTGGTTCCTTCCACTCCCTCGCCAGCAGGACTGTATCTTAGAATACATTTTACCCACCAAATCCAAGAGAGCCGAAGTGGGAATTATGAATTATGAATTATGAATTATGGTTCTTCGCTACCTAGTATGGTTCGGTAGGGGGGCATAAATTGACTAAATCCTTATCTGGCAAGAGATTTAATTGATTAGTTCACTCTAAATCAAAAACAATTGACAAAAATCGCTAAATGCCTTTCTATATAAGGGTTCCACCTCTTATAACCCCCGTCCATTGCATAACACAAACCGAAGAACCGAAAAAACTGATAACTGATCACTGATAACTGATAACTGAATACCGACTGCCCCAAACGAAAACTTTGTACCTCACTATTAAGACAAATTCTATATCTTTAGACTGATAAACGCTCGATTCCCTTAATATTTTTTAACATAAAATACGCCCTTTGATTGCTGTAATTGGTTCCCTAGAAGTCAAGCTAATGAGTTATGATAGTAGGTAAGAATCCATAGTTCTTAGAGGAAAAAAGCGGGGCAATCTCAATTTTTTGCCCACCGACAAGACCATGATTTTGATGTTTTAAAAATCTCGCATAAGTCTTTAAGAACTTTTAAAATCAGCATTCACACAGGAGGGATATTATGACAGGTAAGAGTAAACGCGGCTTTGCCTCTATGGATCAAGCTAAACAACGGGAAATCGCTAGTAAAGGTGGTAAAGCTGCTCATCAAAAAGGCACAGCCCACGAATTTACCCCCGAAGAAGCCCGGGAAGCGGGACGAAAAGGCGGTGAAGCGGTTAGCCGAGATCGCGCCCACATGGCGGCTATTGGACGGGAAGGGGGCAAAAATTCCCACAAAGGCAGTCGCAAAAACTCAAACGCCGAAGAAAATTCCCCAGCCAACGAGTCTATGGGTGAAAATTCCTCAGATTTTGGCAACTCGGAAGCAAATAGTTGACTTTGGTTGACTTTTTCTCGGACTAACAGGGTGTTGGGGATATTTAAGCTGTCAGCCGTCAGCTTTTTCTCCCTACATCCCTATTCTGGCGTTGCGGCGTTCCGGTGTTCTTAGGGTTCGATACTGACAATCCAAGTACCGACGTAGAGACGGACGGGAATATTGCCAGAGGCAGTCACATCACAGGTAAAGTAATAAGTGCCTAATTCGGGATTTCTGACATTAGACATAACGATTTCAACTTTGCTGGTGGGATCGATCGCCTGTTCAGGGACAATTTGAATAACGCGACTATCCTTATCCCAAACCACTTCCTTTAAAGGTAAAGATTTGCCGTTGATGCGTACCTCGATTTTATTGGTGTCAAACTGGCCGTTAAAATAATCGGGATAGGAAATAAAAAAAGCTGAAGCCCCTTGGGAGAGTTTTTTCGGGGGGATATAGAGTTTATAACGATCCATTTGCTTGGGACGACCGCCGAATTGCAAGAAATAATCTAAGATATCTTTGCGATCGACTCCGCTAAAAATTGTTAGGCCGGGGTTGCCATTGGCTAAAGTTATTTTTGGTAAAATAATCCCCGCACCCACCCCTAAGGATAGAGCGATCAAAGCGGGTGTCCTAGCATATTTAATTACTTTTGTCAAGAGTTTTAACATAAATTTTAACCCAAGGTGAGGGGGATGGTGATGGCCGCAAGGGGCCTAATACAGTTCAACTCTAACAAAACGCGCTCGTTTCTTACCTAGACCTTTGCCAGTCCGATAAGTGTCTTGGTTAACGCTTCATCGCTCGCGCCATCTCCCGTTGATCCTGACGACGCTTCAAATCTTCGCGTTTATCGTGTAATTTCTTGCCTCTACCGAGGCCAATGCTGATTTTTACCCAACTACCTTTAAAATACATCTTCAGAGGCACAAGAGTTAAGCCTTTCTGTTCCACTTGACCGATGAGTTTGCTGATTTCCTTTTTGTGCATCAACAATTTTCTCGTCCGGCGCGGATCGTGATTAAAATATTCGCTACTCTGTTCGTAGGGGGAAATATGAACATTAATTAACACCGCTTCACCATTGCGGACTAAAACGTAACCATCCCGCAGGTTTACCTTACCAGCGCGCACAGATTTAACCTCAGTCCCCAGTAACTGCACCCCCGCTTCAAAAGTCTCTAAAATCTCGTAGAGATGGCGTGCTTGCCGGTTATCACTGATAATTTTGATTTTGTCGTCTTGATTAGCCATATAGTCAAGTGAAAAGTGAAAAAGCTGTTGGGTGTTGGGGTTTTAGGGTTTTGGGGGTTAGGTGTTAGGGTTTTGGGGGTTAGGTGTTAGGGTTTTAGGGTGTTGGGGTTTTAGAGTGTTGGGGTTTTATTTGAAATTCCCCATTCCCCCCGCAACGCGCACAGTGGTCTCCCTATTTCTCAATCTCCCCATTCCCCCATTTCCCCATTCCCCCCCGCAACGCGCACGAAGTGGTCTCCCCATTTCCCCATCTTACTCGCTCTTTTGCTCTCTCTGGACTGACCCCGGGCCGCTCTTTGGTGATCACTGGCCTTGTCAGGGGGAACGAGAAGGGGGAAAATGAGAGCAGTGTTAAATTTTTATGAAGTTTGGTTCTGTGGACAAAATTCGTACTGTTTCCGATAGTAAGCGTGATTTTTATACTCGCCACACCCGCCCCATCAATTCGGTATATCGGCGCGTGGTTGAGGAATTATTAGTTGAGATGCACCTGCTCTCCGTTAATGTAGATTTCCATTATGATCCAATTTATGCCCTTGGTGTGGTTACTTCTTTCGAGAAGTTCATGGAAGGCTATCGTCCGGGGGAGGATAAACCGAATATTTTTAATGCTTTGTGCCAAGCGGTTAATGGTAATCCCGAAGTCTATCGTCGTGATGCCGAAAATATGATCGCTATTGCCAAAGAAACTAATATTGATTCCTTGCTTTCCCAACTGCAAAACCCTGCCCTAGGTGGTAACAATCAGTTGTCTGATAGTTTAGTTTCGGTGATCAACGCGCCTAAGTTTAAGTATAGTCGCCTCTTTGCCATCGGTCTCTATACAATTTTAGCCGAAGCACAACCAGAGATGATCAAGGAAAAAGAAAAACGCGAACCAATTTTGCAAAAGTTCTCAGAAATTCTGCATCTCTCCAGCGAGAAACTGCAAAAAGACCTCGATGTTTATCGAGGTAATCTCGATAAAATGGATCAGCTGCTCAAGGTGATCGAAGATGCTCTAGAAGCAGAAAAGAAAAAACGTCAACAAAAAGAACAGGAAAAACAAACCACCCTACAATAAAGGCTCTCAACCGGAAATTACCGCGTGCAGACAAGGGAATAGGGAACAGAAAAAGGATTAAATCGGCTCTCTTTCTTTACTGTTCCTTCTGACCTCGTTCTACAATTAGGATCGGCAACCCTTAATATTTATTTCCCGTGACTAACTCCTCCATCACCGCACCCGTAACCGATATTTTGGCAAAAGCGCGGTCAGGGGCAAATTTATCGGCAAAAGAAGCGATTATCTTGCTAGAAACTACCGATAACCGTTTAATTGCCCAGATTCGGGAAACGGGCGACTTTTTGCGTCGTCAACAGGCGGGAGATACCGTCACCTACGTGATCAATCGCAACATTAATTTTAGTAACATCTGTGAGCAGCATTGCAGTTTTTGTGCATTCAGACGCGATGAAAACGAAGAGGGGGCCTTCTGGCTTAATTTAGAGGAAATTATCGCTAAAGCGGCGGATGCTGTCCGTCGTGGGGCCACAGAAATTTGTATGCAGGGAGGATTAAACCCAAAAGCCAAGATTAAGGGCAATTCCTTAGACTATTACCTGGAAATTGTTAAAAACCTGAAACAAGCTTTTCCTAACCTGCATTTACACGCTTTTTCGCCCCAAGAAGTCCAATTTATAGCTAGGGAAGACGGTTTAAGTTACGAAAAAGTTATCGCTTCCCTGCAAGAAGCAGGAGTGAATTCTCTACCGGGGACGGCTGCCGAGGTGTTAGTCGATGAGGTAAGACGGGTAATTTGTCCAGAAAAAATCGATGCCGCCACTTGGTTAGAAATAGTCGGTACTGCCCATCGCTTGGGGTTACATACCACCAGTACCATGCTCTGCGGTCATATTGAAACCCCTAGCCAACAGGTGCAGCACCTCGAAAAAATTAGAAAACAGCAAGAAATCGCCCTAGAAAATAATTATCCAGCTAAAATCACCGAATTTATTTTATTGCCTTTTGTGGGACAATCGGCCCCCAAACCCCTGAGAAATCGAGTCGGACGGGATCAACCAATTTTAGCCGATACATTAAAATTAACAGCAGTGGCGCGGATTTATTTGGGCAATAGCATTAAAAATCATCAACCCAGTTGGGTAAAATTGGGCTTACAGGGGGCGACAGAAGCCTTAAACTGGGGTTGCAACGATATCGGTGGCACTCTCATGGAAGAACATATTACCACTATGGCCGGGGCCCTGGGCGGTACTTGTTTGACCGTCGAGGAATTAGCAACGGCGATTAAATCCCTCGATCGCCCCGCCCGTCAACGGGATACAATCTATTAACTAGGGTTGGCTGAACTAACTTTAATCAAGCCCAACAATTTCCCCCTTGCCGGCAATCACTTCGCCGATTTGGTAGGCATTAATCCCAGAGGATTGGAGTTGATTAATAGTCAATTGCGCCAGATCCGATGGGACAATGATCACAAAACCGATACCCATATTAAAAGTATTAAACATGGCTTCGGAATTAACCGATCCCATCTGGGCTAACCAGTGAAAAATCGGCAAAATTGGCCAACTTTCGCGGTCAATCTGCACAGAATGCCCTTTCCCTAAGCAGCGGGGCAAATTTTCCGGGATGCCGCCCCCGGTAATGTGGGCCATGGCGTGAATATCTAACCCAGAGCGCAGCAGTTCTAGCACAGGTTTAACATAAAGTCTAGTGGGAGTTAACAAAACTTCACCTAAGCTAGAGCCGGCCAAAATTTCGGGGCAATCTTGCCAATTTAAGCCCTGGGTGTCGATAATCTTACGAACAAGACTAAAACCGTTACTGTGAACCCCACTACTGGCTAAACCAATAGCCACATCGCCGATTTGCACCTTACTGCCGTCGAGTAATTGACTTTTTTCGACAATACCGACGCAAAAACCCGCTAAATCGTACTCTCCGGCCGAATAAAACCCCGGCATCTCCGCCGTTTCCCCTCCCAAAAGAGTACAACCACTATCACGACAGGCCCTAGCGATTCCCGATACCACCGCCGCTAACTGTGACGCTTCCAGTTTACCGGTGGCGAGATAATCCAAGAAAAATAAAGGTTCGGCCCCGGAGGTTAAGACATCGTTGACGCACATGGCCACCAGGTCAATTCCCACCGTATCATGGCAATTGAGACTATGGGCAATTTTCAGCTTGGTTCCCACACCATCAGTTCCCGATACTAACACCGGTTGCCGATAACCGGAAGGTAACTGAAAATAGCCCCCAAAACCGCCTAAACCGCCGATAACTTCAGGACGGAAGGTACTTTCCACATTTTGGCGAATTTTCTCGACAAAAGCGCGTCCCGCTTCCACATCCACGCCCGCTTCTTTATAATCCATGCCCAATTGACCGATTGTATCTCTCAAATTTTACCCAGATTTCGAGCGCACTCGCTCCCTTTTCCAGCTAAACCTAACAACAATTTTTGATTGTTGCAAGAGGTCTAATCTTCTTGGGGATATTTTTCCCAAAGATCTGTGATTTGGCGAAGACTTTGGAAGTTGCCATTACCGAGGATCAAATGATCTAGGAGAGGAATGGCTAGATAGGTGGCTCCCTGTAATAATTGTTCTGTGAGTAAAATATCGTCTTGACTAGGCACAAGTGACCCGGTGGGGTGATTATGGGCGATAATTAACTTAGTAGCTGATTGTTTAACCACTTCTCGAAAGATTTCTCGCGGATGTACCAGTGTTTCCGTGGCTGTGCCGATAGTAATCACTTTGAGTGCGATTAACTGATTTTTGACATCGAGTAAAATAACGGCGAAACGTTCCTGAGACTGATACATTAGTTCGTGGCCAAGGATAGCGGCAGCGGTATCGGGACTATCGATAACCATTTTTTCCGTCGGTCGTCGTTGAAAAGCCCGTTTTCCCAATTCGATCGCCGCTAGAATAGTAGTAGCCTTAGCCGGTCCAATGCCATGAATAGCGGTTAATTCTTGGGGCTGAATATCCCTCAAAACGTCCAAAGGATCCCGGCGATATTTGCTCAATTCGTTGAGAATATGCTGTCCTAAACCCACCGCCGAGAGTTTCCCCTTACCTTGACCTGTAGCCAGTAAAATCGCTAATAATTCGGCGTTACTGAGGTTTTTCGCCCCGACACTGATTAAACGTTCCCTTGGTCTTTCACTGACAGGAATATCGGCAATTCTTAAGCTGTAGGTCATGGAAGTGGCAAGCTACCGCGATAAAATTCCATCATACAATTTTAGTCAGTGTCTAGAGGGATTTGGCCGGTAAATCAGGGGGAAAATTTCTCCTTACCAGACCTTCTGTAAAAGTAAGTTATCGAGGCACTGTTGGGTCAAAATATCTAAAACCTCAGATAAATTTGACGTAATCTTAGGCTTTATGGATAGGGTAGTTGTCTCTTGTCTTTTTTCTCCTCCTATCGACCGTCTCCTGTCTCCTGTCTCCTGTCTCCTCACCCAACGGAAGATTTTTGATTTTTGCAGGGACTCTAATGATAGCGAATTCCCGCATCTTCGAGGCGCTGTAAAGCTTCCCCTAATCGCGGGATATCGGCGATTAAACTGACGCGCACATAACCTTCCCCTCCCTCTCCAAAAGCATTGCCCGGAGTGACGACGACGCCAGTTTTTTGCAGGACGCTGAGGGCAAAATCCGTGGAAGTCATGCCGACGCTACAGGGAACCCAGAGATACATTGTCGCCTTAGAGGGGGGAATATCCCAACCTAATTGTCCCAAACCTTTGATTAAAAAATCTCGTCGCTGCCGGTATCTTTCCTGTACTTGTTTAACGTATTCATCCGGCAGTTGTAGGGCGGTTTCGGCCGCCTTTTGGATGACGGAAAAGATACCATAATCGAGATTAGTTTTCAGGGTGCGTAACCCTTGAATAATATCGGAATTGCCCACGACAAAACCGACGCGCCACCCGGCCATATTATAGGTTTTCGAGAGGGTATGAAATTCCACACTAATCTCTTTTGCCCCCGGAATTTCTAATAAACTGGTGGGCTGATAACCATCAAAACTTAATTCAGCATAACAGAGATCATGGACGAGCATAATCTCATATTGCCGGGCCCAAGCAACGATTTTTTCAAAAAATTCCAGGGGGGCAACGGCGGCGGTGGGGTTACTAGGATAGTTAAAATAGAGGATTTTCGCCCGTTTAGCCACATCTTCGGGGATAGAATCGATATCTATCAGCCAATCCTGTTCCGCTTTTAAAATGATCGGGTATAGTGTCGCCCCGGCAATCAAGGGACCGCGAAAATGGGCGGGATAGGCGGGACTGGGAACTAAGACCACATCACCGGGGTTAACATAAGCTAGGGCGAGGTGAGATAGGCCCTCTTTGGAACCTAGCAGGGGTAAAGCTTCGTTATCGGGATTGAGTTCCACACCATAAGAGCGATCATACCACTTAGCGATCGCCTCTCGGAAGCTGGCGGTTCCTTCAAAGGGTGGATAACCGTGAAATTGGGGGGTTTCAAAAGCTTGAATGGCCGCTTCGATAACTGGACGCGGGGCAGAACCGTCCGGGTTGCCCATACCTAAATCGATTAAATCTAGTCCTTCTTTGCGGGCTAAGGCTTTTAATTCATCCAAGCGGGCGAAAACGTAGGGGGGTAAGGCACTTAATCGCTTGGCGCGGCTATTCGTCCAATTTACACTCATTACTTCTTGGCTTACTGATCGAGGTAATCTAACATTATCGCACGAGTGTATGGCTAATTTAAGTAGGTAGGCGTTAAAAATTATCAGATGCCCCCCTTATTAAGGGGGGATTAAAGGGGGGACTAAGGGGGGATCGGCACCGCCCTTATCAAGGGGGGATCAAGGGGGGATTAAAGGCAAAATCCATTTTTAATTTAATTATAACCAGCTACTTAGCAGTTAGTTATTAGCTAACTTCTTTCTGCTTCAGTATGGCTGGAATTGCCCGACATCGGAGATGGAGAGCCAAACTAAGGTAATCTGATTAATAGAGGCCCAAAATTACTGATTAGCCCCAGCATTAACCCCATTCTTCGCCATTATCGGCCGGTAAGTCCTGACTCCTCACTCATCAATTCTTTTGTAAAATATGACTGCGATTGCTGCCCAGATAACTTCTATTTTACCCGCCGACACGACGGTTATTGCCTGGCCACAAGTGCCAAAAGAGGAACAAGAAAGATTATCGAGGGCAATTAGGGGCAAAAGTCCTGAAATTATAGTCTATCCCGCTAATACGGCCGCTTTAGTCTCTCTGGTGCGTTTTGCCAACGAAAATCGTCTGTCTTTATTGGCCTACGGTCAAGGCAGTAAATTAGATTGGGGTGGATTAGTCCAGTCACCCGATATTTTAGTCAGTACCCAAAATCTCAACCGGATTATTGACTATGCTAGGGGAGATTTAACTATAACCGTGGAAGCTGGGCTTAAACTAGCAGATTTACAAGCTTTTTTGGCTCCTAGCGGTCAATTTCTTCCTATTGATCCCAGTGATGCCCATAATGCCACGATTGGCGGTATTATGGCCACGGCCGACGCGGGAACATGGCGGCAAAGATACGGTGGAGTCCGGGATCTGATCCTAGGATTCTCCTTTATCCGTCACGATGGCGAGATTGCTAAAGCGGGAGGGCGTGTGGTCAAAAATGTGGCGGGATACGACATGATGAAGCTATTTACGGGTTCCTACGGCACTTTAGGGATTATCGATCAAATTACCCTGCGACTCTATCCCGAAACCCCTAACTCAGAAACCCTGATAATCACTGGAAATAGCGAAAATATTAGCAAATTGAGTCAAGTTATTCGGCAATCGTCCCTAACTCCCACCGTGGCTGAATGTTTAAACCCAGAGATGACGCAAGCACTAGGATTAGGGGAAAAAGTCGCTTTACTGCTGCGTTTTCAAAGCATTCCCGAAAGTATTAGCGAACAATCGCAACAGGTGAGTTATTTAGGACAACAGTTAGATTGTCAGACCAATTATTATCGGGATGAGGCAGAAGTTTCTCTATGGCAAAGATACCGAAAAACAATGGATAATTATGACCAAGAGGGCAATTTTTTCGGCAAAATAGGATTATTACCCAGCAGTTTAGCTCTAGTTATCGACAAAATTAACGGACTAGCCTCGATTAATATTAGTAGCGGCGTGGGTAAAGTTATCTTAAAATCGGAGGAAAATCTTGACAAAATTCGCTCTTTATGCAGTGCCAATCAGGGTTATTTAACTGTGTTAACCGCACCTCCATCCCTAAAAGAAAAAATTGAACCTTGGGGTTATACAGGTAACGCGATTACCATGATGAAAACCCTAAAAACTAAATTCGATCCTCAAGGTATTTTTAGTCCTGAACGCTTTCTTAACAAAATCTAATTAAAAATTATGCAAACCTCCGAGCATTCCGTTAACTTTCAAGAATTAATCGACCAAAAAAATCAAGGATTTGACCCCAAGAATCCCCCTGCCCAAGAATTAATCGATAGTTGTGTTCACTGTGGTTTTTGTCTTTCTACCTGTCCCAGTTATCGAGTTATTGGCAAAGAAATGGACTCCCCTCGGGGCAGAATTTATCTGATGAATGCCATCAATAAAGGGGAAGCGGTTTTAGACGAAACCACTAGCCAACATTTTGATACTTGTTTAGGCTGTTTAGCCTGTGTTAGTACCTGTCCATCGGGAGTACAATACGATCAATTAATCGCCGCAGTTCGTCCGCAAGTGGAACGCAATCAACCCCGCAGTTTTAAAGATAAAATTATTCGTTTTCTCATTTTTAATCTCTTTCCCTATCCCGTCCGTCTCAAATTATTTTTACCTTTCCTCTGGTTATATCAAACCCTGGGATTACAAACCCTAGTCAGGAAATCGGGTATCTTAAAAATGCTCTTTCCCCGTCTAGCGGCCATGGAATCGATTCTACCCCAAATTACTCTAAATTCTCTGTTTAAAAACTATGCCGATGTTATTCCCTCCCAAACGGAAAAACGCTATCGGGTGGGAGTAGTTTTAGGTTGTGTGCAGCGCCTCTTTTTCTCGCCGGTAAATGAAGCAACAGTGCGGGTTTTAACTGCCAATGGTTGTGAAGTGGTTATCCCAAAAACCCAGGGATGTTGTGCCGCTTTACCCGCACATCAAGGACAGGAAAAACAAGCACAAAGTTTAGCCAGACAAATGATCGATAGTTTCGCAGAAACCGAGGTTGATTATATTATTATCAATGCGGCGGGTTGTGGTCATACTCTCAAGGAATATCATCATATTTTAGCCGATGATCCTGAATATAAAGATAAGGCTAAGGAGTTTGTGGCTAAAGTACGCGATGCCCAAGAATTTTTGGCAGCAGTGGGATTAACTGCTGATTTATCGCCGATTACCGAAACAGAATTAACCCTAGTTTATCAAGATGCCTGTCATCTTTTACACGGACAAAAAATCTCCGTGCAGCCACGGCAATTATTGCAAAAAATCCCCAATATTAACTTAAAAGAACCTATCGATGCGGCCTTGTGTTGTGGTAGTGCCGGAGTTTATAATATGCTACAGCCAGATACTGCCGATGAATTAGGTCAGCAGAAAGTACGCAATTTATTAAATACTGGGGCTGCGGTGATTGCTTCTCCTAATCCGGGTTGTTCCCTACAAATTAAAAAACATTTACAATTACAGGGAAAAGATACACCCGTTATTCATCCTATCGAATTATTAGATTATGCGATTCGCGGGCTGAAAATTGGCTAACTCCCACCATTTGAGTTGTGTTAGTGGTGTCAGGGAAGCAAAAGAAAACCCCACAGACAAAGACCTTGTAATGATAAAATCGACAATGGCGAGGGCTTGGCCATTAGTATTTTTTGCGTCGGACTAGCAGGAGATAAAAGCGTGACCTTTAAGATTGGTTTACTCGGTTTCGGGGTTGTGGGGACGGGAACAGCGAAAATCCTCCTTGATCCTTTTGGTCGTCATCCCGTACTCAAAGAGATTACCATTGGACGAGTGGGAGTTAGATCCCTAGATAAACCGAGAGAAATCGAGCTTTCTCCCCATCTGTTGACCACTGACCTAGAATCGATCGTTACTGACCCCGAAATTGATATTATTGTCGAATTATTGGGGGGTTTGGAACCAGCACGCTCTTTAATTCTCCAGGCAATCGCATCGGGAAAGCACGTTGTTACGGCAAATAAGGCGGTTATTGCCCGTTTTGGCGACGAAATCTACGCCAAAGCTAACGAAAAGGGGGTTTATGTCCTTCTAGAAGCGGCCGTGGGTGGTGGCATTCCCGTCATTAAACCCTTGAAACAATCCCTCGGCGCTAATCGTATCAGCAGCATTATGGGAATTGTCAACGGCACAACTAACTATATTCTCACGGAAATGAGCCAAAAAGGGGCAGATTTTAGTGAAGTTCTGGCCAAAGCTCAGGAATTAGGCTATGCAGAAGCGGATCCCACTGCGGACGTGGATGGATTCGACGCAGCCGATAAAATCGCTATTTTAGCCTCTCTGGGTTTTGGAGGTCGGGTAAAACGGGAAGATGTTTACTGTGAAGGTATCCGGCAAGTTAGCGCCGTCGATATCGCCTACGCTGATAGACTGGGATTTGTGATTAAATTATTAGCGATTGCAAAAGACACGGTTAAGGAAGATTCCGATACCCTAGAGTTGCGGGTTCATCCAACCCTAGTACCGAAAACCCATCCCCTCGCTAATGCGAACGGAGTCTATAACGCTATTCTGGTCGAGGGGGAACCCTTGGGACAAGTGATGTTTTATGGACCGGGTGCTGGTGGCGGACCGACGGCCAGCGCAGTAGTATCGGATGTGATGAATATCGTCGGAATTTTAAAAAGTAGTGGCAAAACCAAGGAACTTGACCCGCTTTTAAGCTGTGTTCACCAGCATTATTGTCAAATCGCCCCCATGGAGGATTTATCGACCCGTTTTTATGCTCGTTTTCTCTGTCGCGATGTGCCTGGGGTCATCGGTCATTTAGGTATGGCTTTCGGCGACCATGGGGTTAGTCTAGAATCCGTGGTACAAATTGGTATTAGGGGTGATTTAGCCGAAATTGTCGTTGTCACCCACGATGTGCGGGAGGGCAATTTCCGCAACGCTTTAGCGACAATAGAGTCTTTAGAAGCTATTGACAGTATTCCTAGTATTCTCCGAGTTTTGTAGTCAAGAAATCGCTTTTTTTATGGTCATGGGTCGGAGAATCAGAAGTGAGAAAATTTGGCTAAGTTTGACTAGCACAATTTGGTTTTTTTGTCTAGGTTTTTTGGGCTTAAATCAAAAATTAATTTTTGCCCAAGGGTCTGACAATGTTTGTCCCCCACCGATTTTATCAAGGTTACAACGCCATAAAATCCAAGCGGGAGAAACGATCGCCTCCATCGCCGAAAAATACGCTCTTATCCCGGCAACGATAATTAAACTCAATCCGACTATTCTCAAAAATGGTTTGGCCCCGGTCGGGAAAGAAATCTTTATTCCCCCGATGAACGGCATTCGCATCGAAGCACCCAAGGGTTCCACTTGGCGCGATTTAGAAGCGGCCTATGGTATTCGTGCTGATATACTCTTTGAGCTTAACGGTTGTGGTCGCCGGCCGACAATAGTTTTTATCCCAGGCACCAATTGGTCCGCCGCTGGCAAGCGATCGGATTATACTGGATTAAGTTCTTATCCCTTACCCTTTGCCAGTAGTGCTGGCCTAATCTACGGTTGGCAAAAAAGCCCCACGGAACAGAAAAATCTTTTTCATAGTGGTGTTGATCTTCTTGCTCCAATTGGTACTCCTGTTCTAGCCGCCGAGGATGGTCTAGTGATTTATGTGGGTCAGGAAGGGGCCTATGGTAATTTGGTAGTAATTAATCATTTAGGTCGCCGGCAGACCCGTTATGCCCATTTAAGCAGGGTTACAGTGAGAATTGACCAACGGGTACGAGCAGGAGACGTTATCGGTGCGGTTGGCACCACGGGACAACCGGATATTATTCCCCCCCATCTTCATTTTGAGGTGCGCTTAGATACTCCCGTCGGTTGGACAGCGCAGGATCCAGCTTTGCATTTGCCCCAAATTGGCCCGCAATCAAGTCAAAAGTAAACGGTCAAGTGGGATTAAGTAGTTGGACAAAAGTAAAGTTAACTGTGGGGTAAGGAGTCAGGAGTCAGGAGTCAGTAGCCGGTCGTTTCAGGCTTTGTTGCCCTCTTTTTTTGTACCAGTTTATGTACTGAATAATGATAATGCAAGGTTTTTGGCTCTCTTATTCTTTGTATGATAAGTTTAACTTATATAGTAGCGATCAGTCTTTGTGTCCTTTGTGTCTCTGTGGTTCTTTCCACTCACTTGCCCGCAAGACTGTATCTTAGAATACATTTTACCCACCAAACCGAAGAGAGCCAAAAATCCCCCTCTTTGGGGAGAAGGGGAAAAGCCAACCCAAGATTAACCCTGCACCATCACCGAGGCAGCGGCAGCCACACCGGCGCCGGGGGTGACACCTTCGACACCTAACTCGATTAAAGTCGCTTCAATGGCAGCGATAACCGTGAGGATATCCCTCTCACTGGCAAAACCTAAATGACCGATACGGAAGATTTTACCCTTGAGATGATCCTGACCACCAGCGAGAGCGATGTCGAACTTTTTATTGAGAGTCGAACGAATTTTTTCCGCATCCACCAGAGTGGGGGCCACCGCAGTAATCGCCGTGGAAGCCCAGGAATCCGCCGCGTAGAGGGGCAAATCCAGGGCGCGCATACCGGCCCGCGTCATCTTCGTTAAGCGTTGGTGACGGGCGAAAATTGCCGCTAATCCCTCTCTTCTCATCATTTGCAGAGAAGCTTGTAAACCGTACATCAGGTTAACTGGAGGGGTAAAGGGGGAACTATCCTCATCGGTGGCTTTTTTGTATTTGCCTAAATCTAGATAAAAACGGGGCAGTTTGGCGGTTTCGTAGGCTTTCCAAGCTTTTTGGCTCACGGAAACAAAACCTAAACCGGGGGGAATCATATAACCTTTCTGGGAACCAGAACCGACCACATCTAAACCCCATTCATCGATGGGAATATGATAGGCTCCTAAACTGGTGACAGCATCGACGATGATTAAAGCTTCCCCGTGGTCTTTTACCGCTTTGTTAATGCTTTCCAAGTCATTGAGAACCCCGGTGGAAGTTTCCGAATGGGTGATAATTACCGCTTTGATGGCTTTTTCCTTGTCTTCGGTCAGTTTAGCAGTGAATGCCTCCGGATCTAGGGGTTTACCCCATTCTGCCTTAATGATATCCACATTTAAGCCGTATGCTTTCGCCACTTTCGCCCAACGTTCCCCAAATTTACCATTATCCCCCACCAAAACTCGATCGCCGGGGCTGAGAAAATTAATAATTCCCGCTTCCATGACACCGGTTCCCGAAGCGGTTAGCATTAAGACATCGCCACTGGTTTGATGCAACCATTTGAGATTTTCGGTTAATTCGGCGATTACCTTGCTAAAAGCGCCCGTCCGATGACCGATGGGTGCTTTAGCCATAGCCAATAATACCGCTTCCGGCACTGGTGTGGGGCCGGGAATCATCAACATATTTTTATTTTCCATGGTTCGTCCTCTCTCGTTGGGCCATATTTAACAAAGATAAAAAACCAAATCTCGATCGCATCAATTCTGAGGGGTTGATTTAAGATTTGGCAAACTCTGATTATATCCCGGCAGATAGCCTTGTCAGTGTTCAGTATTCAGGAGATAGGGTGATAGGGTTTTGGGGTGATAGGGTGATGAGACAGCTTCCCCATCTCCCCAATTCCCCACTTCATAATTCATAATTTATAATTCATACATAATTCCCTCTCCCCACTTCCTAACTCCTATTCCCGATTTTCAAAGAGTTTCTGGATACCTGCGGCAGGATCGGGCAGTTTTACCAAAGATTCGCCGATTAGAACCGCATTTGCTCCCGCTTGCTTCACTTTCGCCAGATCTGTGGCTGTGTGTAATCCCGATTCGCTGACGATTAGAATACCTTTTTCTCGCACCTTTTCGCCCCTGGCTTCTAGTAATTGGCGAGTATTGTCTAAATCGACTGTAAATGTCTCTAAATTGCGGTTATTGATGCCGATTAGTTCGATTCCCTCAATGGCTAACACTCGATCGAATTCGGCCAGACTATGCACCTCTACCAAAGCTGTCATCCCTAAACCCTTGACAATTTTGACAAAATATGCTAAGTCTTGATCGCTTAAAATAGCGGCAATTAAAAGGACAGCATCGGCTCCTTTAGAGCGCGCGTAGTAGATTTGATAGGGATAAAGGATAAATTCCTTGCATAGTAGGGGTAAAGATACCGCTTGCCGGACGAGGCTAAGATTTTCGTAACTACCTTGAAAAAATTTACTATCGGTTAAGACCGATAAACAAGTGGCCCCACCCTGTTCATAGGTACGGGCGATCGCTACAGGATCAAAATCTTCGCGGATGACTCCCTTGCTAGGGGAAGCTTTTTTCACTTCGGCAATCAAAGCGGGTTGGGTTTTACCCTGTTTTAAGGCGGCTAAAAAGTCGCAAGGTGGCGCAGTATTGGCTATTTTTTTGCGTAATTCCAATAAAGGCAACCGCTCGCGCAATTTATCGACTTCGATCTCTTTATGCCAAACGATTTCTTCTAAAATATTTTGCGGTTGTGCCTCTGGCACTTTCACCACATAACTCAAACTCTCAACTTTAACGGCAGGATTGGGGTGTTTTCTTCGGATCTGCATTTTTTCACTGTCCAGAGCTTAACAGTGATTAGTGTAACAGTGATTAGTTATCGGGGATTGAGATAGAGACGGGGAAAACCACGTCTCTACAGACATTTATCTATACTTGTGTGGATATTCCCAGTCTTCACCGAAAGGCTATTGCATAGCTTCGATCGAACGTTCTAAAATTTGATCTTGACGTTTTTCTTCTTCTTGGCGATTTTCAGTTAACAAAACCCGTGCTTTCGCCGTTTCTGCCTCCCCTTCCCCTAAAAGCTCCTCTGTACGAGTTAAGACATTTTCTTCGAGCATTCCTTCTGCTTGTCGTTCTTGGGTTAAATTAAGACGTGCTTTTTCTTGAATATTCATAAATTTATCCTTGCCACAGGTGCGATCAACTTCTGCCTTCAGTCTGACACAAATTTAGGATTCCGTATCATTAACTACAGAAAAATTTAGAATCTTACCTGTGAAACTGAGATTTAGGTATTTGTTCTCATTGCTTAAATGGACAGGGATCGATCGACCTAAAGCTATAAAATAAAACCTATGGAACAATTCCCCAGCGTAATCAAGCTTGTATATCGGGCGAATAATGATCGATTGCCTAAACCAACAGATTTCTTGACAGTATCCGACTCTATCGTAATATCCTATTTGCAGAGCTTATGACCAAAGGTAATTTAAACGATCTCATCCGTAAAGAAGCTAATAAAGAGGTAGAATCCCAATCCTCTGCTTCTCCCAAACGTTCTAAGGAAACAAACGCCAGCTTACAGGCAAAAATTAACGACTTGACGGCAGAGTTAGAAAAAACCGAGAAAAATGGGCAAACTCTCCAAGAAAAAGTTATTTCTCTGGAAAAAGAACTTAAAGAACATCGGGAACTCTCTGTCAGTTTACAGCAGTTACAACAACAGACTGAGCAGTTAGAATCTGTCCTCTCGGAAAAAACCACTTTGGTGGCAAAATTATCGAGTCAATTAAGTCAATCCCAGACGGAATTAACCGAGAAAAAACAGTTAATTGAAAAACTATCGAGTCAATTAAGTCAATCCCAGACGGAATTAACTGAGAAAAAACAGTTAATTGAAAAACTATCGAGTCAATTAAGTCAATCCCAGACGGAATTAACCGAGAAAAAACAGTTAATTGAAAAACTATATAATCAAATTAAAACCCTAGAAAATAGTCCCACCCCCACGCCTGAACCGTCGTCAATTACCAAACCTGCGCCGAAGAAACCCAGTCTTTATAACTTTGAAATGGCAACTTTAGTCCGTTATATTGCCCCAACTCCTACCCCCACAGAGTTAACGGATTCCGATATCGGTTGGTTCGATTAATTATGGCTAGTAAAAACCAAGAACAACAACATCCACAGGAAAGAATTGATCGCCCGATTGTTGATCAGCTGCTGCAATCAGAACCCAATGATTTAAACTTAGCTGAATGCGCTCGTTTACGCATACGTTATCAAAACTTTCCGGGAGCAAGAGAAATCCAAAGAGATTTAGATTTAATCCTAGAAAAATGGCAGTTAGATGAAGCTAGTTTATGGGCAAAAACTCGACAACTGCACAGTCATGGACAAGTGTATCAAATTCGCCAAAGCGAGGAGCAACAGGATTGGAGTTAAATTGCAGCAGTTATCTTAATGGTGCGAGAGGAAAAATCAAACCTATAATTTGATTTTATCTAATAATCTCTGCAAAGGATTTTTTGGTTTGCTTGCTGGCGGATCTGCGGGGGGATTAGGATCATCTAGATAACGATAATATTTCCAGATATCCCAGTAGGGACATCCCGGTTCGATTCGAATTCCTGCCCAATGTAAATATTTTAAGGGCTGATTTAATCTCGGATCGATTAAGATATTCCCCTGACGTTGAAAATGAGGACTCCCCCCCCAATTTCCTGCTTGACAACCCGGAGCGCGGACAATATTAAATCGATTGGGAACTCGTTTGAGAATGGTATAATTAATAATCGGTTGATCGGAGGTTTTTTGAGAAAAATCAAAGTATTCTGGATGAGCGGCACATTCTTGAAAAGCACTATATAATTCCTGTTCTGAGAACAGATTCTTTTTACTAGCCCAAAAACCACCGTTAAACATACCAGTTAGAGCATTTTCTGTGAAGATTCCTTGTTCTAAAACAATCGGATTAAAGACATCAGTAATCCCTTTTTTGTGTTGGTAATCACAGCAGAGAAAATCGTAGGTATCGAGGAAATTTAGATTATCTATTATTTTTTCAAAAACTACGATATCGGTATCGATATAAAGAAATTGATCTAATTCTCCAAACCAACACACCTGCTTGCGAAATTGATTGGGACGAGCAAAGAATTTTTCTCCAAAAATATCATAGATTTTTTGTGCCAATTCTTCCACTAATTGCAGATCGGGATAGAGAATAACGCCATATTTTTCGGACAATAAATCGGCAATTTTTTGATAATTATTGTCGTAGGGAATCAAGATGACGGGAGAATCGGGATCGTACAAACGAATACTATTCATTAATGCGATCGCCTGATCGATAACTCGATCGTTAGCGGTAATGTAAATTCCTCGCTTCATAAATATCCTGGGGGTAAGAGTTAGAAATAATTATATAGCAGTTATCTTAATGGTGAAGTAGAAAGTTTTCCTTTTGGGGAGTCAGCCATCAGACTTCGGACGTTCGGCGAGACTTCGGCGTGAGCTTTTGTCGAACGCTTTTTTCTCCCGATATCCCTGTTTACTGATAACTGCTCACTGCTCACTGATAACTGAATAGCCGATCAATCTTTCTCTGTCAACTCTTAAGGAGTGGTGCGTTTGATTTTTGAATTGGCGAATAATTAAGGAAAGATAACCACTACTTAAACAGTTTTTTCTTAAGTTTAGCCAGAGAACTCTGTATCCATAATTTTTTAAGTCGCAGGGGTTCTAAACCTTCTATATCAGCCGGATAGCGTTTTTTAAGATCAAAGAAATCATTAATTTCTCTGAAAATTGTTTCAAAACGTGGTAGTAATTTTTCGGGATGATAATCATCAAGAAAATTAGCTGGTAAAGAATTAACGGGAAAATTACGGGCATAATTAAGAATACGTTCCAGATCGTATTGAGTGGAATAAGCCCCGATTTTTTGACAATTGAAACCGGGATCGAGATAATCGGCTAGGGCGCTATTAACGCTAGAAAATACCGTACAACCACAGGCTAAAGCTTCCAGGGGCGGTAAGCCAAAACCCTCCGTTAAACCGTTTACAGCCCAATATTCAGCCGAATCGTAGAGATAAACCCGACTACGATTGAATAATCCCACTAAATCCTCCACATAGCTATCTAAAACCTTAACGCGACAGTGGGGACGGAGGGCGGGAACTAGACGACTGAGAAGATACTTTGAGGATTTGCGCCCCTGTACTAAGACATCGATATCCCTTTCTAAGCCTAAATTGAGAAATTCTGAGCCAATTTGATTAGGAAGATAGTAAATCAAAGCATTAGGAGCTTTTTCTCCCCAATAACCCATAGTATTACGGCTAACGGTGATAATTGGTATTTGGGAGGGTAAACGGAAGCCGTAACCTGTACTATGGGCATGATAAATGATATTATGCGATCGCAATTTTTGCACCAGTTTAGGAAGATCAAAACCCCAGCTAACCACAAAAATACTGTCATCCGAGCTTATTTTCGCGAGTATGTCCTCTAAAAAAGGATAATTTAACTCTTTTTGACGATAAGTCACAATCTGGGCGCTACAAATTTGACTAGCCAAATTGACAGTTTTCATTTCTGCCCACAGTCCACCTCCACCAAAGGGAGAAGTAGTACCGGGCAAGAGAAAATAGAGGTTTCTCATCAGGATAATAGAAGTTTTGGTTAAGCGGTAGTTTGGAGACGTGGCTATTCTATACTTAATTATTAAGGTGTGAGGTATCTAAAGGCAATAGTCGATCGAGCATAGATATTATTAAATTATGTTTGCCACCGATAAATACTTAGAATTATTAAAGCAATACCCTCCTCGTCCTATTCACAATGAGGAAGACTTAGAAATGATGCAGGAGGTTATTAATCGCCTTTTAGACAAACCCCAATTAACGGCAGAAGAAAGGGAATATCTAAATGTTTTAGGGTCTTTAATTTATGAGTATGAGGAAAATCAAGAGCCAATACCTGATATTTATGGAATTGAATTGTTAAAATTTATATTAGAGGAAAGAAACCTACAAAAGCAAGATTTGCTATCTATTTTTGAAAGCAAGTCAACCCTGGATGATATTCTTGATGGCCTACAAGAGTTAACTCCTATCTATATTCAAAAATTAGCCATTTTTTTAAATATATCTCCTGATTTATTTCTTATTTCCCGAACTCGAACCCCGGGAGCATCTCATTTATGCAAGTGAGTAATTATACTTATCCCTAAAACTGGTTTCTAGCAAGGCTTTCAAAATAGCTTGACATAAAAACCTGATTTAGGGGTTACAAAGGTGAGATGCTCCCCGAACCCCCCGAACCCCGAACTCAGGTTAAATTACTTGTTAATACTGCACACTTAAAACTCAAATCTGATAACTGATAACTGATAACTGTCTTACTCAGCTTTTACCAAACCCTGAGAGCGAATACAGGCCTGTTCCCAGCGACAATCGGGATTAACTTCCACTGGTTTGAGTCGCGCCCAGATTTCGCCTTGATCATCGGCATAAAAACTATCGATAATAGCAGGAATACGAGTACCAAAAGGTTCAGTAATCAGGACAGAATCGGTCAGATTAAATACTTCGCCATTAGCTCCCGTCGCTTTTTCGATGACGGGAATTTCTGCTTTGGGAATCGGTTTTCGGAATGGAGGAGCCGAATCGAAACGGGGACGGAGGGGAGATTTTATCTCGCTACTAACTGATTTTACCATTTCTGCGGCTGGTTTTTCCTCAATTATTTCTGGAGGGGTTTCCGGGGGTTTGGGGGGTACTGCCGCTCTAGAACCCTTTTTAATAATTTGTAGAGGTTGTAGGGGAGGAGTGGCTTGAATTGGCTCTTCGGGGGGTTCAGGGGTGCTAGGGGTTTTTTTCGGGGGACGTGGCATGGTAGGACAAGGAAAATAAAAACTATAGGATTATTGAAGCACATCGAGCCGCTAACCCGCTCGACCGCTGCTGGTATCAATTTTGCTGTGGCTAATTCTTCCCTGGCCCCGGGCCAGATACCCGCACTACAGCTATCTTAGGAATTAGTCGATTCCCCTCTCCTCCAACTTATTGAAAAAATTTCTCATTAAGTATTGACAACAATTCCTAATAAGCTTATAGTTATTTATAGTGTTCTCCTCTCAAGGATCGGCAGTGGAACCGCGCGGCAGTCTCTAACAATGCGGTTCCCATTTTTTTTGGGGAACGATAGAAGGCTTTTAACGTCTTTAAACTTCTAGGTTTCCTCATCCTTTGGCTTTTATGAACGATAATTCCGACCTGTACCTCGATCATCTCACCCATGGGGATACTGTCATTACTGCTGAAATTGTCGAGCATGAGAGTCAATCCACAGATGAGACAGATTGGGCAGCTCTATCCTCTCATTTACGTCAACAAAATCAAGAATTACAAGCGGAGATCTGGCGACGGGAGCAAGCTCTCGCGGAACTGCGATCGCGGTTAGCCGAGCAACATCGTCGCTTGCAAAGTTGCGATACCCTAATCCAGCAGCAAAACGAGGAACTGCAATACGAAAAGCAACAATTACAGCGAGCTTTAGGGGAAATCGAACAGTATCGTCAAGCAGAACAACGGCAACCGATGATTATTGCCAATTTGACCGCAGAATTGACCCGCACGCGCCAACAATTAGCCCGTTTAGAGCGAGAATGTGCCTTAATTCAGGAAAGTTATCAGGAAAAAAGCCAAAAACTGTGCAACTATGACCAGCAATTGCAGGAATTACGCACCCGTCTCCAACGTCAGCAACGCTACACCCTCCAGTATAAAGCGGCCTTGGCCCAGTATTTCCAGCGCGGTAGCGATCGCAATTCTCCCCCAGATTTAGCCATTGTCGCCAAGGCAGCCGCGATCGAGCCTTGGTCTCAGACAGAGAATCAAGAAAGCGATGAAGTGGCTCCCATCGATGAGTTTGTAGCGGAATTAGAGACAATTGAGCCGGTAGAATCCTTAAATAAGAAAGACAGGGATTGGCCCGCGCCTATTATCTCTCCTTCCCCGAAATATTCCTCTTTTCGGGTTGATTTGCCCACTTTTATTAAATATCGCCAAGAAAAAGATAATCCCTGAACAACAGAAAGAGAGCCGGCGACTGTCCATGTTTCGTCTCGGCTCTCTATTCTGGTTCGCTCCTCACACTAACTAAAATCTATCATAAGCTGATGATTTTGTCTACTAAATTCACAAAAGTTAATATTTTTATAAGTACCTAAGCAAAATTAATTACACATCCAAGCCGTCAGCAGTTACTCCGTCAGACTTCGGCGTGAGCTTTTGTCGAACGCTTTTTGCTGTGATCAGTAAACAGTGAACTAAAAACTCAAATCTGATCCCTGATAGCTGTCTCCTGTCCCCCGTCTCCCGCCTCCTGTCTCCTGTCTCCTGTCTCCTGTCTTCGTTAAAGTTCCGTCATCGGCAGCAGTTGCCATTTTTGACGGAGAAGACGGTTAAGTAGTTTTTGACTGACGCTAATCAGGATTAATCTCGATCGCTGAATTGGGGCCGATTCTCCGATAATGCGACAGTTACGCTCAAAATTGAGCATCGCTTCGCAAAAATTCGCGGTTAGGGGATAGAGTTTCTGGCCTTCCCAACAATCGCAAACGGTTAAAATTTGCAGGATTAAGGCTATTTCGGCGGGATGATGCCAGGATAATAGTTCTGGCTCGGTTAAACTAATTTTTTCCCGATTGAGCAGTTGTAACAAACCAGAATAGCGAGCGTGGGTATATTGAAATAAAAAGAAAAATTCTCCTTCGGGATGGAGAGGAAGCTGATCGCAGAAAAATTTATCGATTAAATCGTTTAGTTTCAGTAACCAAAAGGACAAAAATTGCTGATCTAATAATAATTCTAGCCATCCTTCCCTAAGCTGAATTTGTGGAAAAAGGGCGATTAAATGGTTAAATATGGTTTGACATTGAGCGGATGTAAAATAATAAAACAGAGGTGAACGATAGAGGATAATATCAGTTTTGGGGCAACGATAGAAAGTTAATTTATGGTTGTTTTCTGGAAAAATATTAATTAATTGTTGTTTTAAACAATGCTCGATCGAGGGGTGATTGCAGATAAAATTCATACTCAGAAGGGTAAACGTAGTTGTGCCAAATTAATTGCCATTGGTGAGATGGATACTATGGTCAAAGCAAATTTTTGGCTTAAGATGGATATAGGCGCTCGGATAGTCTTTCTCTTGTCAGAAACTTTAGACTATCTCTAGGGGCTTACCTCTGTCAATCTGGGGGGTTGCACTTCACTTTTGCATGGGCGATTCATGTCGTCTTTTCTGTTAGGCTTAATTTTTGTCAATTATTGATCAGTAATTCCTGGATTTCTCCCCTATTATTGCCCTGGGAATTAATATTTCGTCGAGCTTTTACCCTTTGAATATTATAATCTTTATATAAATCATCAAAAAAATTATTGTCAGAGTCAAAGTTTTTAACGTCGGAATTACTTAAAATAAATTTATAACCGGCCTGATCCACTCGATCGATAAATTGTTTTAATCTTATTTGCTCCTCATCGTTAAAATCTTCTTTAGTATAAGAGGTAAAAGCTGATGTTTTTTTAATCGGTTTATAGGGAGGATCAAAATAAAATAAAGTCTTGTTATTGGCATAGTTTAGGGTTTGGACAAAATCTCCTTGTAGGATCGTCACTTTCTGTAAATGATGATTGACGGCTAATAAGTTTTCTTCATTGCAGATCAATGGTTTGACATATTTTCCAAAGGGGACATTAAAAAGTCCTTTGCTATTGACTCTATAAAGTCCATTAAAACAAGTTTTATTGAGAAATAATAACAAAACTGTTTTTTCTAGACAGTCATCGCAGCTGCGAGAATTAAATTCTATTCTTTTATCCAAAAAAAACTTTTGTTGTTCCTCTAGATTTTTAAGTTCATAAAAATCCTGCTGAATTTTTTTAAGCTTGACTATTAATTCTTTGACATTATCTTTAATAACATTATAAGCCATGATTAAATCAGGATTGATGTCATTAATAATGACTTTTTGGACAGAAGAAAAATTATTTAAGACTGAGAATAAAACTGCCCCACCTCCGACAAAAGGTTCAATGTAGTTAAACTGACAATCTTGAGAAATCTGGGAATTAATCAAAGATAGAATATTAGGAACCAGTTGAGTTTTGCCTCCCGCCCACTTTAAAAAAGGTTTGGCGCTAACTGTTTTCCTTTCAGACAAAGAAGTGGTCATTATTATTACTAGATTATCCTAATCTATTCAATTTACAGCGCAATTCATGAAAACCTGAAAGGCGGATTTGGTATCAGAAAGGTAAACGGGGCATTTTTTTCAATACTGATTCAATTTGGTTGATTAAATCCAGCAGACGATTGCCATCCACATGAACCTCGCTGGTGGGATAATTGTCGAGGACTTCGATGACTTGAATCTCGTTATCGTTGAGGGCAGAAGTGACTAAAGCACCCCGTAAAGCTTGCCGACTAGCGGCTCGATTGGGGGTGTGGACAATTTCGGCGGCATAATCTAGCAAACTTTCGCCAAAAAAACTATTAAGAAATTTGGAAAGAAAGACGGCATCCACTGCTACCCGACGATTAAGGATTTTGCGGAATTCTTCGGGTTTTTGGTTAGCCATCTTTAATTGTGACGCTAAAGCGGTAGCTAATTCGCCTGTTTCGCTCAATTGCTTTAATTCTGATACCGATACGGACCCTTGGAAGATGTGGTATTTGATGATAGCTGATTCGGCGGCTGACAAAGACTGACAAACACCGAGAAAGATGGATATTCCTAGGGGAAGTAAAAGATTTTTGAACATAAACCAAAGGTACAAAACAAGCGAAAAGCACTCGGGATGATTGACTCATTCTAGCGGAATTGGTTGCCGCTTAGGAAAAACTTAAGACGGTGTTGATTATCTAGAGATGAATTTTTTAGTCACCCAACTAGGGGCAGAAAGCTGATAGCTTAATGCTAATCATTAATTTACATTCGCGAGAGGGCAGCGATTTTCGCTAGTTTATCTTTTTCCAAACCGTTGAGATCCTCTAGCTTTAACCATCCTTCCTTTAATAGTTGAGCAAAGACAAAAATTAGGGAAGTATAGCGATAGTCATATTTACCATCAATCTGATGTCGTCGGGCGCTTAGATAATCGTGCATTTGCCAGATATCATCTAAAACCGTGATCTGACCAGACTGTTCTTTAATATGTTCTATTAAAGTCCTAGTTTCTCGCTGATAAGCTTTTTGGAAAGCAGTTTGAGCAATTTCTTGTTCGGTATCTGACCAAATTATTTCACTCATAGGCATGATTTTAGTTTTAGGGATGATAATTTTGGGTTTTTGAACTACCTCGACTCTTTTCGCCCACATCTGTAAGAATGATTGTTTAGTTATTCTTACCTAGATCGGAGAAGAAACCGGTGTATTTACCAATTTTTTTAAGTCAGCCTTTTAATTGTATAAAAAAAAGAGTTCACTTGACAAGGAACTCTAATAAGTTTCATCAGAATTTTTAATGATTTCTCTCAGTAGCTATTTAGCCACGGGCAAAGTTTAATAATTCTTTCGGAGAAGCTAATAAATCGATCGCTACGAAGAAAATTTTATTATCAGGAGTTAGGAGGAAGCGCCATGCCATATTCATACCCACACCCGCACCAAACCAGGGGGTTTGTACTTTTCCCGTCACTTTAATCTGAGTAAAACCGTCATCGGCGGGTTCCACCACACCGCGTTCGGGGATTAATTTCAAATTTTGGCATTCTTCGCGGAAAAAGCGATATACTGCCTCTTTACCGACGACGGGACGTTGGAAAGGTGGTTGCAGAGCGCCGTCAGGGGTGAATAATTCAATTAATACATCAAAGTCATTAGCGTTGAGGTTGTCCATATAGTTGAGGACGGTGGCATTGGTAACGCCTTCAATGCTAACTTTGGTCCGTTCGGCAATATTTTGGGGAGGAACCACGGGTTCGGAAATACGGTTATAATCGCCCAGTTTCTTCGGATCGTAGCCCATATCGACCACACAATTCCGCAGAACGGTGATTTGTTGTCCCGACTCTAATTTTTTAATCCCGTCTAAAACGGCACTAGCATTAGCAGATAGTTCATAACCCTTGGGAATTGGCGCAACACTGCCATCTTCCATCCATTGTCCTAATTGATACCAGAATCCCAGTTTGATATTAGCAGACCAAGTGCCGTAGGTACGACAAATCGGGGTGTCAGCATGGTTGGCTAAGTCGCACATCACCTGCGACTGTTGCAGGGGTGACATCTGCCGAATTTCATTCATGGTTTTTTCGGCAAAGACCATACTAGCAGCGCCGGGGGCGGCAACGGTGATGGTTTTGCCCATTTCTAGGTAGGCAAACCAAATCAAGGCTAGTTGATCTTCGGTATTCAGCTGATTGAAACGCGCAATCGTGGCAGGAACCACATCCGCTGATAGCGTGTTGGGGAAAATGCTCCGCGCTGATTCGATCGTAAACGGCATAGATTCACCTTGAAGTAAAGTTTTGTATCAATTTACCATCATTCTATCATATTTGCGCCCCAAGGCAGCACCACTAGAGAAACTTTCCCAAAAAAAGCTGTACTTTAGATCACACTTACCCAGGATTATCACAAAATCTTAATGGTTGAACAACTGTTCCATCACTTATTTAGGGTTTGCGGCAGCAGCGAGCGATCGCTGTTTGGCGATGCTAGATAATGAAAAGTATCTCTAAAGGATGATTTTTGCTGCTCTAACTCGTTTTCAACCCGGGACTACTCTTGATCATCCCTAGTTTTTTCTAGGATTTCTCACCCCGTAGCAGGCCGTAAATTTCATCCGTATAGTCATAAAACTGAGCTTGTCGTTTAATTTTATAATTACGATCTAGGGGTAAATTAATTGTTAATTCTCGTTGTATAGTCCCGGGCCTAGCACTCAAAACATAAATACGTTGAGCTAAAAAAACCGCTTCATCCACATCATGGGTAATCATTAAAATACTACACCTGATTTTTTGCCAAATTTCAATTAAATATTCGTGCATTCTTTCTTTGGTTTGTACATCTAAAGCTGCAAAGGGTTCGTCCATTAATAAAACTTTGGGATGACAAGCAAGAGAACGGGCGATCGCTACCCGTTGTTTCATCCCACCCGATAGTTCTCTAGGGTAAGCATTAGCGAATTGAGTTAAACCGACAATATCCAGATAATAACAGGCCACTTCCCAGCATTCTTTTGTCGATAATCCCTGTAGTTTTAAGCCAAATTCAACATTTTTTTGGATCGTCATCCAGGGATAGAGTGTATAATTTTGAAAAACCATGCCGCGATCGGCTCCTGGCCCTGTCACTTCAACACCATCAACGGTAATTTTGCCGGAAGTGGGCAGCTCTAAACCCGCAATCATTCGCAACAAAGTTGATTTTCCCGAACCAGAGGCCCCGACCGCACAGACAAATTCAGCACTTTCAACGTGTAAATTAATATCTTTCAGAGCGACCACAGCACCTCGTTTAGTGATGAAAATTTTATTGAGTTGAGTAATTTCTAAGTGCATTAAGGTTCTTCTCTTATCATTAAAATAACTTTACTGGTGACAGAATAAACTCTGTTATTGAGTTTTTAAGTTAACGAGTAATTGACCATTTACAAGTCCACTGCAAAAACAAACGAAAACTTAAATCTAGAGCAAAGCCAATAATTCCTAGTACAATTAAACAGGCAAAAATTTCATCGGTTCTCAGAAATTTCTGGGACAATAAAATCCGTTTGCCTAAGCCATTATCGGCCGCCACCAATTCCGCCACTACTACCAAATTCCAGGCGGCCGCCATATTAACACGAAAAGTATCGATAACATTAGGAATAATATAGGGAGTAATCACTTTAAATAAAACCTGTTTTCGAGTTCCTCCAAGAGTATAAGTTACTTCGATCAATTCACGGGGAATGAACTTAACTGCATCCATAATCATCAGGGTATTAAAGAAAATTGTCCCGATAAAAATCAGCATAATTTTTGACGTTTCTCCAATACCCAAATAAATAACCAATAGGGGAATAAAAGCAGGAGCGGGCATATAACGTACAACGCCAATGATCGGTTCCATTAAACTACGAATACTCGGAAAAGTTCCCATTAAAATCCCCAGGGGAATAGCAAACAATCCTCCCAAAAAAAAGCCCCCAACTACTCGTAAAAAACTGGTAATAGTATCTTGAATTAAAAAGCCCTGTTCTGCCAATTTTCCTAAGGCCTGAATAACGGCTAAAGGAGAAGGCAAAAATACGGATTCAATGCCCGCAAAACTAGAGATTAGTAACCAGAAAATAAGCGGGACAATAATAGAGGAAACCATTAAAGTCCATTTGAGGGATTCGGGAATATCCTCGGTAATCCGCCAAAAAGTGCTTTGAGGAAGCGTTTTAGGTGTTGTGGTCATGGGATTTGCCAAAGAAAAGAATAATTTTGATAGCCAATATCACCCAGTTATCAAACAATTCTTGAAGTCAATGATCGAGGGACTAATTAGGATTTTTTGTCTTGATTTGCCAACGACTTGACAAATTGGGCATCTAGAATGGTTGTTAGATCGGGGACTTTTTTAATAAAGCCAACTTCCATCATAAAATCAGCCATTTTTTGAGCGGCAAAGGGCATATTTTTCATGGTTTTCCCCGGACTAAAGGCTTCTAGGTTTTCTTCTAGGGTGAAAAACTTCGTTCCCTCTTTATATAGGGCTAATTCTTCTGGACTAATGCCCGCACGCTTGGCCATAATCTCATCGGCTTTTTGGGGATTTTTAGCCATAAACTCTCGAACCTCAAACCATGTTTTGACAAGAGCCTGAACCTGTTCTGGTTTTTCTTTGATTAATTTGGCACTGACAACTAACAAATCAGGAATAGCACCTGGAAAAGCTTTAGAACTAATTAATTCTTTAGAACCTTTTCTTTTAAGGGCTGTTGACCAAAAAGGTGGAAAAGCACCAACTGCATCTACTTTTCCCGATGCAAAAGCGGCAGCAGCAGCCCCTGTTTCCATGGGGACAATTTGCACATCTTTACGGCTCATTCCTTCTTTTTCTAGAGCTAAACTGAGGAGAAAATCACCGACAACGCCTTCTTCAGCAGCAACTTTTTTGCCTTTTAAATCTTGAATCGTTTTAATCTCTTCTGTGACAATAATTTTATCATTTCCTGACGAGTTATCATTAACTAAAACAGCAACTTGACCATTCACTGCATCTCCCGCAAAAGCGATTGTATCGTTGAGAGTTTGACTATTTCCATCTAATTGTCCGGCGGCCAAAGCTTGTAAGGATTCAAGATAACCATCAAACCATTTCATTTGAACATTAGCCCCATTTTTAGCAAATAATCCCTCTTCTTCAGCGATCGCCCAGGGCCACCAACCGGCCCAATTACTATAACCGATGACAATGGGGGCAGTATTACTCAGAGAACTACTTGCATTGGGGGTTTGCTGAGGAGCTTGATTACAACTAATGGTCAGGAGTAAGCTACTAAAAAAAACGAGAGGTAAGGAGAAAAAATTGCGCCGTTTCATAGGTAATAGCCTTTAGAGATGACAGATAGTAAGTAAGTAGTTATAATCCAATTGAAGATAGATTTTGCCTTTGATCCCCCCTGTCCCCCTTGATAAGGGGGGAATCTGAGAATTTTTAACACCTACCTAATTAAAACAGAAATAAATCTCAAAAACTGTTACTGATTAACAATTCAAGAACCTAGTCCTATTGACTTGGCTTTTTAGCCAATTTAACCACTCTTCTAAACCTTCTCCTGTTTGAGCAGAAAGAGCAATAATCTTTACATCGGGATTCATGGAGCGAACATTTGCTTCTAAACGTTTTAAATCAATCTCTAAATAAGGAGCCAGATCTAATTTAGTAACAATCAGACAATCCGCTTCTTGAAACATAATTGGATATTTGAGGGGTTTATCTTCTCCTTCAGTAATACTTAATAGAGCAACTTTGGCGTGTTCCCCTACCTCAAATTCGGCGGGACAAACTAAATTTCCCACATTTTCCACCAACAATAAATCAAACTCTTTGGGGTTATAATCTTCTTTGAAACGATGAATTCCCCCGGCTACCATTTTGGAATCTAAGTGACAGGAGCGACCCGTATTAATGGCAATCACGGGAACTCCATATTGTCTCAGGCGCTCTGCATCTAGTTCTGTAGTCATATCGCCTTCAATAACAGCCATTTTTAATTGATCTTTTAAGGCTGCAAGGGTTTTTTCCAATAACACAGTTTTACCCGCACCAGGACTACTCATCAGGTTTAAACAGGTAATGCCCCACTCGTCAAAATGTTCCCGGTTGTGATCGGCTCCTGCTTGATTGGCATGAAGTAGATTAATTTCTAGGGCTGCGTCAAAAGTTTGGTGCATTTTAATTGAGAATGAATAATTGATCATCGAACTTTTATAAGCGATCACCCAACTTTTTTTTAAGAAACTAAAGAATATTCAATATGGTCAATTTTTAACTCTCGACCTGAACGAATATCCTCCATCGGCGATCGACAAGTTGGGCAGGAATATTGCTGGCCAATTTGGGGTTGATAATCCTTTTGGCAGCAATGACAATAAGCAATTAGGGGAATATTTTTAATCGCTAATTCCACACCAGCAAGAAAAGTATTGGCAGTTTGAACTTCAAAGGCAAATTGTAAACTGACCGGTTCAACACAGGTAAATTCACCAACCATGAGATGAATTTTTTCAATTTTGAGCTTTTCAGGTTGGCTATCATACCAATCTCGAACTGTCATAATTAACGCCTTGGTCATATCAGTTTCGTGCATAGGAAATTACTGCCAAGGTTCGTCAACGGCCAGATTGGCTTCAGGATGAATATAATAGGGCTTTTCTTTACGCGGTAATTGACCTGAAATAACCAGATGAGCCATGGCATCACAAATAACACGAGTAGCCATCAAAGAGGTCATATCACTAATATCGTAGGGAGGGGAAACTTCCACCACTTCCATGCCACAAATGGGAGCTTTTTGGATAATTTTACCTAATAAAGCTAAGGCTTCACGGGGTAATAAACCGCCAGGTTCCGGCCAACCTGTACCGGGGACAAAACCAGCATCAATGCAATCAATATCGAAACTAATCCAAACGCAATCCGTCCCATCTAAAGCTCGTTCTAAGGCAAATTCGGCGGCGGCATCAATGCCTCGTTCTACAATGTCGGTGACGGTCAAAATATTAGTGGCCCGCTCGCGGCAAACTTTAACACCTTGACGGGGAACTTGCCAACCACCAATCCCTAATTGGACGAGATTTTTAGCAGGAGCATTTTTCATATTGGTGGCATGAAACCAGGGGCAAGTGTGCATCCGTTCATCTAAATCCGTTTCCTGGGTATCCACATGGCGATCAAAGTGAATAATACCGACTTTTTTATCCCCTAAATGCCGACAAATACCCCGCACCGTCGGAAAACCAATAGAATGATCACCCCCTAAAATAATCGGCAATGCGCCGGAACTAAAGACATGGGCAACCCCCTTAGAGATTTGATCAAAGGACTTTTCATTATTAGCAGGAATGGTGAAAATATCCCCCAAATCACAGAGCGTAATTTGTTCCCGCAAATCTACCCCTAATTCAAAATTGTAGGGCGTATAAAGGGCCGAAATCCGCCGAATTCCCTGGGGACCAAAACGAGTTCCGGGTCGGTAAGTTGTCCCCGAATCATGGGGAACACCCACGATGGCCACGTCATAATTGCCCACATTCCGCACATCTTCCAAATAGGGGGCCTTCATAAAGGTGTTAATTCCCGCATAGTGGGGTAACTCACCCCTGGAAAAGGTGGGAATACTGCGATCGCGAATACTATCGGCCGCCTCTAAACCGTAGGTTAACCCCTGAGAAACTTCCTGTTGCCAACCGGTTAGGGGCAAATGGCGTTCTTTTTCTAGGGCCTGTTCAGCTTCGGTTAAATGCGGGGGTTGAAAAGTAGATTCCTCGGACATCATTTTACCTCAAAATACAATAACCCAGGAGTCTTCAAAGACACTGCCTCAAAACAGTTATCCTTAAAGTCTCCCGGGCTTTTATCCCGCCGTGTAGCCAGCTTAGACGGAAAAAATTTTCGATCCGATCATTTAAGACTAGCTTGCTCCTCTCGGACCTGACATTTAAAGAAGTTTAAATCGGAACCCTAGAAGCAATTTTCTTGACATTAGACGATCTCAATCCAAAAAACAGTATCACAGACTACACAAAAAGGGATTTTTCCTGCTTAGATATGGTTTGCTGAATAAGTTTGTTGGTGGGGTTAGGGTGTGGGGTTTTACCCATTTAAACAGGACAAGTAAACAAGTCAAATTTTGGGTGCAAGCAGTTCGATCAACTCACTGACCACATTGCGCCCCTATAGGGGCGCAATAATACTATTGTAGGGGCGAATTGCCTTCGCCCCTAATAACTTCTGCTGCTCACATATATGTGAGAGAAAGTCACAAATACAAGATGCAGCCTACGCCCTTTCTTAGATAATCCTTTCTTATCACCATAACTCCGGCAAGCAGAATTAAGATGAGTTAGAGTTTAAATGCTTGGGAAAATAGGGCTTGTAGGCGCAGGGATTTTACATTACGAATATAGTATCATGTCAAGGGGCTTTTGTCAAGAGAAAATTTAACAAAATCCAGATTTAGTAAAACCTAGTTAGACGGCAAAAATTTCTGTTTTAACTTCAAGCTAACAATCCGTCCTAACCCACCACCTATCATCGACTATGATTGGAATGATTGAATGATAGACTATGATTGAATTAATCACTGATAACTGATAACTGATAACTGATAACTGATAACTGATGACTGATGACTGATAAAGCTATGACACTCAAAGAACAACTAATTAAAGAAATCGAGCAGACACCTGACACCCTTTTGACTGAATTACTTGACTTTTTGCTCTTTATCAAAGAACGACATACTGCAATAGAAATTACAGAAGAAGAGCAAGCTAACATAATCGCTTCTGAATCAGCTTATCAAGCAGGAGACTATCTAACCCTCGAAGAATATGAGGCAACTCAAGCGTGAACTACAGAGTTATTATTCCGAAACCAGTTCAAAAACAACTAAACAACTTACCCAAACAACAACGCGAACGCTTAATTACTGCCATTAGACTACTTACCGATACACCTCGTCCTAGCGGAGTCAAGAAACTCAAAGGATATGATGAAACCTACCGAATTAGAATAGGAGATTATCGCATCATTTACAAAATTCAAGACAAGAAATGCTGATTATCATATTGAGTAGTATTCATCGAAAAGATGCTTATTGAACCTCTCAGTAGGTGGGGGTAATTCAATATAAGATGAACGTAGGTTGGGTTGAAGCATGAAACCCAACGCCCTTATGGTATAATCATTTGATGGACTATAATTGAATTAATCACTGATAACTGATCAAGCTATGACACTCAAAGAAGAACTTATTAAAGAAATTGAAACAACTCCCATTTCTTTGCTACCAGAAATCCTGCATTTTGTCCAATTTATAAAAACAAAACATCCAGACGTTGACTTTATGGAATTTGCTGGTATGGCAGCAGATATAGAAAATACTATGCAAGAGATTGTCGAAGAAGCAGAAGCTAATCGTCAACTCGATTTAAGACAGATAAATGACTTATGAAACAAGCATTACTTGATACCAATATCCTCTCTTATTTTTTACGAGGTAATCCCGCAGTAATTGAACAATTCCGCATCTATCGACAACAATATACCTATATATCGTTTTCAATCTTTACCTATTACGAGATTAAAAGTGGCTTATTGTATAAAGATGCACGAAATCAACAACAACAATTTGAACGTCTTGCAGAAGTCAGTGAAGTAATTGCTTATGATCGTGAAATTAGTGATATAGCTACTCAAATATACGTTAATCTTAGAATAAAAGGACAACTAATTACCCCGATTGATTTGTTTATTGCTGCGACTGCTATTTATTGCAATTATACTCTGATTACAGCTAACATTAAGCATTTTCAAAATATTCCCAATCTTAGTTATGAAAATTGGTATCTCTCAACAACCTAGCACCATTGTACGATTGCCAAGGCAGGTACAAGGTACACAGAAGTGGAACCTCTCTATCGAGAAGCGATTAAGATTGCTACCCAAGTATTAGGAGACAATCATCCCGATAACCAAACAATTATGGAGAACTATAAAACTATGTTGTCACAACTCCGGCAAGCAGAATCAGGATGAGTTAGAGTTTAAATGCTTGGGAAAATAGGGCTTGTAGGCGCACGGATTTTCCATTATGAATATAATATCATGTCAAGGGGCTTTTGTCAAGAGAAAATTTTTCTGACCCGGAAGGAATTCAACCTAGATAAAAACTGAGGATCAGAGCCACTAAAAAAGTCATTAACAGGCATAAAATTCCGAAATAAAGGACGATTTTAGGACGGAAAGCTGATAAGAGGAGGATAAAAGCTTTAATATCAATGAGGGAAGCGACCAGTAAAAAAGCTAGAGTGGAACCCACGGACAGATTAGTAATTAAAGAACCGGGGACAAAAGTGCTAAGACTGGCATTAACAGCGAGGGTGAAACCAAAGAAAAACTGGACGAGAATTTGAGTAACGGGAGTATCCCCCCAGGCAATTAATTGACTCTGAGGTAATAATAGCTGAAAGACACTAGCGATTGCACAGCCTATAATTAATAATCCCCCTAATTCCAGTGCTTCATCGATAAAGTTATCGAGAAATAACTGCACAGAAATCGGCCAAGCTTGCCTATCTCTAGTTTTATACTCATAAACAAGACTGCCGACTCTTTGTAGGGGTTGACTGGCTGCTTCCTCTGATAAAAAACTACCGGAAAGAACTAAACTCGATTCTAGGGGAATTTCGCTATCGGTGCGGGGTTTTTCCCGATAGAAACTAAAGAGAGTTCCGATAAAAATTGCCATTAACCAGACCGAAAGCGATCGATAGAAGAAAATACTAGAATAGCTGAAAGTCTGCCAAGTTAGCCAAAGAGTCACGATATTTAGGGTAGGTGCAGCGGTGAGAAAGCTAAACACCACCCCTGGGGGTACTCCCTCTAACAAGAATCTTCTAGCGACGGGAATCGTGCCGTATTGTCCGACGGGTAGGATTAATCCGATGGCACTGCCAACGATCGCTCCTAACAGTCGATTACGGGGAAATATCGCCGCTAATCGCTGTTTATTGACGAAAACCAGCAAAAAACTGGAAACGGCTGTCCCCAAAAGTAAAAAGGGAAGCGAGGTCAAGACTAAACTAAGAAAAAAAGTAACAGCGATAGAAATTTGATTCATGAATAGGGTTCAAGATCGGAAGCTATCCTACAAAATAGCAGATTAAGTAAAAAGTAAAAAGAGCGGTTTTAGATGCAACAATAGGTTAGTTTGTTGAAATCAAAAATTAAAAAGAACGTAAAGCGATTAATTGTGCCTCAGCTTTATGAAGGGATTCTAACCATTCTTTTTCGGGATCACTATCGGCAACTATTCCCGCTCCCACCTGTCCCCAAACGGTGTTTAAATTCCCTTGATTAGTCATTAATAGGGTACGGATGAGAATATTCAAATCTAAATGACCCCGTAGGTCAATATAGCCACAGGAACCATAGAATAAATTGCGTCGCACCGGTTCCAATTCTTCGATAATTTCTAGACAGCGAACTTTCGGACAACCGGTAATTGTTCCCCCGGGGAAAAGAGCTTTAATTAAATCAATAGCATGATACTTTTTATCTAATTTTCCTTGAACATTACTGACCAAGTGCATAACATGACTATAACGCTCGATCGTCAGTAATTCATCCACATCAACCGATCCCCATTCACAAACTCTACCCAGATCATTACGTTCTAGATCCACTAGCATAATATGCTCGGCCCGTTCTTTTTTATTCGTTAATAGTTCCTCGGCCAATTGTCGATCGAGTGCCTCGGTTTTACCCCGGGGACGAGTTCCAGCGATCGGTCTAGTGCTGGCTATTCCCCTTTCTAATTTCACCAATCTTTCGGGAGAACAACTAATCATTTCTCCCCAAGGAGTGCGCCAATAACTGGCAAAAGGAGAAGGGTTAATCTGTTGTAAACTGCGATAAATTTGCCATCCTTTTGCCCTAGTTGTGCTTTGAAATCTTAGGGATAAATTTGCTTGAAAAATATCACCTTTTCTGATATAATCTAACGCTTTTTTAACAGCTTTTTCGTAGTCGAGTTGAGAAGTATAAAAGATTAAGGGAGAGGGATGAGGATCGATCAACTCAAAATCGGGGTTAGTGGTTAAAGATTGTTCGTATTTATCCAAATCTTCGGGTTTAGTGGCAGCTAACCAGAGAATTTGTGCTTGGTGATCGAGAAGGGCAAAACTATCCGGTTCATACCAATAAGCGACGGGAAAAGGGAGAGTATCAGCTTTCCTGTCGGGTAATTTTTCTATTTCCCAAGCTAAATCGTAGCCTAACCACCCCAACCAACCGCCATGGAAGGGAAGATGATCGGGAAGCACATCCGATCGAGTTTGGGGGAGTAAACTGCTTAAAAAGGGCAAAATCTCCCCTAGTGCGGGGGTCCAAAGCTGACGCGGGGAACCAGCACAAAGAGAGTAACGGGAGAGGGAATTACCTGGATAGGGACTTTCTAGTAAAGTAGCGATCGCATCTTGGGAGAATAAGCAGGCAAAAACCTCGGAACCAGTGCGCTGATGCAGAGGAAGCGATCGCCAATGCCATGCTAAAGGTTTTTGCATCTAATTGCGGGCCAAAATAGCTGGTAAATTGGGTATAACTAGGGTTTTGGTGTTAGTTGTGGGGAAGTTGCTCTTTCCTATCTGCTAACACCTATGATCTTAGTCCTAAATGTTTGCTGCCTCCCAATTATCCCCGATAATCGAGGTCAATTTCTTTAGAACCGCCGCGCTGTAATTGGCCTAATAATTCCCCTAACTGACTCCAAACCAAACCACCGATAAAGATAGTCATGGGGAGAGAGATAGCGTAGGCAACCCAACCATTGAGAATAAATATATCTAATCCAGAGGCAAGGAAAAGACAGATTCCGATACAAATACCGATAAAAGGAATTTGTAAGGCACTGGATTTTAAAAGATTTTGATCGTCTGAACCCTTGTTTTTATACCAATTGTTAACCACTTGCTTGAGACTAGCTTCAAAAGCGGCCCCGCAGGTAATACCGATAAACAAACCGGCAACAACCAGAAAATAGGGCGGTTGGGGAAGAAAATAATAATCCATAGAAAAAGTGATTAACCGATGTTGACCTTAAACACTTTAACGCGAACTGGTTTCTCCCGGAAGGACAGCGGCCACACCTTGGGCCGATAATTCCCGAAAAGCGCTCATGGCCACATCCAAGAGTCGTCGCGGTTGCAATTCTCCTTGAATTAAACCCCAGAGACGTTGCACTTCGGCGGTATGGATACGGTCATCTTCCGTTAAAGCTAATAGCAATTGACGACGCAGATAACGACCTTCTTCCGAGAGAAGAAAAGTGATGCCTAATTGCGCTGTGGGCAGTAAATCGAAGTTACTTTCCGAGCGAGCCATTGTAATCATGTTTTCTAAGCGTTGCCACTGGAATTTACCGTCTTTGAACAGCACATCCAGTAAACGCCGGCGCAGTTGGGGCGATTCCCCGGTCAGGAGACGTTTAGCGACGTAGGGATAGGCCACTTGGACGATTTTGAAGTTAGGATCGAGGGTGAGGGCTGCCCCTTCTTGGGTGACGAGGGAACGAATAATCAGGGCGAATTTGGCGGGAATCCGGAAGGGATACTCGTACATCAATTCGGAGAAATCATCAGTAATGGTGCGGAAATTGAAGTCACCGACCCTTTGACCGATGGCATTGCCTAAAACTCGTTCTAGGGCGGGAATAATTGGTTTTATATCCGTTTCTGGGGTTAAAAATCCCAGTTTGACAAAGTTGCTGGCTAGGTTTTCGTAGTCTTTGTTAATTAAATCGACGACGCAACTGGCGAGGGTTTCTTTAGTTTCCTCCTCTAACTGATCCATCATGCCAAAATCGATATAGGCCATGCGACCATCAAAGGTGGCGAAAAGATTACCCGGATGGGGATCAGCATGGAAAAAGCCGTGTTCGAGGAGTTGCTGTAATCCAGAGGTTACGCCGATTTTAACGATATTATTGGGGTCTAATCCTAAAGCTTTGATGTTCTCGGTATCGGTGAGTTTATAGCCATCAATCCATTCCAGGGTAAGGACGCGGCGACCACTATAACGCCAGTAGATACTGGGAACTTTAACTTCGGGGTTATTTTGGAAGTTGGTGGCGAATTTTTCAGCGTTGCGACCTTCGTTTTGATAGTCGATTTCCTCAAAGAGTTTGGTTCCGAATTCATCGACAATCAGGGTGAGGTCGTGGCCGAGATTGAGGGGTAATAAACGACCGAATTTTTGGGCAGCCCAGCGCATTAGGTATAAATCGAGGCTTAAAAGCGGCCGCAGCCCGGGCCGTTGCACTTTAACGGCTACTTCTTCACCGGTGGGGAGTATCGCTTTGTAAACCTGGCCTAAACTAGCGGCAGCCACAGGGGTGGGGGATATTTCTCGATAGGCTTTTTCTACGGACATTCCCAATTCTGTCTCGATAATGGCAAAGGCAATGTCGTTATCGAAGGGGGGAAGTTGGTCTTGTAGTTTAACTAATTCGTCTAAAAAGTCTTTGCGAACGAGGTCGGGACGGGTAGAGAGAGCTTGACCGACTTTGATGAAGGTGGGACCTAAACGGGTGAGAATTTGCCTAAGTTCGCTGGCACGCCTGTATTTATTGGCTTCTTCTTGCTTTGTCCATTTGTCCCAGAGGAGACTGAGCAGAAATAATCCTAAAGACCAAATAATCACGAAAGCGCGGCCGAACAATTGCCAAGATTTGTAACGGTATTGCTGAGCGATCGCTTCTGCACTGTAAGGAGTGAACTGTGTTTCTTCTCGTTTCCGGTCAGTTTGACTGTCTTGATTCCGACTCACAAGCTAATCTCTATATATCTTACGCCACTTGACATTCTATCTAAGTTCCTGACATCAGTATACAAAACTACACATTATTTAATAATTGTTATAATTCCCTGAGAAATCATAAGTATTTATAACTAGACTGCAGGGGTGAGTTGGGCAACCCTAACACCCCCAAGCGGATATTTAAGCAATTTCATCGGGATTAATGCCCAATTCTCGCAGCTTTTGGGCTAATTTTTCCGCTCGTTGTTGTTCTCTTTCTTTGGCTAATCTTTCCTGTCGGGCCGACTCTTGAGGGGTGGGAACCAATTCACCCGATTCGGTGAAATAGCGCAATTTATTAGCAAAAATTCCTAAATATAATCCTAGTTGCTTACTCCATAAATAACCGTTTTCATTAGGGGTAATCGGTTGGTATTGTCCCTCGATTAAAGTGAATCCTTGCCATTCTAAAGTATTGGGATCAAACAAAAAATACTCAGGAGTCCGGAAAGTATGCTGATATAGTTCCTTTTTGGCTTTTCTGTCCACATTAGCGGTGGAATCGGAGAGAATTTCGATGATTAGATTGGGATATTTACCCCCTTCTCCCCAGACGACCCAACTTTTCCTGGCACGTTTCTCTGTATCTAAAACTACGAAAAAATCTGGTCCACAAAAATCTCGCTGTTTCAGTTGTCTTTCGTTATAATAAATAGTCAAATTGCCCGAGGCATAGTAATCGTTTCTATCTTGCCAGAGCCAATCAAGACAAGATAATAATAAAATAATTTGTTGTAAATGCAGATCACTTTCCACGGGTGGTTCATCACTCCATAAATCGGTGGGAGGACAGACAATATCAGTAGCAATATCTAGGGTTGTCATCGTTTATAAACCCATTGAGTCAATTTGGGGTGATTCTAGCAACAAGCCACAATCAATACAATTATATTATAAGTCCGATCGTTTTGCTTGTATATAGGGTGTTAGGAGTCGGTTGGGGAAGTCAGAATATCATGACCTCAATCCTCTTGGTTGAAGGACTTATAAAAACCAGAGGAAAGCAATTAAAATAATAGTGAGAGTGGCGGCAAAAATGAGAGCGTATTCAATTTTTTGATTGATAATACCAATAACCATGACTAGGGTAATTGCCAGAAGAAACACACCGATATAGACTAGATCTTGAGTACCTGAATTAACTAAATTATTATTTAAAGTCGGTGGGGGTGTGGGAGTTTGTAGAATTGTTGATGAGAGACTAATCGTGGAGGTAATGAACATAAATATTTATGACTACCATAGAACTAATTTTATACAGTAAACCGGACTGTCATCTTTGCGAAGGGTTGCTAGAAAAACTAGAAAAAATCCGTCAACCGGAGTGGCAGTTAGAAATTAGGGACATTACCAGTCGAGAGGATTGGTTTAACGCTTATCAGTACGAAATCCCCGTCCTCTGTCAAAAACTAGCCACGGGGGAAAAAATCCTTCCTCGTCTTTCCCCCCGGGCAAATGCCGAACAATTAGCCCGTCTTTTAGCCAATAATTTAACCTAGGGGCTAATTACCCGGAGTAGGAATAATGACCGGACTCGGAGAGGGAGAAGACTGGGCGACCGGTTGCGGTTTGGCTGCGGGTTGAGTTTGATACCATTTAAAGTGTTGGTAGGCCGTGCGCGATATTTGTTGAATCAGAGTCCTAGCGTTACTATCATTGTGGGGACGTTTGACCATCACTGCCCCTAGATAGCGTTTGCCGTTGGGCATATCAATAATCCCCGCATCCCCTAACATAGAGCCAATATCACCGGTTTTATGGGCAATATCGGCGGCTTTCTCGATACCTTGCGGCAGCAGGGTGCGAGTGCGCGTTTCCTGCATAATATTCAATAGACGATCGCGAGAACGTAAACTGAGCAATTCCCCTTGATTAACTTTTCCTAAGATTGTCACCAAATCTCTCGGACTTGTGGTATTGGTTCCTTCCAAGTCTGGTAAAGGGTTATTAATTACCGTACTGGTCAAACCCCAAGCTTGAAAACGCTGATTAAGAGCCTTTTTGCCGCCCATGCGCTTGATTAACATATTAGTAGCGGTATTATCGCTAATTACGTTCATTTTAGTGGCGGTTTCTAGGGCAGTATAGGTTTTATTCACTCCTAGATACTGCATATCCCCGGATCCACTGGCCATGACATCCTTACTGGCCACAAGGGGTTCATCGAGACGAATTTTCCCTGCATCCACATCCTCAAAAAAGGCCACCAGAATGGGGATTTTAATCGTACTAGCGGCGGCAAAAATAGTATCTCCGCGAAAATTAGCGTAAGCACCGTTATCGAGGTCAATAAATAAAGCTCCCGCCTGTAATTTCGGATATTTGACCGCTAAAGCCTGTAATTTCTGGTTGAGGCTGCTGAGATTTTCGTTTAAAACTAACGTGGTCGGTTTTGGGGTGACGGGTTGGGGAGTCGGGGAATTAGTAGCGGTGGGTTTTGGGTGTAGGGGTAATTTGCTCGGATCCACCACCGTTAAAACCGTACCAGCGATCGCACCTAAACCGACACCAAGGATAGAGAAGCGAAGAACCTGAAGGAGAAAAGAAGCGATTAGGTTAGGTTTACGTTGTTTTTGCGACTTTTTAACTGGTACAGGCCTTTTTTTATTGTTTGAGTCCATGGCCTTAGGGGACCCAGGGCCGGATTGGACTTTAGTGGGACGACGAGTTACTTGACGAGTCACGGTTTTCCTCAAGGGTATCCAGATTTATTATCGATCGCTAGGAGAATTTTTTTTCTTGCCCTTGAGACTATCAAGACCGAGAAAAAGTTGCCCGATACTTTCAATATGACCGATAATGCCCCGCAGCAGGGCTAATTCCTCCACCGTGGGCCGGGCCCGATGATAAAATTGCCGGAATTTCTCCATCCTAGCGGCGGCGGTGTGGGGGTAAAGATAGCCAATTTTGAGCAAAAAGCTCTCCAAGTGCTGATAATAGCCTTCTAGAGCCTCAAAAGTGGCATTAGGGAGCGTTTCTACCGGGGGTTCGAGCCTATTTTCCGTCGCCATTTGATACAGTTCGTAGGAGCAAACCGCCACCGCTTGGGCGAGATTAAGGGAGGAATATTGAGGATTAGCGGGAATACCGACAAAACGCTGGGCGTGGTTCAGTTCGCTGTTACTTAAACCCCGGTCTTCTGGCCCGAAAATTAGGGCCGATTCCAGGTTAGGGGTGAGTAACCAGGGTAAGGCGGTCCGGGGTGTTTCGAGGGGAGTATTCAGGTGACGGGGTTTCGAGGTGGTGGCAATGATGCGATGACAACCCTGCAAAGCTTCCCCAAGGGTGGCTAACTGTGAACAGTTTTCTAGGACTTCAATTCCGTGTACTGCCATGCGTCGCGCTTCTTCTCCCAGGATATCACAGGCGGGATTGACGATAATTAAGCGACTTAAGCCCATATTCCGCATAATTCTGGCAGTGGAACCCACATTTAAGGCTCCGGCTGGTTCAACCAAAATAATTCTCAGGCGATCGAGTGGGGAACTCGGATTATTTTCATCTACACTCATAGATAAGGCGCAGTTTTTGACTTTTTAATTTTAATCATGGCACGTCAGATCTCGAAGTCCGATCTTCCCAGTAAAATTTGTCCCGTTTGCGGTTTATCCTTTACTTGGCGCAAAAAGTGGCAAAACTGTTGGCATGAGGTCAAATACTGTTCAGAACGTTGTCGTCGTCGCAAGTCCTCGGCCAATCAGTAAAAAGCCGAGAATTTTAACTATCAAATAGGCACTCTTGCAAAGGGCAATTTTTAGCTGGGGACTTAGATGGATAATTAATTTTGCTTAGGTACTCTATTAGCTTTTAATTTTACGGCTAATTTAGTAAGCTGATACTTGGCTAAATTAACTTTTTCTTAAGAGAATCTGAATGCACATTGCCTGGTTAGGAAAAAAATCTCCTTTTTGCGGTAACGTTACCTATGGGCGAGAAGTGACTAATTCCCTGCTCGATCGAGATTATCAAGTCAGTTTTCTGCATTTTTCCTCCGAAAAACCCACTGTCAGCGATTGGCCTGACTTTTACGACGAAATCACCCTGCCACGTCTCTATAGTTCCCAAGTCTATACTATTCCCACCCTGAAATCGAGTCGGGTTCTACAGGATAAACTCAGGGAACTGAAACCAGATTTAGTTCATGCGTCCTTACCCCTGTCTCCCCTCGATTTTCTACTACCAGAAATTTGTGAGTCTTTAGATTTGCCTCTGGTGGCGACTTTTCACCCGGCTTTTGATAGTAAAATTCGCAATATCATCTCCAGTACCCAATTATTAACCTACCAACTACACGCCCCTTTTTTAGCTAATTACGATAAAGTAATTATTTTTTCCACCTCTCAACGGGATTTTTTGGTTAAATTGGGAGTTCCGGAAGAAAAATTAGCAATTATTCCCAATGGGGTTGATATTAATAAGTATTCTCCAGGACTATCGAATATTAAAGCTCAATACAATGCGGATTGTTTATTTGTTTATCTCGGTCGGATCATGCCGGAGAAAAATGTAGAATCTTTATTGAAAGCTTGGAAAAAAACCAATTTAGGGGATAGATGCAAACTGCTCATTGTTGGCGATGGTCCGTTAACTCCTTCCCTTAAACCTTTTTATGGGGAAGAAGATGGTATTATCTGGTTAGGTTTTATCGGCGATGAAAATAAACGAATTGAAATTTTGCGCGGGGTTGACGGCTTTATTTTACCCTCCTTAGTGGAGGGTTTATCGATTTCCCTCTTGGAAGCGATGGCCTGCGGTGTTGCTTGTCTGGCCACGGATGTGGGTGCCGATGGGGAAGTGTTAAAAGGTGCGGGAATAGTTCTAGATACTAAAGGACTAATTACTCAATTAAAAACTCTCTTGCCTGTATTACGAGATCATCCCGAATTAACAACAATTTTAGGACAAAAAGCCCGACAAAGAGTTTTAGAATCTTATACTCTTAGCAAAAATATTGATCGCTTACAGTTAGTTTATCAAGAAGTGTTAGCCCAAAAACAATCTTCTCTTAGCTACTTTCACTAAGGAATTTATATGACGATTGCCCGGACAATTTGCTTGGGATTTATGGCGGTAATTTTAGCGGGAACTTCCCTGTTGATGTTGCCTGTTTCTACCACCAGCGGCACTTGGAATGACCCAATTGTTGCCCTCTTTACCTCCACTTCTGCCGTCTGTGTCACGGGTTTAGCAGTGGTAGATACGGGTACTTATTTTTCTTTTTGGGGTCAATTATTTATTGCTTTATTAGTGCAAGTGGGGGGGTTGGGATATATGACCACTACCACTTTTTTAATGTTATTAATTGGGCGAAAATTTGACCTGAGACAGAAGTTAGCGATTCAAGAATCCTTCGATCGACCTTTCCTACAAGGTAGTCAAAGTTTAATGAAATCAGTGATTGCTACTACTCTAGTTTTTGAGTTAACAGCAACTTTTATTATGTTAACTGTCTTCGCCCAAAAGTATGATTTTAGATATGCAGTGTGGTTATCTTTATTCCATAGTATTAGTGCTTGGAATAATGCGGGTTTTGGCTTGTTTAAAGATAACTTAATGTCCTATCAGTCTTCAATTATTATTAACTTATCTATCACAGGATTGATCATTTTTGGAGGTATCGGTTATCAGGTAATTATCGAGTTTTACACTTGGTTTATTCACCGCTTTCAATATAAACGAAAAGGCTTTGTTTTTTCCCTTAACTATAAAGTTGCTATCAGCACAACTATATTTTTATTAGTGATAGGAACCTTAGCTTTTTTACTTACTGAACAGGGAAATACTGACACTTTGGCTAATTTATCAATTAAAGATAAATTGCTGGCCGCTTGGTTCCAATCGGTAACATCGAGAACAGCAGGATTTAATACTATTGATATTGGTAAAATTTCCGTAGAAGGTTTATCAATTACCATGGCTTTGATGTTTATTGGTGCCAGTCCTAGCGGTACAGGGGGAGGTATTAAAACCACAACTTTTAGGATTTTATATAACTGTACCCGCTCGGTTTTACGGGGACATGAAGAAGTTAATCTCTATCAAAGACGCATTCCCATGCCGTTAATTTTAAAGTCAATGGCGGTGGTTTTTGGTTCGGTTATAGCGATTATTATCTCCACCCTAGCTATCTCATTTGTGGAGACAGATTTTCAAATGATTCAGCTGTTTTTTGAGGTAGTTTCTGCCTTTGGAACTGTCGGACTATCCATGGGGATAACCGCCGCTTTATCGCCGATTTCTAAGTTAATTATTGTTTTTATGATGTATCTGGGACGGGTGGGAGTTATACTTTTAATAGCGGCTATTATCGGCGATCCGAAACCAACAGTTATTAATTACCCCGAAGAAAACCTTTTAGTGGGATAATTAATATCAGTTATCAGTTACCGGCACTTATTGACACTAGCATTTTAAATGCCTAACAGTTTAACTTCTTATGCAATCAATTAAATTTTTTAGTAGTATGCGTCCCCAAAATCGTCAATTTGCCGTCATCGGATTAGGCAGATTTGGGCGTGCCGTTTGTGAAACCTTACGCAAACAAGGTTATCAAGTGGTAGGGACAGATATTGACGAAGGATTAGTGGCACAAGCGTTATCCGATCGAATAGTAGATAATGCGATCGAGCTTGATTCTACCAAACCTAACGCCCTGCGAGAAGCGGGAATTTTTGAAACCGATACGGTGATTGTCGCTATTGGTAAATACGTGGAAGAAAGTATCATTACTACTCTCAATTGTAAGGAAGCGGGGGTTAATTTTGTCGCCGCTAAAGCCTCCACAGAAATCCATGGAAAATTACTCAAAAAAGTTGGCGCAGATTTAGTAGTTTTTCCCGAATACGATGCTGGTTGTGAGTTAGCGCACCGTTTAACCAGACCATCAATTTTAGAACGATTTGATCTCGATCCCGAACATAGTATTGTCGAGTTAAAAGTCCCGGAGGCTTTTCACGGTAAAACCCTAGCAGAGTTAGAAATTCGTAATCGTTATGGGTTAAATATTGTCGCTGTCGGTAATGCGGAAAAATTCAAGATTAACCCCAATCCCCAAGAAAGATTACACAAGGATTTAGCCATGGTGGTAATTGGTTCTAACCGAGATATTCAGCGTTTACCGATGTAAAATTTAGTCAAATATTTGCTCTACTTAGTTTCTAATCATCTTTTTAGGTAGGAGAATTGTCAGAGCCTTTCTCTTGCCTTTTGCCTATTGCCTCTTGCCTTCAGAAACTGATAACTGATAACTGATAACTGATTAATTTCCTCGCCAAAAGATAATCGAATTATTGAGAGGTTGGATGGTGGTGCCGGGATAATAGAAAGCGAGAATTTGTTCAGGAGACCAACCCAAACGGGCTAAATTATAGGAACCAAATTGACTTAATCCTACCCCGTGGCCGAAACCGCCACCAATAAAGTTATAACCCTGGATCTGTCGATTGGTATCGTAGATAGGATCGATGTAGAATAGGGTACTGCGAGGCGGTCCTAAGGCACTACGCACCTCATTTTTATGCAGTTCCAAAATCCCCTTATCGGTTTGAATAGTCATAGTCAGAATCCGACCGGAAGGAGAGCGTTTAGTCACTTCCATCCATTGGATTTTCTGGAAGTCGGCAAGGGGATGTTTTCTGCGTGTTAAATAGGTTTCTAGGTCTTGACTCAAATCAGCTAAAGAAGCTTGTTTTTGCCAGCGAAAAACCCGTCGTCCCGTCTCATTAAAACCATCTTTAAGATTAATAAACTGGCGAAAAGTTGTCTCATTAGCGAGAGATTGTTTCGACAGATCCCAAACTCGATTAGGGGAGTCCACCACTGCCCGGAGATAAGGTCTTTCTTCCCCATCCCACACATCACTAAAGAGGGCAGTTACCCCGCCGGTGGTGGAGGAATAAAGGGCATCCACTAACTCATTTTGGTAGGTTAAAACTAGGCCTCGCGTGGCCGTGATCGCTTGATCAGCCCGGGGATTAGTTCCCGTCAATCCATAATAAACTTGACAATGGGTATCGGCACAGAGTTCGTAATTATCGGCTTGAAAACGGCGCAGATTGCGGAGGGCGTAGGTGCGGGCGATAATAGTTTGCGCCCGGGTGGCACTTTCCGGGGCATCATGACCGATTTCGTGGGGTACAACCCCGCGCAGGTAGGTTTCGAGGGGAACGTTATTAACTAGAGTAAAAGTGCCGTAGGCGTTGGGCTGTAGGCCCATGGTTCCCCCGTACAAACGCACCTGATTGGGGCTATGAGTAACTTGAATCAGGTTTTTTTGGCTCTCGATTTCTAATTCTTTGGGAAAATAGCGCACCCCGTTGATCTGGAAAGAAACTTGCGGCTTTTCTTTGAGTAAAACACTATTAATATAGGGTTGATTGTGGCCTTTGGTTTGCAAACTGGTCAGCAACCAACGTCGCACTAGGGGATTTTCATAAACTTCTCGCTTTGCCCAAACCTGCCAGCGTCCGGGTTGGGTAATTTCTACTTTAATGCCCATTTTTGCCCAATTTTTGGCGCTATTTTCGGCGGTTTCAAAAGTGGCGTGGTCGCTCAAAATGACTTTTTCTTGGAGGATGGGAGAAGCGAGGGGACGGGGAATAACTTCTAATTGTAGGCGATTGGTTTGCAGAGTTTGGGATTGGCCATCTTCTCCCACCACGCGCAGGGTGAGATTATCACCACTTGTACTGCTCAGGGTTAATTTTTCCTTGGCTTCATCGCCAAAACGTTGGACAATGCCCACTCTCAGAAGCACATCCTTGGCCATAGCGGCAGGAATTAGGGTTAAACTGAGCAACATCGCCGCAGTTATGGAACCGATGCTAATTATTGGTTTTTTTTCCTTGATTTTTAGCATAAAGTCAAGTATCTGTTAATAAGTTTTCATAAAATTTGAGGATATTCAGAAATTATAGCAGCAAGCTATCAGCTTTTTAGCCATCAGACTTCGGCGTGAGCTTTTGTCGAACGCTTTTTGTTCCCCACTTCCCACTGATAACTGATTACTGCTCACTGAAAAGTCTCCCCACTTGCCAATTCATAATTCATAATTCATAATTCATAATTCCCATCTAACTTCCCCCATCGCTGATAATGCGTAAACGTACCATTTTTTGTCCACCTTCATCCAGTTCTACTTCGATCACTTCACTGGTTAAACTTTCCAAACAGGTTAACATCGAGCGCAGATGGGGATTACTTGCTCCCGTATCCACATAGAGGCGATCGGACAAACTACCCAAACGTTTCCAAGTAGTATAAAGTTTAGCCACGGCCTGCTCTAATTGTGTGGCTTGTTTAACCAGATCCGCCGCCGTATTTAGACAATCGACGCGCAAAGCTTCTTCTAGAGCCATTTCGATATCTAAATTACCCCGTCGGAGAGTTTGTACTTGGGCCGCCGCATCGAGATATTTAGCTAAACTGCGTGCTTCCGAGGTGATTAGTTTTACCGTGTCCACATCGGGATTAGCGGCGATTTCTTGACGGAGAGTGTCGATATGAGTATCGGGTAACTTTTCTAATTCTTTCACTAGGGGAGCGAGATGACGCGCCGGTAAACTACCATCGCTGGCCTTTTCCTTCACCTCATCGGGTAGTAAATCTGAACTCATCGCCGTCCATTCATCGGCCAATTGCTTCACCTCCCGACGGGTAATTCTCTCCCCTTGTCGGGCCGCATCACTGACTAATTTTTGAATTTCGGGGGCAGATTTGGCCGTTTCTACGAAGGCGCGTTTACTAAAATTATTGATACTATCGGGATCCAGTTGTCCTTCTGCCAGGAGAGTATCGGCACTATTAGCCAATTGAATCAGAGCATAAGCTTGACTTTTAGTGATTTCTCGCTGTTTTAACCAGTTTAAAAAGCCTGTACCGCGACTATCACCGCCTTGCTTCTCCCGGTCGCGAATAGCTCGTAAAATTCGCCCCCGCCAGATTTCCGTTTGCAAATCAAAGCGATCGCAGACTTTCCAAAAAGAATCCAGTTGCTGCTGAAAATCATGATCTTGGATGGTTTCATCTTCGGGATCCGGCAGTTGAAAGTTAAACTCTAGAGGCGTTTCAAAGGCATCAATGATCGCGGAGGTGTCGGAGGGGAACGTGGCAGCATCAACCATATATGATAGACTCGGCAGTTAATCAGGCATTTTATCTTAACTCGCTCTGGCAACCCCCGACAAGCCGATCAATCATCAGCCACAGTTAATACTAAATCCTGTTGAAAAGGTATAGGAGAGTGGGAAGAAGTGGGAATTATGAATTAGGGATTGGGGGGACTAGGACTGGTGACAGGTGCGGAAGGTGTCGTCCCGGTCGTGGGACTAGGAGCGGTGACAGGTGCGGAAGGTGTCTTCACTGGACTAGGAGCGGTGACAGGTGCGGAAGGTGTCTTCACTGGACTAGGAGCGGTGACAGGTGCGGGGGGTGTCTTCACTGGAGTGGGACTGGTGACAGGTGCGGGAGAAATCGATGGATTGGAAGCGGGATCACGACTCAGGAATTGCCAAGCGATCGCAGCAAGCAAACCGAGAACACCGACAGCGATCGCTACCACAACTAGGGGTGAAACGGTAGTGGGTGCGGGTGGGGGGGGAGAAGTAGGACTAGGAACCGAAGAAGATGCGGGGGGGGGAGTGGGTATTGCCGTCACCACTTCTTCCCCGGGGTAGGTGTCCCCGCTGTGATCAAAATCTTGGTCATCAAGATCGGGAATAATTCGTTCTTTGGCCTGAGCATAAACTAAAGGCCTGACAGTTTCAGCCGCAGCAACTACCCGACAATAAACTAGGGCGATGGTGGAGTTATCGTGACCGTTTTTCTGGTTAGCTAGTTGTAATAAACTTTCCCCCACGGCCGTCACGGTTTTCTCTCCTTGCAAAAGAGGCAGAATTTCAATGTCCCAGTATTGTTCTACCCGATCATAATCACTTAAACCATCGGAACAGAGGAGAAAAACACAATCTTGATCAACAATCAATCTCTGAACCGTGGGATGGAGATTTTTGGCGCTACTCATCCCCAAAGCTTGCACCAAAGCCCCCGCGTTGGGATACTGTATGGCATCACGATAGAGGAGATAGCCTAATTTCACTTCCCGGTCAGCGAGATCATCATCTACCGTCACTTGATGACAACTGTGGGTAGTAATCCAATAGATGCGGGAATCCCCCACATGGGCCGCGTACATTTCTTGGGCCAGGCCAAAGGCCATGACTAGAGTAGTACCCATACGCCGACGATCTTGTCTCAACTCCTGATCATTGCGTTGACTGATCAGATCATTGATGACACGAATCGCCTGTTCGATGGCAAGACTGTGACTATCGGGATAGACTTCCATATCAGTGGTGGGACTGCGATTAATTTCCCTAGGCAGGGTTTCGATCGCCAATTGAGCAGCGATTTCGCCCCCTTCTTGACCGCCGATGCCATCACAGACAATCGCCAGGGGATTTTGACCATTAGACAGGGTTAGGGCCTGATTAGCTGGGGGATAACAGGCATCCTCGTTGTGTTCCCGCAGCGGACCGGTATCGGTGCAGGTAAAAATCTCATAGCTGCGCTCTTGACCTCCACCGTAGTGCTGTAGTGCATAATCGAGGACAGTGATCAGGGACTCTGGGCGATCGAGATCACCGGATTCTAGCTCTTGGGTCAGGGATGCGAGAAAATCTTGAATATTAGTGGCTGCCGTCGGGATCAGACCGGTCCACAAAGCTCCTAAATCTTTTAAATTGGGGGCGGTGGCCTCGTCTTTGCTTAATTCTAGCAATTGCAGCAGCTGATTATTCACTCTCGTCAGAGAAGGGTTGAGCAGACTAGAGACTACAGCCTTTCTCTGAAGGGGATGCCAGAGTTTGGCCATTTGCCATAACCAGTGAATTTGTCTTAAATCGGAAGCTTGCGACCAAACCTCGGCTAGAGTGGGCAATAGTTCTGGATATATTAATTCTCCCGTTTCATCGAGGGGAATAGTGCCGTATTCCAACAGCCAGATGTCCATATTTAAGCGTTCATCGGGACTGGGAATATAGCCATAGACTTGGGGAATGTGCAGACGGAAGGGTAACAATTTTAGGTAGAGGGAAACCCAGCTAGGCGGTTCGTCCGGCGCTTGGGGTGCTTGAGCGGGTTTAGTATCAAGAACAATTTGTGGTTGTTTGACCAAATAACGATTATCAATTAGCTGGCCAACACGATAATAGGTTCTCACCCAATCACCCATCATCCATAAATAGCGCTTAACTAAAGGAGTGCCGCATTTTTCACAGAATCTATTAGTGAGAGCGTTCGGGGATAGACAGGTTAGGTTTTGACATTGGAGGGTGATCACGGAGTCCATGAAAACTGCTTACTCCTAAAGAGCGATTAGTATAGGTTAATAAAATAGCGTGTTTCTACCCACGTTGACTGCCAGTGTATTGCAGTATTTCCCAAATTTTAACCTTTCTGGCTCGATCGACAATAATTAGGGTTTGCGGCAAAAAGTTTTTCCTGGGTGTGGGGTGTGGGGTGTAGGGTGTGGGGTGTGGGGTGTAGGGTGTGGGGTGTGGGGTGTAG
>NZ_BDSM01000020.1:0-5620 GCF_003112475.1 Microcystis sp. 0824 | reverse complement strand
GGAGCACATTGTAGCATTGTGCCAATTCATCCATTAACTTCTCAGTAACAGATACAAACTCATCACGAACGTCAGAAGCAGCCTTATGGCCGTCAACATACATATCACCATTATCGAACTCAACGCCCTGCATACGAAAAGACAGAATCTCTTCCAAGAGCTTGATGCGGTTATCCATCTGCTTATGGAAGCCAAGCATTGGGGATTGAGAAAGAGTAGAAATGCCACAAGCCTCAATAGCAGGTTTAAGAGCCTCGATACGCTCAAAGTCAAAATAATCAGCGTGACATTCAGAAGGGTAATAAGAACGAACCATAAAAAAGCCTCCAAGATTTGGAGGCATGAAAACATACAATTGGGAGGGTGTCAATCCTGACGGTTATTTCCTAGACAAATTAGAGCCAATACCATCAGCTTTACCGTCTTTCCAGAAATTGTTCCAAGTATCGGCAACAGCTTTATCAATACCATGAAAAATATCAACCACACCAGAAGCAGCATCAGTGACGACATTAGAAATATCCTTTGCAGTAGCGCCAATATGAGAAGAGCCATACCGCTGATTCTGCGTTTGCTGATGAACTAAGTCAACCTCAGCACTAACCTTGCGAGTCATTTCTTTGATTTGGTCATTGGTAAAATACTGACCAGCCGTTTGAGCTTGAGTAAGCATTTGGCGCATAATCTCGGAAACCTGCTGTTGCTTGGAAAGATTGGTGTTTTCCATAATAGACGCAACGCGAGCAGTAGACTCCTTCTGTTGATAAGCAAGCATCTCATTTTGTGCATATACCTGGTCTTTCGTATTCTGGCGTGAAGTCGCCGACTGAATGCCAGCAATCTCTTTTTGAGTCTCATTTTGCATCTCGGCAATCTCTTTCTGATTGTCCAGTTGCATTTTAGTAAGCTCTTTTTGATTCTCAAATCCGGCGTCAACCATACCAGCAGAGGAAGCATCAGCACCAGCACGCTCCCAAGCATTAAGCTCAGGAAATGCAGCAGCAAGATAATCACGAGTATCCTTTCCTTTATCAGCGGCAGACTTGCCACCAAGTCCAACCAAATCAAGCAACTTATCAGAAACGGCAGAAGTGCCAGCCTGCAACGTACCTTCAAGAAGTCCTTTACCAGCTTTAGCCATAGCACCAGAAACAAAACTAGGGACGGCCTCATCAGGGTTAGGAACATTAGAGCCTTGAATGGCAGATTTAATACCAGCATCACCCATGCCTACAGTATTGTTATCGGTAGCAAGCACATCACCTTGAATGCCACCGGAGGCGGCTTTTTGACCGCCTCCAAACAATTTAGACATGGCGCCACCAGCAAGAGCAGAAGCAATACCGCCAGCAATAGCACCAAACATAAATCACCTCACTTAAGTGGCTGGAGACAAATAATCTCTTTAATAACCTGATTCAGCGAAACCAATCCGCGGCATTTAGTAGCGGTAAAGTTAGACCAAACCATGAAACCAACATAAACATTATTGCCCGGCGTACGGGGAAGGACGTCAATAGTCACACAGTCCTTGACGGTATAATAACCACCATCATGGCGACCATCCAAAGGATAAACATCATAGGCAGTCGGGAGGGTAGTCGGAACCGAAGAAGACTCAAAGCGAACCAAACAGGCAAAAAATTTAGGGTCGGCATCAAAAGCAATATCAGCACCAACAGAAACAACCTGATTAGCGGCGTTGACAGATGTATCCATCTGAATGCAATGAAGAAAACCACCATTACCAGCATTAACCGTCAAACTATCAAAATATAACGTTGACGATGTAGCTTTAGGTGTCTGTAAAACAGGTGCCGAAGAAGCTGGAGTAACAGAAGTGAGAACCAGCTTATCAGAAAAAAAGTTTGAATTATGGCGAGAAATAAAAGTCTGAAACATGATTAAACTCCTAAGCAGAAAACCTACCGCGCTTCGCTTGGTCAACCCCTCAGCGGCAAAAATTAAAATTTTTACCGCTTCGGCGTTATAACCTCACACTCAATCTTTTATCACGAAGTCATGATTGAATCGCGAGTGGTCGGCAGATTGCGATAAACGGTCACATTAAATTTAACCTGACTATTCCACTGCAACAACTGAACGGACTGGAAACACTGGTCATAATCATGGTGGCGAATAAGTACGCGTTCTTGCAAATCACCAGAAGGCGGTTCCTGAATGAATGGGAAGCCTTCAAGAAGGTGATAAGCAGGAGAAACATACGAAGGCGCATAACGATACCACTGACCCTCAGCAATCTTAAACTTCTTAGACGAATCACCAGAACGGAAAACATCCTTCATAGAAATTTCACGCGGCGGCAAGTTGCCATACAAAACAGGGTCGCCAGCAATATCGGTATAAGTCAAAGCACCTTTAGCGTTAAGGTACTGAATCTCTTTAGTCGCAGTAGGCGGAAAACGAACAAGCGCAAGAGTAAACATAGTGCCATGCTCAGGAACAAAGAAACGCGGCACAGAATGTTTATAGGTCTGTTGAACACGACCAGAAAACTGGCCTAACGACGTTTGGTCAGTTCCATCAACATCATAGCCAGATGCCCAGAGATTAGAGCGCATGACAAGTAAAGGACGGTTGTCAGCGTCATAAGAGGTTTTACCTCCAAATGAAGAAATAACATCATGGTAACGCTGCATGAAGTAATCACGTTCTTGGTCAGTATGCAAATTAGCATAAGCAGCTTGCAGACCCATAATGTCAATAGATGTGGTAGAAGTCGTCATTTGGCGAGAAAGCTCAGTCTCAGGAGGAAGCGGAGCAGTCCAAATGTTTTTGAGATGGCAGCAACGGAAACCATAACGAGCATCATCTTGATTAAGCTCATTAGGGTTAGCCTCGGTACGGTCAGGCATCCACGGCGCTTTAAAATAGTTGTTATAGATATTCAAATAACCCTGAAACAAATGCTTAGGGATTTTATTGGTATCAGGGTTAATCGTGCCAAGAAAAGCGGCATGGTCAATATAACCAGTAGTGTTAACAGTCGGGAGAGGAGTGGCATTAACACCATCCTTCATGAACTTAATCCACTGTTCACCATAAACGTGACGATGAGGGACATAAAAAGTAAAAATGTCTACAGTAGAGTCAATAGCAAGGCCACGACGCAATGGAGAAAGACGGAGAGCGCCAACGGCGTCCATCTCGAAGGAGTCGCCAGCGATAACCGGAGTAGTTGAAATGGTAATAAGACGACCAATCTGACCAGCAAGGAAGCCAAGATGGGAAAGGTCATGCGGCATACGCTCGGCGCCAGTTTGAATATTAGACATAATTTATCCTCAAGTAAGGGGCCGAAGCCCCTGCAATTAAAATTGTTGACCACCTACATACCAAAGACGAGCGCCTTTACGCTTGCCTTTAGTACCTCGCAACGGCTGCGGACGACCAGGGCGAGCGCCAGAACGTTTTTTACCTTTAGACATTACATCACTCCTTCTGCACGTAATTTTTGACGCACGTTTTCTTCTGCGTCAGTAAGAACGTCAGTGTTTCCTGCGCGTACACGCAAGGTAAACGCGAACAATTCAGCGGCTTTAACCGGACGCTCGACGCCATTAATAATGTTTTCCGTAAATTCAGCGCCTTCCATGATGAGACAGGCCGTTTGAATGTTGACGGGATGAACATAATAAGCAATGACGGCAGCAATAAACTCAACAGGAGCAGGAAAGCGAGGGTATCCTACAAAGTCCAGCGTACCATAAACGCAAGCCTCAACGCAGCGACGAGCACGAGAGCGGTCAGTAGCAATCCAAACTTTGTTACTCGTCAGAAAATCGAAATCATCTTCGGTTAAATCCAAAACGGCAGAAGCCTGAATGAGCTTAATAGAGGCCAAAGCGGTCTGGAAACGTACGGATTGTTCAGTAACTTGACTCATGATTTCTTACCTATTAGTGGTTGAACAGCATCGGACTCAGATAGTAATCCACGCTCTTTTAAAATGTCAACAAGAGAATCTCTACCATGAACAAAATGTGACTCATATCTAAACCAGTCCTTGACGAACGTGCCAAGCATATTAAGCCACTTCTCCTCATCCAACGCGTCAGTTTTTGACAGAATCGTTAGTTGATGGCGAAAGGTCGCAAAGTAAGAGCTTCTCGAGCTGCGCAAGGATAGGTCGAATTTTCTCATTTTCCGCCAGCAGTCCACTTCGATTTAATTCGTAAACAAGCAGTAGTAATTCCTGCTTTATCAAGATAATTTTTCGACTCATCAGAAATATCCGAAAGTGTTAACTTCTGCGTCATGGAAGCGATAAAACTCTGCAGGTTGGATACGCCAATCATTTTTATCGAAGCGCGCATAAATTTGAGCAGATTTGTCGTCACAGGTTGCGCCGCCAAAACGTCGGCTACAGTAACTTTTCCCAGCCTCAATCTCATCTCTCTTTTTGCGTTCTGCTTCAATATCTGGTTGAACGGCGTCGCGTCGTAACCCAGCTTGGTAAGTTGGATTAAGCACTCCGTGGACAGATTTGTCATTGTGAGCATTTTCATCCCGAAGTTGCGGCTCATTCTGATTCTGAACAGCTTCTTGGGAAGTAGCGACAGCTTGGTTTTTAGTGAGTTGTTCCATTCTTTAGCTCCTAGACCTTTAGCAGCAAGGTCCATATCTGACTTTTTGTTAACGTATTTAGCCACATAGAAACCAACAGCCATATAACTGGTAGCTTTAAGCGGCTCACCTTTAGCATCAACAGGCCACAACCAACCAGAACGTGAAAAAGCGTCCTGCGTGTAGCGAACTGCGATGGGCATACTGTAACCATAAGGCCACGTATTTTGCAAGCTATTTAACTGGCGGCGATTGCGTACCCGACGACCAAAATTAGGGTCAACGCTACCTGTAGGAAGTGTCCGCATAAAGTGCACCGCATGGAAATGAAGACGGCCATTAGCTGTACCATACTCAGGCACACAAAAATACTGATAGCAGTCGGCGTGTGAATCATTAGCCTTGCGACCCTCGGCAGCAAGAACCATACGACCAATATCACGAAAATAGTCACGCAAAGCATTGGGATTATCATAAAACGCCTCTAATCGGTCGTCAGCCAACGTGAGAGTGTCAAAAACGATAAACCAACCATCAGCATGAGCCTGTCGCATTGCATTCATCAAACGCTGAATAGCAAAGCCTCTACGCGATTTCATAGTGGAGGCCTCCAGCAATCTTGAACACTCATCCTTAATACCTTTCTTTTTGGGGTAATTATACTCATCGCGAATATCCTTAAGAGGGCGTTCAGCAGCCAGCTTGCGGCAAAACTGCGTAACCGTCTTCTCGTTCTCTAAAAACCATTTTTCGTCCCCTTCGGGGCGGTGGTCTATAGTGTTATTAATATCAAGTTGGGGGAGCACATTGTAGCATTGTGCCAATTCATCCATTAACTTCTCAGTAACAGATACAAACTCATCACGAACGTCAGAAGCAGCCTTATGGCCGTCAACATACATATCACCATTATCGAACTCAACGCCCTGCATACGAAAAGACAGAATCTCTTCCAAGAGCTTGATGCGGTTATCCATCTGCTTATGGAAGCCAAGCATTGGGGATTGAGAAAGAGTAGAAATGCCACAAGCCT
>NZ_BDSM01000019.1:0-209113 GCF_003112475.1 Microcystis sp. 0824 | reverse complement strand
GAAGAAGATTAGAAACTCTTGATAACCCAAGTCAGCCATGAAAATCACCTACTTTCAAGATACGGATACTCTATACCTAGAGTTCAATAACAATCCCATTGTCGAGACTCAAGAAATCAATGAAAATACCTTGGTCGATCTTGATCAGCAGGGGAATATTTTTGCAATCACCTTGGAACACGCCAAAAGCTTAACGGCTCTGAATGCTTTTTCCCTAGAAACTATTGTCGCGCCTGAATTAGCTTCAAGTTTATAAAATTTGTCATAACAAAATTATTCTATAAACCCTATGGATTCCCCATGCAAAACCCAATTAACCTCACCATTGAACGCTTTCAAGAAAACGGCCAAGATTACTATGTCGCCACCAGTCCCGATATACAAGGACTTGTCGCTGAAGCTGATACAATAGATGCCGTCATTGATATTGCCAAAGACTTAATTCCCATCCTATTAGAATTGGAAACAAAAGATCAGCTTGTTATCACCACTTAACACAAATTATAGATAATCTTAAATTCGCAATGCCAGAAATTAGTCGTTTTTTAGGAATTATTATCACTATGTACTATAACGACCATACACCTGCTCATTTTCATGTTCGCTATAATCAACAAAAGGCGATTATTGACATTAAAAATCTTACTATTTTACAAGGTCAATTGTCTCCAAGGATTCTTGGTTTAGTAATTGAATGGGCTGCTATTCATCAACAAGAATTAAAGGAAAATTGGCAACTTGCTAGACTTAATAAACCTTTACGACCAATCCTACCATTAGAATAAACCATGCTAAAAGATATTATTGAAGTGAAACCTCTAAATAATTATCAACTTTATCTTAAATTTGAAGATAATCAAGAGGGGATTATTAATCTTGAAGAAATTATCGAGTTTGTTGGCATTTTTCAACCGCTAAAAGACTTAGATTTTTTTAAAACCGTAAAAATTAATCCTGATTGGGGAACAATTTATTGGGAAAATGGGGCTGATTTAGACCCCGATGTTCTTTATTCTCTCATCACGAATCAATCTCTTAACGACTTAGAAAAAGATGAATTACAACTTATTTAAAGTACAGGAATTTTAAGCCATGAAAATCACCTATTTTCAAGATACGAAAGTTCTATATTTAGAGTTCAACACAATTTTTTAAAAAGGCGATTAAGGGACGATTCTAGAATTATTACCTCCTAACAAACAACAACCAGAAGCAGGTTATCTCCTAGAAATGTTTGACAATAACGAAACCCTTGACGTGATAGCGGTTCCCGTTTCTTGGATAAGTTCTATTAACTAACGATTAGCAAAAATTCAGGATACATTAGAAGGAGATTAGAAACCCTTGATCACCTATACCAACCATGAAAATTAAAGCGATTATTCATCCTGCCAAAGAAGGCGGTTATTGGGCAGAAGTTCCGGCCCTTCCAGGTTGCATCACAGAAGGCGATAGCCTAGAAGAAGTCACCCATAACTTAAAAGATGTGATCGAAGGATGGTTAGCTGTTGCCAATGAATCCTATCAATTCCACGCAGAAGATCAACTGGTAGAAATTGTCCTATGAAATCTATTTCAGGGAAAAAACTCGGCAAAATTGTTGAACAACGGGGATGGATACTTAAACGGGTAACGGGAAGTCATCATATCTATCAAAAACCAGATAGCCAAGCAATCCTATCCATTCCAGTTCATCGCAATCAAGACTTAAAACTTGGCACTCTCAAATCATTATCGAAACAAAACTAGAAGTATTGCCGAAAATAGAGACCGAAGTTTCCCAACTCAAAGAAGATGTCAAAGACTTGAAAGGAAGGGCAACGGCTCAAATATGGGCTTTGATAGTAACTGTTATCGGTGCAACTGTTGCAGCAATTATCAAATTCGGTTTTCTGACTAAAACTTAAATCATCATTAAAAACTAAGTTGGAACTAGACAAGTTCCAACCGGTAACAAAAAATTGACCTTGAATATTAACGACGGATTGGTGCCATCGCACCGTCGGCGGCGGCGCGAAAAGGTTCCACTGCCTCGCTATAATCGATCGGTAAAATAGCCACCACGTTATCGTGAGGACGGGGAATAATTACCCAGGTTTCTAAAGCTGCCCCCTCGGTTTTATTGACGGCTTCAATGCCGGCAGCCATAGCGGTTTTTACCTCCTGTACATCCCCACGAATATTGAGGGTAAAACGGGCGCTTCCTGCCCTTAAATAACCAACAATCGTGATCCGTCCTGCTTTTACCATCGCATCGGCGGCCGCTAGAATACCGGGGAAACCTTTGGTCTCGATCGATCCCACCGCGGGTTGGGCTGTCATAAATTAACTCCTAATAACAAAAATCAGATAAGTTCAATTGATAGAATCCAATCTATTTTCCAGTCTTTAACTATAGTCTAGTTTGGGGCCAATCGCTAGGGAAATTAACTGCGAAAACGGTCTGACTTAGCCGTATGCTGCACTGGTAAAACCGCCAGTACATTTTCTGGAGGATTCGGTACGATGTAATGACTGACCACATTGCCACCAAAAGCGGTCATCGCTGCCGCTAATCCTGCCTCTACTGCCGGTTTAACCTCGGAAATCGGACCGCGAATCGCCACCAAAAATTCGCCCCTTTCCGCTAGATCAAAATAAACTAGGGTGACTCGTCCCCCTTTAACCATGGCATCCGCCGCCGCTAAAACGGGGGGAAAACCCAACGTTTGAATGACTCCGACCGCCTCGGGCATTTTTCCTGATCTCCTGCGAAAGCAACTTTACATTATACCCCGAACCTGTCTTTATATTTTCTTCTGCAAATCCGCGACCGATCGAGCCTGTTTTTTCTCCAAATACTGTTGATGGGACTGATCGGCCAGATAATAATCTCCTGCGGCTTCGATCAAAGTAACGATATGCTGCTGAAACTTTCCCGATAGTTGTAGTTGACGCTTGGAAGCAGTGGCGATTAACTTTTGTTCCGGGGTGTGATAAAAAATAATCGATCGATATTGTTCTCCCCGGTCCGGTCCCTGGCGATTTAACTGAGTCGGATCGTGAATTGACCAAAAAACGGCTAATAACGCCTCGTAGCTTATTTCTTGGGGATTATAGGCAATTTGTGCCACTTCCGCATGACCGGTAATTCGCGATAACACATCGAGATAACTAGGATTGGGAAAATTTCCCCCCATATAACCCACAGAAGTGGCTAAAACACCAGGTAAACGCCGAAATGCGTCCTCGGTTTTCCAAAAACAGCCGGCCCCAAAGGTAGCTTTTTCGCCGTTATTCATTTCTCCTCACATCCTTGGCAAATTCTACAACTGCTTTTGTAATTGTTTCGCTTAAATTAGCATAAACTTTGGCAAAAGGGGGAGCTTTTTCGGTTAATCCTAGGATATCCGCCGTTACCAACACCTGACCATCACAATCTTCCCCCGCACCGATACCAATCGTCGGGATAGTCAATTTATCGGTAATAGTAGCGGCTAAATTGGCGGGAATATGTTCCAAAACCAGGGCAAATACTCCCGCTTTCTCCAAGGCTAAAGCTTCCTCGATTAATCTTTGTGCATCCGATGGAGTTTTTCCCTGCTGACGGTATCCTAAACGATGGACTGACTGGGGAGTTAATCCGATATGACCCATAACAGGGATGCCTATCTCGGTTAAACGGCTAATCGTCTCGATCATAGCGGGATAACCTCCCTCTAATTTTACCCCTTGTACTCCCGCTTCCTTTAACATCCTTCCCGCCGAGTGAATTGCCTGACTGACACTTTCCTGATAGCTGAGAAAAGGCAAATCACAGACAACTAAAGCTTGTTTTACCCCACGAGACACGGCCGCCGCGTGGTGAATCATCGCCTCTAGGGTGATCGGTAAAGTGGTAGGATAGCCCAAAGCGGTCATAGCTAAGGAATCACCTACCAAGATAATATCAATTCCTGCCCGATCGAGCAGTCGCGCGATCGGATAATCCCAAGCTGTGAGGGTGACAATCGCGCGTTTTTGCTGTTTCCACTCGATTAATTTGCTGGTGGTGACTGCCATTATTTATTCACTGCGGACAGCTTCGAGGATACGGGAAAAATAGAAACGAGTGCTAGTCATACTCGTCCGTTCAATTTTAAAGCCATTTTCGTTTAAAGCGGCGATAATAGTTTTTTCCTTGTGTTGATAAGCGCGAGTGGTTTTACTCGGACCGGGGAAAAATTGACCAATTTTCTTGAGAATGGTTAATAAACAGGTTTTAGGGGCAAAACTGAGGATTAAACGGGATTGAGCTAGGGTTCCCAAGTGTTTAATCATGCCTAATGCTTCTTCTGTGGGATAGTGAATGAGAACATCCAGACAGATGACTGTGTGATATTGGCCGGTTAATGCTTCTAAATCTTGAACGGCAAAGGTGAGTTTACTGGTATCTGCTAACTCTTTGGCCGCTCTTTCCTTGGCTTCTGTCACCATTTTCTCAGAAATATCACTGGCGAAAATAGTTGCGCCCGCTTTAGCGAGGGGAATACTGAGACTACCGACTCCACAACCGGCATCACAGATTGAGAGATTGGGCAAATTGTCATCACTTTCTAACCAACCGATAACGGTATCGATCGTCTGTTGATGACCGATGCGAATATCTTTTTGTACTTTGTTAACTTCGCCATCCCCATAAATCCGGCGCCAGCGATCGAATCCTGTGGCGTTAAAATAGTCCTTGACTATGGCTTTATCGTCTAATGTGTTGGTCATAAGGAAATCTAAACGAGCGGAGATGGTTATTAGTTTATCCTACCTTAAAGATCTCAACCGTTGCCGCTGATGGCTGATTCCTGACTGCTAAGGAGAGGATCCAGAGCGATTTCAACTCTGTGGAAAAGCTTAATTTGTTTTCCACTTCACTTTTAGTTAACCTAAATTGAATATCATGTAATCGTCCCAAGATCGATCAGTAAGGGTTCCATGTCAATTATTAACCATAGAACTAAGATCGTAGCCACGATCGGCCCTGCCAGTAATTCGCCAGAAGTCCTCAAGCAGATGATCGGTGCGGGGATGAATGTAGCGCGGCTAAACTTTTCCCACGGTAGCTACGAAGATCATGCGAGAGTTGTTAGTCTTTTACGGCAAATTTCTCAAGAATTAGACAATCCTATCACCCTCCTGCAAGATTTACAAGGGCCAAAAATTCGCGTCGGCAATCTCCCCAATGGTTCGATTTCCATCAACGACGGCGATTATCTCACCCTTGTCCCCATGGATGAGTATCGGGGAGAAGCGAACACGGTTTCGATCGATTATCCCTATCTGGCCGAGGAAGCCAAGTTAGGTGAGCAAATTCTCCTTGATGATGGCTTATTAGAGCTAAAAATCGTTGAAATTAACGGAAAAAACCTAAAATGTCAAGTATTGGAGGGAGGAATTCTCAAGAGTCGCAAGGGAGTTAATCTACCCCGTCTCAATTTGCGCTTACCTTCCATGACCGAAAAAGACAAACAAGACCTAGAATTTGGTCTTTCTCAGGGGGTTGATTGGGTTTCCCTCAGTTTTGTTCGTAAAGGAGAAGATATCAAGGCGATTAAGGCATTTTTAGCCGAGAGAAATCACGCGGATGTGCCAGTGATAGCTAAAATTGAAAAACCGCAAGCGATCGAAAATTTAGAGTCAATTATCGAGGAATGTGACGGAATTATGGTGGCCCGGGGCGATTTGGGGGTAGAATTAAGTCCCGAAAAAGTCCCCATGTTGCAAAAACGCATCATCAGACTCTGCAATATGAAAACTATTCCCGTCATCACTGCCACCCAGATGTTAGAGAGCATGATTCACAATCCCCGACCGACTCGGGCCGAGGCCAGTGATGTGGCTAATGCAATTATCGATGGAACTGATGCGGTGATGTTATCGGGGGAATCAGCAGTGGGAGATTTTCCCGTCAAAGCGGTGGCTATGTTGGCCAAAATCGCCCATGATGTGGAAGCGGATGTGAAGTTTGATAATGTTCCCCCCAATCAGTCCGATGAAACTCACGCTCTCAGTGAGGCTTTAGTGGCGATCGATCAAACCCTTGATCTCCGTTATATTGTTACTTTTACCACCTCTGGCTACACTTCGCTACTGGCTTCTAAGGAACGTCCCTCGGTTCCCGTCATTGCCATGACTCCCAATCAACGAGTCTATCACCGTCTCAATCTAGTCTGGGGTGTGATCCCGATTCTTCTTGATCATCAGGTATCTGTTTTTGAGGATGTGTTAAAGCAAACGGAATCAATTCTGCTGCAGAAAAATCTAGCCCAATCGGGCGATAAAATCCTGATTATGGCGGGAATTCCCATGCAGAAAACTAAAGGCACCAATTTCCTCAAAATTCACACGATTTCCTAAGTTCTAGGATTCAGGAGTCAGGGTACAGGAGATAGGAGATAGGAGATTATTTCTATTTATTCTCCCCACACCCCAGGAAAAACTTTTTGCCGCAAACCCTAGATACAGATTTTGGGCGGTGGATTGGTTGTGATAGATGTATAAATATTGATCGCTTGCTATCAATCTTGATGAAAAGACGATATTTTCTGGCTTTTATCGGCTCAATTGCCCTTAGTTGCTTATTATCTCCAGACATAAACCTTTTTTCCTCTACTATCGCCACTGCACAAACCCAGACAATTCTAGTTTCTGCCGCCGCTAGTCTCAAAGAGGCCCTAGAAGAAATCAAGCCGGGGTTTGAAAAAGCCCATGGCAACATTAAAGTTAACTATAACTTCGCTGCGTCGGGAGCTTTGCAACGGCAAATCGAACAGGGTGCGCCGGCCGATGTTTTCCTCTCGGCTGCCACTAAGCAAATGGACGCTTTAGCAAAAGCTGGTTTAATCGATAGAAGTACCAGAAGAAACCTGCTCACTAATCGCCTAGTTTTAATCGTTCCCAAGAATTCAACCCTAAAAATCAGTGATTTTCGTTCCCTGACTAACAGCAATGTCCAAAGAATTGCCGTGGGTGAACCGCGCAGCGTTCCCGTCGGTCAGTACAGCGAAGAAGTTCTGAAAAATCTCGGCATTTTAGAGCAAATAAAACCAAAACTGGTCTTTACCACCTCCGTCCGTAATGTTCTCGCCGCCGTAGAAACCGGTAACGCCGATGCTGGCATTGTTTACCTCACCGATGCCAAAATTTCCGACCGGGTAAAAGTAGTGGCCACGGCTGCCAATAATCTCCATTCTCCGATTATTTATCCCATAGCTGTGATCAAAGCCAGTAAAAACCCGCAAGCTGCCAAGAATTTCGCCCAACATCTCACCGGCACAGCCGCTAAAAACATTTTTGAAAAATTCGGCTTCGGAATAGCCAGATAATTTAGGGGAAGTGGAGAAGTGGGGAAGTGGGGAAGTGGGGAAGTGGAGAAGTGGAGAAGTGGAGAAGTGGGGAAGTGGAGAAGTGGGGAAGTGGGGTAGTGGGGAATTTCAACTAAAACCCCAACACCCCAACACTCCAACACCCCAACACTCCAACACCCCAAAACCCCAAAACCCCAAAACCCAACCCCTGACCCCTGAAAAATGCCAGACTTTTCGCCCCTATGGATATCCCTGAAAACCGCCACCATTGCCCTGATAATCATCTTTTTTCTCGGTATTGCCGCCGCTTATTGGATGTTAGGCTATCGCGGACGGTGGAAATCCCTAATCGAGGGAGTTTTCGTCGCACCCTTAATCTTGCCCCCGACGGTGCTAGGCTTCATTTTACTGCTCCTATTCGGCAAAAACGGACTATTAGGACAGTTATTAGACTTATTTAACTTTCGCGTCGTTTTTACTTGGTATGCCGCCATTATCACCGCGACGGTGGTGGCTTTTCCCCTGATGTACAAAACCACCCTAGGGGCTTTTGAACAGGTGGATGCCAACATCCTACAGGTTGCCCGCACTCTGGGCGCGACGGAGAGAAAAATATTCTGGCGCGTACTTTTGCCCCTCTCCTTCCCCGGAGTATTAGCGGGATTAACCCTAGCTTTTGCCCGCGCTTTGGGGGAATTTGGGGCGACTTTGATGTTAGCGGGTAATATTCCGGGGCAAACTCAAACTATCCCGATGGCGATTTTCTTCGCTGTGGAAGCAGGAGCGATGACTGAGGCTTGGATATGGGTGTTTATTATCATATTAATCTCCCTATCGGGGATTATCGCCGTTAATCTCTGGCAAAGTCAACGCAAACAGCAATTAGGACGACCGGGAGAAAGCAAACCTAACGAGATGGAGGACTGGCTGCCACCCTGGGAGGGTCGCGATTTTGCCCTTTTAGCAGCTGAAAATAATCATTATAGAGATAAAATAGGCTTATTTGTCGATATAGAGAAATATTTACCCGGTTTTAACCTCTCGGTCACTTTTAACTGCCAAAATCAGCCCCTAGGATTATTAGGGGCTTCGGGTTCGGGAAAAAGCCTAATTTTGCGATCGCTGGCTGGGGTGGAAACGCCCTCAAGGGGCCGTATTGTCTTAAATGGGCGCATTCTCTTCGATTCCGAAAAGGGAATTAATCTCCCCAGTCGTCAGCGTCGTATCGGTTTTGTGGTGCAGAATTATGCTCTTTTTCCCCATCTCACCGTGGCAGAAAATATCGCTTTTGGTCTCTCGAAAAACTTATCTAAAAAAGTTATTAAACAGCAGATTGCCAACCAATTGGAATTAGTGCAGTTACCCGGCATGGAAAACCGTTATCCCCATCAATTATCGGGGGGACAACAGCAACGAGTCGCCATCGCTCGCGCTTTAGCTAGTCGTCCGGAAGCTTTATTATTAGATGAGCCTTTTTCTGCCCTTGATACTCATCTACGCGCTCAATTAGAACTTCAGATGATCAAAACTTTAAGTAATTACGATGGCGTGACAATTTTTGTTACCCATAATATGGATGAAGCTTATCGAATATGTGAGAATTTATTAGTTATGGAAAAAGGGCGGGTAATTGCTAATAATTCTAAACAGAAAATTTTTGAGCGACCAGATAGCGTTAGTTTGGCAAAAATTACTGGCTGTAAGAATTTTTCACGTGCTGTAATCATTAATAATCAACAATTGGAGGCCATTGATTGGGATGTTAAATTACACACCGTCCCCGGAATTCCCGACTATTTAGCCTATACGGGAATTCGCGCTCATCAAATTATTTTTGGTCGAGATTTAGGCGATATTAATACTTTTCCCTGTTGGTTAGCTAATGCCATTGAAGGACCCCATCGGTTGACTCTCTATCTGAAACTTAATCAACCCTCCAATCACGATCAAGATTTTCATATCCAAGCAGAGTTATATAAGGATAAATGGTTAGAAATTAAGGAGCAAGCTTTGCCTTGGACTGTTACTTTATCTCCCCAGCGTTTATTATTATTAAACTAATCGGCCAATTCAGGTCTTACTCCACTCGATTAAAGCGCTAGTCAACCCTTCTAGGGTATATTCTCGCGCCTCGATATCAACACGACCAAATAACTCTTGACAGGTTTTTGAAGTTTGCGGACCGATAGAAGCCAGACAAACTTTTTCTAAGAGGGAATTAACCGATAATTCTGCCGTTTCTTGCAGCAATAACCGATAAAAATTCTGGACGGTTTTGGAACTAGCAAAGGTGACTATATCGACTTTCCCCTCTCGAAACGCTTCCCAGATGCCACTATCCATGCGTGCCGGACATCCGGAATAATATGCGGCCACTTCCGTCACCTGACCAGCTTTGGCCGTTAATTCCTTAACTAATATGTCTCTGCCTCCCGTTTCCACGCGAGGAAAGAGGAATTTTTGCCCCCTAATCGGGTCGGGAAACTCGTTTACCAAGGCATCGGCGACAAAATCCCCCGGGATAAAATCCGCTTTTAATCCCCGTGAGTGCAAAACTTGGCTGGTTTTTTTGCCCACCACGGCGATTTTTACGGTCGCTAAAGCCCTAGCATCTTTTCCCCAAAATGTCAAGCGATCGAAGAAAAAATTAACAGCATTGGCAGAAGTTAAAATCAGCCAATCAAACTCTTTTAACTGAGCGATGGCATCGTCTAAACCTTGCCAACGGTCGGGGGGACGAATCTCTAAAGCGGGCATTTCTAGGACTTCTGCGCCTTGATTTTGCAAAATTTCGCTAAATTGACTCGTTTGCTCGGCGGCACGGGTAATAACAATAGTTTTACCGCCTAGGGGTGGGGGAGAAGACATAATCGCCAGATCCACAACTTGACCAATGACCATAATAGAGGGTGAGAGGGACACCCCGGCGGTTTGAGCGAGAATATTTTCTAAAGTGCCGCGCCAAATTTGTTGATCCTTGCGTCCCGCCTGACGGATAATAGCGATCGAGTCGTCAATATTCCGCCCATTTTCGCATAATTTCTCGATAATTTGCCCTAAAGACTGACCAGCCATCAATAGCACCAGTGTATCAATTTTTGCTAAAGCTGACCAATCCAGAGACTCGGGATCGTGAGCGCTCAAGACCGCAAAACAGCGACTAATATCCTTTTCCGTCAGGGGAATTCCGGCCAATAAAGGAGCGGCTAAAGCGGAGGAAATACCGGTTATCAGTTCAAAATCGCAGCCGGCCTGCTTTAGGGCTAACATTTCAGGATATACTCGCCCAAAAACCCCCGGATCACCACTTTTAAGCCGAATAACTCGTTTTCCCTCTTGACAATAATTAACCAGTATCCGATTAATCTGATTCTGCTCGGCCCCGGGTTGTCCCCCCCGTTTGCCGACATCGACTAAAACACAGGTTTTCGGCACTAGGGAGAAGATTTGACTATCCACTAGGGCATCGTACAGCAAAACCTCGGCCGTGGCTAAAATTGCTCGCGCTTGCAGGGTGAGAAAACTACTCTGACCGATTCCCGCACCGAGAAGATAAACTTTACCCCGGGGATGGACGACTGCTGACATAATCGCAAATTTGGGTTTAATCTTTAATCTAGCACTTGGAGAAGATACAAATTACTAACGCAACAAGGGCAGCAGTAAAGTGACGAAATAATATACTAGGGGAGCGGTGAAGACATAACTATCAGTGCGATCGAGTATACCACCGTGACCGGGGATTAACTGGCCGGAATCCTTGACCCCAGCATCGCGTTTCATCATCGATTCGGTTAAATCACCCAATAAACTGACAATACCAATTAATAAGCCCAAAATTAAGCCCGTCAGCTGCCAATAGGGCCAATCTAAATACCAAGCACCCAAATCGGCCACCGCTATACTGCCTAAAATGCCAAAAAAGGAACCTTCCACGGTTTTTTTGGGACTAATCAGCGATAAAATGGTTTTCCCTAACCATTTTCCCATGATATAGGCTCCGATATCGGCAGCCCAAATGCAACCGAAGGCCAGAAAAGTCACTGTCAAAGCGGCCGGGAGTAATTTCGGTTCCATCCAGGATTCCGGCCAATATCCCATCAGGGGTAAGTTACTGGCCATAGCCACGGGACTACTTTCGGGAGAAAAACCGACCCGTAAACGAATCCAATAACTGGGTAAGTAACCACCGTAAAACAGACCGAGAATTGAGGTGGAAATGTCGGCAATTGTCGCCATTTTTGGCTGAAAGAGCAGATAAAAACAAATTAACGCCCCAGCCAGGGGAAACATGGCATCGGTGAGGGGGGCTGCCATTGTTGCCGTCAGTAGTAGTAATTGGGAAACTACGAGAGTGGTTTTAGCGGCTGGTTCAATGCCTTTGGCGCGAACTAAGCGAAAATACTCTAATTGTCCCAAAAAGACGATAACACCGATGCCGAGGGTGAAATACCAACCCCCAACGATAATAATTCCCAGTGCGAAGGCAATAGCAAAAATAGCGCTGACAATGCGTGGCCAAGGCATGGTTAATCCAGAGAAGTTAGGCGGCATTGTCATAATTATATAGATTAAGAAAACTTTATGGAAGGTTATCCACAATTAAAGTTTATCGCCGCTCAGGATAAACATGGGATCAACGGCGGCAAAAACTTGGTGAATACCCCTAGTTTCTAGGCGATTTACTGCCGCTTGTACGATCTCGATATTACGCGCCTGTAAATTAGAAAAGCCTTCGGAAAATTGATAGAGGGTTTCTAAATTATTGGCCGTAGCCACGATGCGGCCGTTGGGTTTCAGGTATTGCCACACTTCTTGCAGAACCGATTTAATCGGTTTGCCGCCCTCGATACAGACGCGATCGGGTGCGAGGGATATATTGGGCAGACAATCGGGTGCGCTGCCTTCAAAAACCGTAACATTTTTTACCCCAAAGCGATCGCAATTACGGCGGATTAAACTGGCCACTTCTTCATCCCTTTCAATAGCAATAATCGGACTATTGGGGCATAATAAGCCAATTTCAACGGGAATAGTGCCAGTTCCTGCGCCTATATCCCAGAAAACCCCCCCATCACCTAACCGCAAAGCGGAAATCATCAATAATCTCACCTCGCGTTTACTCAGGGGAATCCCGGGTAAACGTTCAAACAATTCATCGGGAATACCGGGGGTTTTATATAACCAAGTCATGGGGGATCAATTATTGGGAAGCTTCACTACCAAGCATTATTATACAAATCTGTCAAGCTTTCTTTATTAAGTAAACAGGAACTTTTCTCGGCATAAAACCCTGATTATAGCTCTAACAAGCTATTGTCTGTCATTAAGCTAAGACGTATTTTAACCCCCGATCCTTAGATTAGGTCAATCTCTCCCAATCCCTTTACTGTTGCAGTCTTGCAACAGTGCCTCATCTCAACAAGCAATTTAAATAGGCGGGCAGCTTATCTTAATGATGAGATAGGAAGTTTTTGTTTTGGCGGGTCAGTCCTCCGTCGTTAACACCAAATTAGGTTACACTTCATCTTTATGAGAAAGTCCGTCATGATCCTTTTTCTTAAGCATAGATTTTCCTAATCAATTTCTTTGGGTATTGTCTATCAAATGTTACTAAATACTCTGGCTATTCCACCTTCTTAGCATCTGTCAGCCAAAAACCATAGACTAACTCCTGTTTGATCAACTATAACCCTATCATGTCTAATATCTATCGTCTTGCCCAGGGCCATTTAAACCTATTGGAAACCTGTCCACCGAGATTTCAAAAAGTCTATCTAGAGCAACTTAACACACCGGCTGACCCCGGGCAATTGGAGCGGCAAGAATGGGGCAGTCAGTTTCACCTATTATTACAGCAGCGGGAATTGGGGCTGCCGATCACGTCCCTATTACACGAAAATGAACAGTTAGAACATTGTTTAACAGCCCTATTAAAGGCCGCCCCGGCAATTGCCCAAAATCCGGGAGAAGCTAATCGAGAAGCGGAACATTGTCGCAGTTTAACTGTGGGTAATTATTTATTAACGGTTATCTATGATTTAATTTTACTAGAGAGCGATCGAGCGGTAATTTTTGACTGGAAAACCTACTTAAAACCTATCGATGCCGACAAACTAGCCAAAAATTGGCAGACGAGACTTTATCTGTATGTGTTGGCAGAAACTTCTGCTTATCCTCCTGATAGTTTATCGATGACCTATTGGTTTGTGCAGTTACCCCGCAGCCCCGAACAAATTACTTTTAACTATAATCCCAAACTACACCAACAGACAGGACGGGATTTACGCCGTTTATTGAAGGATCTCGATCGCTATCTATCAGCATACCAAAATGATTTAGTCGATTTTCCCCATCGTCCCGATTGTCAGCTTCATTGTCCCTATTATCTTAGACAAGAGCGATCGGGCAAAATAGAGTTACCCTCCCTCGAGGATATCCCTGAAATCAATCCTTTTGTCTAAATCAGTGATCACTGATAACTGATCACTGATCACTGACAATTCCCCTTCTCCGCCGCGTTAACCATGGTCGATAATAACAAAAGACAGATCGATCGCTTGCGCTCATGACCGGCAACCACTACCAAACCTTAGAAATCAGCCATAAATCGACCCCTGACGAGATTAAACGGGCTTATCGGCGTTTAGCCAGACAATTCCATCCCGATAGTCAAAACGATAGTGCCAGTCACGATAAAATCGTCGCTATTAACGCCGCCTACGAGATACTAAGCGATCCGAGACTAAGAAAGGACTACGATAACCAACTAATCGCCAATTCTCCCGAAAAACGCGCCCAACGCACCGCCACCGCCCAGGCAAATTACCATCGTTATAAAGAAGCGGCCCAGGAAGACGAGTCCCTAGTCAAAAAGTGGTATAACCAGACCTATAGCCCGATTAATCGCCTGATCGGTCAAATTATCCGGCCCCTCAAACGTCAGATCGATCATCTATCCGCCGATCCCTTCGATGATCAGTTAATGGCTGTTTTTCAAGACTATCTAGAAACCTGTCGCCAAAAGCTCGATCGAGCCAAAACCCTCTTTTCCCAAAGGCCCAACCCTGCCAAAATGGCCAAAGTGGCCGCCTCTCTTTACTACTGTCTCAATCATCTCACTGACGGACTAGAAGAATTAGAAACCTTTACCCTTAACTACGATGATCGCTCTCTCCACACTGGTCAAGAAATGTTTCGCATGGCCCAGCGTTTACAGGTAGAAGCTAAACAGATAGCCAGTCAGTGCCAAAATTAGACCTCTTGTAAAAATCAAAAATTGTTGTTAGGGTGAGGAGTCAGTAGCCAGTGGTCAGTAGTCAGGAGAATTAAGAATGAATAACAATCAATTAAATGGTCTATAGCGTTTTTCAGTCTGCTGAGGTACAAAAGTTATGGGTTTTAGGCAAAAGGCAAGAGGCAAAAGGCAAAGGGGAAGAAAAACAGGTGTACCTCACTAGCTTAGGAAACGCTATATTTACAGATTTTAGGCAATTTAATCATTATTTTTGCCGTCTTTGAACCCTGAAAAATTAATTATGCCAGAGGTTTATTAAATCTCTAGCCATGGGCAAAAAAAAAGACGAAAATAGATCAAGACCAGATGTACCCAATCCCTAGCTTAACCCCGATGAGAGACAAACAATCAGAAATTACCAATATATCCACCCCCAGAGATTCTGATCTTTATTCCTTGCCTCCCGCCGTCCAACGGGCTGCTAATATCCTTTTACGTCAGGGAAGAATCGGTTTTTGGACGCAGATTGTCCTAGGCGTAATTTCAGGGGTTTTATTGCTCATTGCTACCGCTAGTTTATTAGGGACGAGACAACGCACTTCTGGTATTGAAATCGGTGTTTTATGTGCCATTGGTGGGGCTTGTTTCTTGGTAGTCGCCATTTTCTTTTCCTCTCGTTACATGAAAATTGCCCGTCAAATGTTGAGGGGAGATCAAGATAGTCGCCCGAAAAAATCCGATACTATTCAGTTAATCCGTCAGGGTTTAATCGCTAATATTATCGGGATGTTTTTAACCATTTTGGGAGCGCAAGCCTTGGCAGGAATCGTCTTAATTAAATCCCTCAATGTTCCCCAAGGTACTTTTAATGTTGCCTCTAACCCCAGTCAATTTGTTAATTCCGTTGACCTGTTAATTGTGCAGGCTAATACTAATACAATTCTCGCTCACTTTACTGGTATTGTTACCTCTTTGTGGCTTCTTAATCGTATTACTTCTAAATAAATATGACCATGCAACGCACCCGTTTAAGTACGCTGGCTAATGTCACCAGCAGCCGGTTTAATAGCTTTTTTGGTAATCCTTGGCGGCGGATTTCCCTCCAGCTAATTTGTGTTTTATTTGGAGTTTTTTCTGGTCAAGCAATTGTCACCACTGCCGGTCAAACTGCTCAATGGGATGTCACCGCTGCCGGTTTATTGCTGCTGTTTACGGAGGCGACTAGCCGGATTGTTTACCGAAAAAGTTCCCAGGCTAAACCAGCACCGATTCTGCGAGAATCTCTCAATTTACTAAAAATTGGTATCACCTATAGTTTATTTCTAGAAGCCTTTAAAATTGGCTCTTAAATCCCCAATTGAAAAATAAAACGCACGACTCCTTAAGAGTTGACAGAGAAAGGCTCATCAGGTTTTGTCCGATTAATACAACAACAACTAACATAGAACCAAGAAACTTACTCTACCAACTTGGTCAAGAGGGAAATTTATTGACTATAAACTACAGAATAAAGGCGGTAACTGCACCTAGGGAGTCGAGGTAGTTCACTATGTTTCAAAATAGCTCCAGTGAAGTTAGTATTCTCCCCATGGACGAACATAATCAAAAATTAGTTAATTATGTTCATCCTGCTGATTGGGTCAATCCACAACCCCAAGATTGTTATGATTTAGTCGTCATTGGTGCGGGTACTGCGGGTTTAGTCGTAGCGGCGGGGGCGGCGGGTTTAGATATAGGTTTAAAAGTGGCTTTAGTAGAAAAACACTTAATGGGAGGAGATTGCCTCAATTTCGGTTGTATTCCTTCTAAATGTCTGATTCGTTCCTCTAGAATTATCGGGGAAATTGAGAAAGCCAAAAAATTAGGAATTAATATTGGGGATACTAGGGTAGATTTCGCCAGAGTCATGACCAGAATGCGGCAAATTCGCGCCGATATTAGCCATAATGATTCGGTGCAACGTTTCCAAAAACTAGGTATCGATGTCTTCTTGGGTAGCGCTCGTTTTTTAGGACAAAATGCCGTGGCAGTGGCGGGAAAAACTCTCGCTTATAAAAAAGCCGTCATTGCCACTGGTGCTAGGGCTTTTCATCCCGATATCCCCGGACTAAAAGAAGCGGGATTTTATACCAATGAAACAATTTTTTCCGTCACAGAATTACCCCCCCGATTAGCTGTTATCGGTGGCGGGCCGATTGGTTGTGAATTAGCCCAAGCTTTTCAACGGTTAGGCACGCAGGTGATTTTATTTCATAATCATTCCCATCTGTTGAATAAAGAAGACCCAGAAGCGGCCGAAATTCTTGAGCATACTTTGCTGCGGGAAGGAATGCAATTAATTCTCTCTTGCCAAATTGAACGGGTGACAAAAAATGAGCAGGGTAAAACCATTGAATATACTAGCAACGGTCAAGGAGCAACTATCACCGTTGATGAGATTTTAGTCGCTGCCGGCCGGGAGCCTAATCTGTCAGGATTAAATTTAGAAACAGTGGCCGTGGAATACGATACTCGTCGGGGAGTCAAAGTTAATGATTATCTGCAAACTACTAACCCGAAAATTTATGCTGCTGGAGATATCTGTATGGATTGGAAATTTACCCATGCCGCCGATGCAGCCGCCCGTATTGTGATTAAAAATACTCTCTTTTCTCCCTTCGGTTTCGGACGCGATAAGCTCAGTAATTTAGTTATGCCTTGGGTCACTTATACCGACCCAGAAATTGCTCGTGTGGGCATGGATGAAACCCAAGCACAGACCCGGGGATTGACCACTAATACTATTAAAATTCCTTTGAGTATAGTCGATCGAGCTATCACTGATGGGGAAACGGCAGGTTTTTTAAAAATTATTCACAAACAAGGTTCCGACCAAATTTTAGGAGCCACTATCGTCGCCACCCACGCCGGTGAGATGATTTCTGAAATTACCACCGCTATGGTTGCCAAAATCGGATTGAGTAAACTCTCTACTGTTATTCATCCCTATCCCACCCAAGCGGAAGCGATTAAAAAGGCCGCCGATGCCTATCGTCGAACTCTCTTGACTCCTAATAGTAAAAAACTCTTGGAATTGTTGACTAAATTATCGCGTTAAAATCAATGATTGCCACTGGAGAACTGCGGCAGAACTTTGAACAATTCTGGCGGAAAGCTGCCGCGCAGTTGGGAAACGCCCAATCCCTAACCGAACGGGGGTCGGGGAAATGGCAAGAGTACCAGTTGGAGAAATACCAACCCCTGACGCAGCTCTGCCCTTTTTAGAATACAAGTAAACGGTGAAAACCTTCTTGCTCAAAATGGCGATCGGTGGTTAATGCTTCATTAATATTGAACTGACGCATCAATAAAAAGCTAACTGCATCGCATAAAGAATAAGTCTTATCTTGCCGTGCCATCAATAGTTTGACAGCAGCACGATGTAAAGGCTCATCTATCCAAACTGTCTCGATATCTGGATTTTCTAGCAAATCGGTGATAAATTCTAGGGTAGCTAAACGTGGGTAACGCCGAACTTGAGCTAGAGCAACTAACTCTGCTAAAACGTAACTGTGGGTAATGCTTTTACCTGCACTATCTAACAATTGGACAGCTTCTTCATGTCCTGGTTGATCACGATAGACATAGCAAAGTAACCCAGAAGTATCGAGGAGTATCACTGATTTGATGTCTCCTCATGAGTATCTCCATACTCTCTCCCTAAGTCAGCATCAATGCTTTCATTATCTGCTCCCGTCGGATAGCCGCTAATTGAGCCAGCGTGCGCTCGAAAGCGTTGACGTGCTGCTTCTTTTTCCGCTTCCGTGCGTTGGTCTTTAGCTTTTGTTAAGCGATACTGTCGCTCAAGGGAAGTTGTTACTAATTCTGACAGGTCGATACCTAATATTTTAGCTTGCTGTTGCAAGGCGGCATAGACTTCATCGCTCAATTCTAGGGTTAAGACTTGACTCATTTGGCTGTACCTTCATTGTGGCTATTGATTAGATTAATTTCTTTTTTAACTCTTTGACCATTATAACCTCGGACATCAGCTTGTCTCTTCACAGTAGCACTGTAGTAACCCACCGCATATTAGAAAATTGATGGTGCGTTACACGCGCGTTTTCGCACCCTACGGCGATGGCGAGCGCACTGTTTACTGTTTACTATCCACTGAAAAAAACTTCCATCAACAGTGTCTCACTGTTTACTGTTTACTGTTTACTGAAAATACTCCTCAACTCCCACTCGGCAATAACTACTGGCAGCCAGAAATACGTTGGGTACATATCATACTTTGTGCTTTTTGTCAAAAAAACTTTTTTTTTGCAATAAAACTACACAAAAAAAAGATCATCGTTGTGGGTGAAATTGACTCATTTACCTGTCTTAGTTGGGATTACCTTCTAGGTATGGCAAGGGTTTCAACCTTTGCTGCCCAAAAAAGCACAGAATAACCGACTATGAAATTCTATCAAATCGCTGTAACCATTGCAACATCGTTGTTAAATAAAAATCTTTCTCAATTAATTCTTAAGAATTTGTAAATATTGCGAAATGTTAATTTAAATATTCTCAAGTTTTTGGAGTCAATATATAATTTTTACTTATCTTTTTTAAAAAATACAACTCCTGCAAAAATCCAACATCTACCATTGGGTTAGAATTCAGAAGTCAGGAGACAGAATTCAGGAGTCAGGAGATTATTTTTATGGTTCTTCGTTACTTGGTATGGTTTGATCGGGTGGCATAAATCGACTAAATCCTTATCTGGCAAGAGACTTAATTGATTAGTTCGTTCTAGATAGAAAACAATTGACAAAAATTGCATAGCACCAACCGAAGAACCATTCATAATTCATAATTCATAATTCATAATTCATAATTCATAATTCCCCACTTCTTATGAAGGATTCCATGTCGGACTATCTAAGAGTACAACAACACTGCCTCAATCAAGTTAAATTAGCCGTGAAAAAGCAGGGCTTTAGCAGTCAGCGATCCTTGGCCAAAGAAGCTGAATTTAGTCTGGCTACTGTCAGTAACTTCCTGACTGGTAAACCAGTAGAACAAGCCACTTTTGCACAAATTTGTCGTCGATTATGCCTCGACTGGCAAGAAATAGCCGCCCTGAATTTTCAGCTAAAAACACCCCCTCAAGACAAAATTCCGGTTAATTCGGCAGCCAAGAGCGAAAAATTAGACACATTGCCCCCCTATCCTAATGGGGCAGTACCCCTTGGTTCCCCATTTTATTTAGAACGTCTTCCCCTCGAAGAACAGATAAGGCAGGAAATCAAGAAACCGGGGGCTTTAGTGCGGATAAAAGCTCCCAAAGAAATGGGCAAAACTTCCCTACTTTTGAGAATGCTCGATTTTGCTAAACAGCAAGGCTACCGCACGGTGAGTTTGAACTTAGAACAGGTGGACCAGACGATTTTGGCTGATTTAAACCAATTTTTGCGCTGGTTGTGTGCCAATGCCGCCCGTCAACTACAGTTAAAACCGCAATTAGATGAGTATTGGGATGAGGATTTAGGCAGCAAGATTAGCTGTACGGTTTACATTCAAGACTATCTCCTGGAATCGATTACCGCCCCCATTGTCCTCGCCCTTGATGAACTTAATCAGATTTTTGAACATCCCCAAGTGGCCAAGGATTTTTTACCGCTGCTGCGTTCTTGGTACGAGGAAGCCAAAACCCTACCTATCTGGCAAAAACTCCGTCTTATCGTCGTCCATTCCACGGAAATTTATGTTCCCCTGCAGCTCAATCAATCCCCCTTTAACGTCGGATTCCCCGCACAGCTAAGTCATTTTAGTCTTGAGGAAGTATTGCAATTAGCCCAACGTTATCAACTCACCTGGGAAAATCAGGAAAAAGTCAAACAATTGATGGAGTTAGTGGGAGGACACCCAGCTTTGGTACAAACTGCCCTCTACTATCTCAGTCGGGAGGAAATAACCATGACGCAAATATTAACCAGTGCCACCTCCGTCACGGGGATTTATGCCCATCACCTGCGGCGCCATTGGGCGGTATTAGAACAACAGCCTGAACTAGCAAAAGCCCTCGATCGGGTGATGAGCGCCATGGAAGCAGTACAATTAGACCCAATTCTCGCTTACAAACTCAGCAGTATGGGGCTACTCAAACAATCGGGAGATAAAGTAGTACCAGGCTATGAATTGTATCGACGCTATTTTTTAGAGGTGAAATCCTCTATCAGTTATCAGTAAACAGTTATCAGTTATCAGTGAGGGTGTGGGGTGTGGGGTGTGGGGTGTGGGGTGTGGGGGGAGTGGGAATTATGAATTATGAATTATGAATTATGAATTATGAATTGGGGAGGTGGGGAAGTGGGGAAATTGAACTAAAACCCCAAAACCCCAACACCCCAACACCTAAAACCTGTCTCCTGGCTCCTAAATACTGGCTCCCGACTCCTATCTCCTGACGACCGACGACTGGCTACTAACCCCACCAACAAACTTTTTGCCGCAAACCCTACTTATGAATATGTCAATCAAAGATACTGTCCAAAATACTGTCAACGTTAGGAATTTTAGTCGCTCGCAACTCGGTCAACCGGATGAGAACAATTTATATAAGGCAGTCGCCACAATTACCGAGGGACATTGGCCAGAAAATCTGTCGGGATACGTTTTTATAGTCTGTCCTTTTCATAGAAAAAATGACCGTCATTTGTTCTCTGGCGAGGGTGTAATTATTAGATGGGACTTGCAAGGGAAAAATAATCAAGTTAACGTTCACAGTAAAAAACTAAAAACTTGGGATAGTTTTTGGCGAAAAGTTTTACCAATATTTAATATTAGTCAAGCCACTTTTCCCGCCGTGGTCAGCATTTTAGGTGCTTCGGAAATAGCGAATACTGCTATGGTTAAACTAGAAAAAGTTGCCGAAGATAAACAACTAGAAGAAACCAGATTAATTCTCACCGCCGATGCTGGACGTTACTGGGAAGTGGATTCCGTTTCCCTTGATACTATCACTCCGATTGGTTATTTTGACCAACATATTGTTTCCGTGCCTTTGTCTGTTTTCCCAGTCCTAGAAAATACCGCTCATCCCTTCTACGACAAAAAGACCCAAGAATTTATCACCTGTGAATTAAAGCTAAAACTTGTATCGGGTGGTATGTTAAAAGATTTAGATAAATCGGTGTATATTGTGCTTTGGGATCAACAAAAAAAACTTAAACCCTGGAAACTACAGGGAACTATCCTTGATGGTAGTCCCCATTCGGTCATCGTCACCGAAGATTATATCATGATTCCCGATATGCCCTTTCAGATGGGAGTAGCCAAACTATTAGGTATCAGAATTAAGCCAGAAGAAACCTATCCGAAAACTCAAATTTATCTAGTTAAACGTCAAGATCTCAAGGAAGAAGAAACCACCGTTCCCTCGCGATTAATTACCTTCAATGGCGACAGTTATCACTTCCTTTGTAGTTACTATAGTACCAACGGTCAAATTCAGATTGTGGCCATCCAAAATGCCACTATTAGTTTAACCGAAGCGATCGAAAAAGACGATATCCAACATTTTACCGGTCAGGGTTATCCCCCCGAATACCACGGCATCCCCTGGATGTTTTCCTTTGATGTCGGAGTGCTGCGCAAAGTGGTTATCGAAGATGCCAGGGTGATGAGCGAACAAGCTTTCATCCATCCAGGTTGGTTCTGTACCAGTCTCTACACCGCCGACCCGAGGGAATCGGAACAGGGATACAGTGCCGTTTATCAAATTTATCTCGGTTATGTGCGCGAATTAATTTGTCGTCGTCAGTATATGGATTGTCGCGACCAAAGCAATCGCATCCTCAGGGATGCCGAACTTCCCTGTCATGACTTGCCCTCGGTATTAGCCAAGGTTCCTTTTAACCAAGATTGGAATCAGTTAACTGAACAGATTAGCCAAGAAAAAAATGCCAGTGATACTCATGTATCACATTTAGGTCGGGAACTACTGGATTTTTATGTTTGTCCCGATGGCTATATTTTAGATAGCATTCAGTTTATTCCCCAAGAACAGGCCTATCTATTTACGACGGTTTTAACCCCGACCAAAGTATTAGAAGCTTGGTTATTTAACCCTGACAATCTCAAGGACGGACCGATTGCTAAACTGAGTTTGCCGGAAGATGTTCACTTTGGTTTGACCTTGCATTCTGAGTATTTCGAGCAGGTACTACCTTCTCCCCGTCCTTCCGTCTCACAGGTAAATCGATTTCTGTCAGCCTTGCGAAGTCTTGTTTTAGTTCCCGTAGAATTTTTCTTGGGGAGACCCGCAGCCGTTTACAATCGCCAAGTAAAAAAATGATTGTTCTCAAAGGATACGACATTCTCGCCCAGGTTTACGAAAGCGTTAACTCAGAAGTCTATCGGGCGATTCGCACCGCCGATAATCAACCGGTTATCCTCAAAATCCTCAAGCAAGAATATCCCACCACCCAAGAACTAACCCACTACAAACAGGAGTATAAAACCATCTGCGGTCTGAACTTCGAGGGGGCGATTAAAGCCTATGGTTTAGAAACCTACCGCAGAACTCCCGTGATTATTTTGGAAGATTTCGGTGGTATATCCTTAAAAAAATGGCTAGGGGGCAAACCTCTGGCCTTAAGGGACTTTTTGAGCCTTGCACTCCGAATAGTGGCTAATTTAGAGAAAATTCACAACGCCAAGGTTATTCACAAAGATATTAATCCTGCCAATATAGTTCTTAACCCCGAAACCGGAGAGATTAAAATCATCGATTTTGGCATTGCCAGCGTCCTGCGGCGGGAAAATCCCGGGCTAAAAAATCCCAACGTCCTGGAGGGGACTTTAGCCTATATTTCTCCCGAACAAACCGGACGGATGAATCGCAGTCTCGATTACCGCACGGATTTTTATTCTTTGGGCGTTAGCTTCTACGAACTTCTCACCGGACAATTACCTTTTCGGGCTAACGATGCTTTGGAATTAGTTCACTGTCATCTGGCAAAACAACCTTTGGAGATTAATAGTCTCGTCAGGGAGGAAATTCCCCCAGTGGTGGAGGCAATCATCATGAAACTGATGGCTAAAACCCCCGAGGAACGATACCAAAGTGCCTACGGTATTCGGGCAGATTTAGAAGAATGTTTAAGACAACTAGAAAAAACGGGTAAAATTGAGGATTTTGTCATCGCTAGGCAAGATCTAGCCAATCAGTTCCAAATTCCCCAAAAACTCTACGGTAGGGAGGCAGAAATCGCCACTCTCCTCACTGCTTTTCAACGGGTAGCCACGGCGAGTAAAAACTCCTCTCACACCGAACTGATGCTAGTTACGGGTTATTCTGGCATGGGTAAAACCACCTTGGTTAGGGAAATTTATCAGCCAATTACTGAAAAACGCGGCTTTTTTATCTCCGGTAAATTTGACCAGTTTCAGCGCGATATTCCCTATGCTGCCGTGATTAGCGCTTTGACTCATCTCGTCAAGCAACTTTTGGGGGAAAGTCAGCTACAACTGGAACTATGGCGACAAAAACTCCTCAAGTCTTTGGGGGCGAATGCACGGGTTATTATTGATGTGATTCCCCAACTAGAATTAATTATCGGTCCGCAACCAGAGGTGTTACAATTAGGAGCGATCGCTACTCAAAATCGCTTTAATTTAGTCTTTAAAAATTTTATTCGGGTCTTTTGTTCCCCAGAACATCCCTTAGTCATCTTTCTCGATGATTTGCAATGGGCAGACTTGGCTAGTCTCCAGTTAATAGAATTAATTATGCTCGATGGCGATATGGACTATTTATTTTTAATTGGCTCCTATCGCAGTAATGAAATTAATTCCACTCATCCCCTAACCGCTACCCTGGATAAATTAGAGCAGGGGGGCATAATTATCAATCAAGTTATTTTAAAACCTCTGGGGCTTGAACAGGTCAATCAGTTGATTGCTGACACCTTAAACCATTCACTGGAATATGTGCAATCTTTGTCCACTTTAGTCTGGCAAAAAACCCACGGTAATCCTTTTTTTGTCAATGAATTTCTCAAAACTATCTACTGGGAAAATTTGCTATTTTTCCAACTGGAGCAGGAAACAACTACTAAAAGCGACAATAATAGGGGCTATTGGCGATGGCATCTCGGCCAAATTCAAAGGATTGGCAGTACCGATAATCTGATTCAATTCATGGTCGGTAAAATGCAGAAATTACCGCCCGAAACCCAGGAGGTTTTAAGTTTAGCCGCTTGTTTTGGAGCAGAGTTTAATTTATATAGTCTGGCGGTTATCTCTGAAAAATCACCTCTAAAAATTTTACCAATTTTAACTTCTAGTAGCGAAGCTGGTTTAATTATTCCTCTCTCAGAATTAGATGAAAAATTACTGATTAAAGAATATAAATTTGCTCATGACCGCATTCAACAAGGAGCTTACGCTCTCATCGAAGACAGCAAAAAATCTTTAATTCATTTAAAAATTGGTCGCCTACTTTGGCAGCATACTTCTGTCAACGAATTATCGGAAAAAAATTTTAAAATAGTCGATCATTTCAATCTTGGTTATCAACTAATTAGCGAGGAAAAAGAACGAGAGTTAGTGGCTAACTTGAATTTATTAGCAGCCCAAAAAGCCAAAGCCGCTAATGCCCAAACTGGAGCCTTAAAATACATTAAAATCGCTCAAAAACTTCTCAAAAAATCAAGCTGGAAAAATAACTATCAAATGACTTTAAATATTTATTCTGAAGCCACAGAAATTGCCTATTTAAGTGGGAATTTTGAGCAGATGCAGTGCTGGGCTAATCTCGTATTAAAACAGGCAAAAACCACCCTAGATAAAATCAAAGTTTATGAAGTAATCATCGAAGCTTATCACGCCCAAAATCAAGAAATAAAAGCGGTACAAATTGGCTTATCTGTCCTAAAAAGCTTAGATTTCGAGATTCCTGAATCCTTACAATCATCAGATATACAGGAAGAACTCACTAAAACTAGGCAAAAATTAGCGGGTAAAAATATCGAAGATTTAAGTAATTTGCCGCCGATAAATGAGGAAGAAAAATTAGCAATAATGAAGATAGCAAGTGCTATATTTTCTCCTATTTTTATTGCCGCTCCTCATCTTTTACCCATCCTAGTATCAAAACAGGTTAACTTATCAATTCAGTACGGCAATAGTTATCTAGCGGCCTTTACTTATGTTAATTATGGCTTAATTCTTTGTGGTCTTTTAGAAGATTGGGAAACGGGTTATCAATTTGGAAAATTGGCTTTAAACATTGCCGATAAATTTCATGCCAAAGCCCTGATGCCGAAAATAATTGCCGTCTTTTCCACCACTATTAGTATCTGGAAAGAACCGATTAAAAATTCCCTGTCCTTGTTAAAATCTTCCTATCAAACCGGTTTAGAAATGGGGGATCTCTACTACGGAACGATCTGCGCCTATCTTTACTGTTTTCATTCCGCTTTTATCGGACAGGAATTAACCGAATTAGCTGGAGAAATAGCTAACTATGATCTGGCTTTTGTTAAGCTCAAACAAGAAAACCCCCGCAACTATCTAAAAATCTACGGACAAACAGTTTTAAATCTGCTGGGACGCTCGGAAAATCCCGGTCTTTTAGAAGGACAATACTATCAAGAAACTGTTATGTTACCGTACCATCTAGAGGCTAATGATCTCTACGGTCTCTGTGCTTTATTTGTCAATAAATTATACCTTTGTTATCTATTTGGACAGTACAAACAAGCCATTAAAAATGCTAATCAAGCCCAAAATTATCTAGGAGGAGCTACCGCCACTTTCTTGATTTCTCTGCATAACTTTTATGATTCTCTCGCCCATTTAGCTATTTATAATCATCTGGACAATGACCAAAAACAGCAGGCCTTAGAACGAGTGACGAATAATCAGAAAAAGCTGCGGGAATGGGCCAATCAAGCACCCTCTAACTATCTCCATAAATTTTATTTAGTGCAAGCGGAAAAAGACCGGGTGCAGCAATCCTATCTAGAAGCCATAGAAAACTACGATCTAGCCATCGCTAAAGCCAAGGAAAATGAATACATTAATGAAGAGGCACTGGCTAACGAACTAGCGGCGAAATTCTATCTCGATTGGGGTAAAGTAAAAATTGCCAAAACCTACATCAATGAAGCTGCTTATCTCTATTCTCTTTGGGGAGCAACAGCTAAAGTCAAAGACATAGAAAGCCGCTATTCTCAGTTAATGGTCAATAATTATGGTTCCAATTCCCTGACCGAAACTAGGAGAACTACCACCAGAAAAAATTCAGTTAGTCATTCGGGAGAACTGTTAGATTTAGCCACGATTATGAAGGCATCCCAAGCGATTTCTAGCGAGATAGTTTTAGATCAATTACTCGCCACCCTGATGAAAATTCTCATCGAAAATGCGGGGGCGCAGCTGGGCTATCTTATCCTAGAAAGCGGCGGACAATTATCGATCGAGGCCTCCGGTTCAGTGCAGCAAGATGGGGTGACAGTCTTTAAATCTAATGCGATCGAAGAACATCTTCCCGTCTCAATTATTAACTATGTAGCCCGGAGCGGTCAAACCGTTCTTAATAACGATGCCGCCCATCAGGGCAGTTTCAGCAACGATCCCTATATTAAAACCCATCAAACCAAATCGCTGCTCTGTTCCCCCCTCCTCGACCAAGGACAACTGCGGGGAATTGTCTATCTAGAAAATAATCTCACCGTCGGGGCTTTTACCCAAGAAAGATTGGAAGTGCTGCAACTGCTCTCCAGCCAAGCAGCGATCGCAATTACTAACGCCAAACTCTACGCTGAAATCAAAGCCAAACAGAGACAACTAGCGCAATTTTTAGAAGCCATGCCGGTGGGGGTATTCGTCCTCGATGCTGGCAGTCAACCCTATTATGCCAATCAAACCGCCCAGGAGATTTTAGGAAAAGGGATAGTTAATATCACCACGGCTAATCAGTTGGGGAAAACCTATCAGTTATATCAAGCAGGAACCGATCGATTGTATCCCACCGAAGACCAGCCGATTGTCCGGGCCTTAAGGGGGGAAAAAAACACGATGGATGATCTAGAAATTCACCAAGGAGAGAAGATTATTCCCCTAGAAGTGTATGCCACGCCCGTTTTTGACGAAAAAGGAGCAATTATCTATGCGATCACCGCTTTTACCGATATTACCGAACGAAAACAGGCAGAAGCGGAACGGATTCGCTTTACCGAAGAATTAGCCGAGTATAGCCGCACCCTAGAAGAGAAAGTGCAGGAGCGCACCCTGGAACTCAGCCAAACCCTAGAAATTCTCAAAGCCACCCAAGCAGAATTACTGTTTGAAAATGAACTGCTCAGAAGTACCGAAGAATCTAGCACCTTTGACTACCAAGTGGGGGGCAGTTTACCCATGGATGCCCCCACCTACGTGGTTCGCGCCGCCGACCGTTATCTCTATAAAGCCCTCAAACGCGGCGATTTTTGCTATGTCCTCAATCCCCGTCAAATGGGCAAGTCTAGTTTAATGGTACGCATGATCGATCACCTCCAACACGAGGGTATCTGTTGCGCTCCCATTGATTTAACCCGTATCGGCAGCGAAAATGTCACTCCTGACCAATGGTACAAGGGGATAGCCTTCGAGTTAGGACGACGTTTTGGCCTGCTCAAAAGGGTCAATCTCAAAGCTTGGTGGCAAGAACGGGAAGATGTCTCGGCAGTGCAGCGCTTGGGCGAATTTATCGAAGAGGTGTTATTGCTGGAAGTGGGGATAGTGGAAGGTTCTCCCCCGAAACCGATCATAATTTTTATCGATGAAATTGATAGCGTTTTGGGCTTAAATTTCGCGGTTAATGACTTTTTTGCCCTGATTCGTTCCTGCTATAACCAGCGTGGCTTTAACCCGCTCTATCGGCGTTTGACCTTCGCTTTCTTCGGTGTTGTCACCCCCTCCGATTTAATTACCGACCACCAAATCACTCCTTTTAATATCGGTCATTCGATTCAATTGGAGGGTTTTAAGGAACACGAAGCCCAGCCTTTACTGCGCGGATTGGCCGAGAAATTTAGTAACCCGCAAACTGTCTTAAAAGAAGTCTTTGCTTGGACAAACGGTCAACCTTTTCTAACGCAAAAACTCTGTCAGTTAATTCGCACCGCCACCTCGTCGATTCCCCCCAATGGTGAGGCCCTCTGGATTGAGGACTTGGTACAGAAGAAGATCATTGACAATTGGGAGGCTCAGGATGAACCGGAACATCTGCGGACTATTCGCGATCGGCTCCTCAACAGTCATCGCTCCCAGTTGCTCCTGAGACTCTATGAACGGATTTTAAGGGAAAAGGAGGTAATTGCCGAGGATAGCCCCCCAGAAAAAGAGTTACTTTTATCGGGGTTAGTGATCAAAGATCAAGGCCGGCTGCGGGTTCATAATCCCATCTATCGGGCAATCTTTCACCTCCATTGGCTGGCCCAGGCAAAATCAACCTAACTCCCCCGTCATCACTCCGGCAATTTGTCGGTGCAACTGTTCTAAATTTTCCGCCGGTTCAAGGCAGCATAACCCTTGACAAATTAACCCAAATGTGCTAGGCGGCAAACTGGCATCGACGCGATACACCGCAGTGGGCAAATAGCGACCTAACAACGGCTCGATCGAGCTTTCCGGGGCCCGCAGACAGAAACCGTGACGATAGTGATCGAGGGCAACAAATAAACTGGGGCAAGCGGTGGGGGACTGTTCTAAGATGGTAGTAAAAGATTGCAAGGCCTTTTCGGCCCGATCGAGATATTCTAGATTTTCCGTCAATCGCGACAGACGCAATAAATTAGCGATCGCAATTCCGTTAGCCGAAGGAGTGGCATTATCCGTATAACCCCGTTCTCGCACGATCAGATCGAGACTATGATCGGAAGCGGTATTAAAATATCCCCCCTCATCCTCGGCCCAAAACCAGCGATCAAATTCCCCCTGTAGTTCGATAGCCGCCTCTAACCAGCCAGTTTCTTGGGGATTAGCCGTTTGCAAGTCCAGCAAAGCCTTAATAAAATAGGCAAAATCCTCCGATTGCGCCAAAACCGAGGCCTGACCCTGATAATTCAAGCGCTGAAAACGTCCATCTAACCACTGATGCTGGAGAATAAACTCGGCCGCGACCGTGGCCATTTGCCAGTACAAAGGTTCGCTAAAGACGGCAAAGGCCCGGGCTAAACCGGAAATCATCAAACTATTCCAAGCGACGATCATTTTCGTATCCGTTACCGCCGGAATTCGTCCCGGCCAAGAGACGGTTTTCGCCTCCTGATTGTCTCTGGCCGGAGGAAAAAGAGCTAATTGAGCCTGAGAACTGCCATAACGCCGAATAAATAACTTATCGAGCAGATTTTCTATCTCCTTCCCTAATTCTCCCCCTTGCCGACGTTGCAGCACATTACGACCCTCAAAATTCCCCTCGGCAGTGACGGTAAAATTAGCCTGCAGCAGCCCCAATTCCTCAGTCGAGAGATAATCCCTTAACTCTAAATCCGACCAGACATAAAAGGCCCCTTCCTCCGGTTCCCTATCCGTGGCCTTCTCAAAACTATCGGCATCTTGGGCCGCATAAAAATAACCTTCTGGGGCGGTCATTTCCCGTTTTAGCCAGTTAACCGTGCCTTTAATCCCTCTCTCAAAGGCCGCCTCTCGATTACCCGCACTCCACAAATTGGCTAAATATTCGACAATTTGCCCGTTATCGTAGAGCATTTTTTCAAAATGGGGAACTGTCCACGTCGAATCCACCGTATAACGATGGAATCCTCCCCCCACATGGTCATAGATTCCCCCCAGGGCCAGATCTTCCCCCCTTTGATAGGCCGCTTGCCGGAGGGAATCCTCAAAATCGTCACCAAAGCGACTGCCCTGCAAAGCCAGATGAGAATATGGAATCATCGGAAAACTGGGCCGACCGTAGTTATTGGGATTAACCCGAATCACCGCTGTATTTGTCTCGATTCCTGTGGCTAAAAGGGAAGGATCGGCTAAATTGGTCTCTGCTCGCGGTAAAATGGCCGATTGACGCAGTGCGCCCAGCATTTCGGCCGTGAATTTGCTTAATTTCTCCTTTTCCTCGTCATAATAGCGACGTACAGATTGCAACACTTGCAGAAAACCGGGCCGGTTAAAGCGCGGTTGCACGGGAAAATAGGTGCCACCATAGAAGGGAATTAAACTATCCGGTGTTAGGAAGACATTCAAAGGCCAACCCCCTTGACCGACCATCATCTGCAATGCTTGCATATAGATACTATCGATGTCCGGTCTTTCCTCGCGATCAACTTTGATCGGCAAAAAATACTGATTGAGATAATCGGCAATGGCCCGATCGGAAAAAGCTTCTCCTTCCATAACCGTACACCAATGACAGCTAGAATAACCGATCGAGAGAAAGATCGGTTTATCTTCTCTCCTGGCAATTTCTAGGGCGCTGTCACACCAATACCACCAATCGATCGGGTTTTCGGCGTGTTTTCGCAGGTAAAGACTTTCAGATTCAGCCAGATGATTAGCCATGGGAAAAGGGGTATTTTTGCGCTTGCTGCTTATTAGTTTAAGCTAATTAGAGACTAACCTAGAATCAAGCTTCCTCTCATGCTGAAAACTTCGATCACCCTAGGATTTTTTCTCACTCAATCTTTGTCCCTTAACCCGCAAGTGCAGGGGGTGGCTAATCATTTAATTGGGGTTATGGATACGACGCAACAAGCGCAGACTAACCCCCGCATTGCTAAGGTGCAAATGACCACCTGTGCCGTGAATTTTTCCCCGAAACAGGATAGTATTTATCTTTATCAGGAACAGGCGATTATCGATCGCTTAAATCAACCCTATCGTCAAAGAATTTTAGTCATTCAACCTAGCCCCGATAATTCCACTGTGGAATCAAAAGCTTATAAGTTAAATAATGCCGCCAACTTTATTAATTTTTGTAACAAAGACTTGACAGAGAGAAAATTAAATGTATCAGATTTGGCCGAGTCGGTGTGTACTGTGTTTTTAAAACCGATAGCGGGGGGTTATCGGGGAGAAACTCCCCCCCAGGGTTGTCCCACTAATGCCAGAGGTGCGGTGAAAATAACTAATACAATTATTCTACATTCCCAGGGCATGGATACCAGCGATCGAGGTTATGATAGCCTTGGTCGGCAGGTATGGGGAGCGCAGGATAATTTCTATCAATTTCGCTGGCAAAAACCCTAAAATCGGCTTTCCTGTTTCATTAATGCCACATCGAGAGCAAAATAGGTCAAAATCAAATCGGCCCCCGCTCGTTTCATACTGGTTAAAGTTTCCAAAATCAGGCTTTTTTCGTCAATCCAGCCCTGTTTTGCCGCCGCTTTAATCATTGCGTATTCACCACTGACGTTGTAAGCGGCGACGGGAAGATGACTACTATCGCGCAGACGACGGATAATATCGAGGTAGGCAAGAGCGGGCTTAACCATAATAATATCTGCCCCTTCTGTTATGTCTAAACTGGCTTCCCGTAAGGCTTCCCGACTATTAGCCCCATCCATTTGATAGGTTTTCTTATCACCAAATTTTGGCGCTGATTCTAAGGCATCTCGGAAGGGACCATAATAAGCAGAGGCATATTTAGCCGTATAAGCGAGAATTCCCACATCTAAATAGCCAGCCGCATCTAAAGCTCGACGGATCGCCCCAACCCTACCATCCATCATATCGGAAGGGGCGACGAAATTAGCCCCGGCTGCCGCTTGTGAGAGCGACATTTTCACTAAAACTTCTAGGGTTTCATCGTTGAGAATTTTCCCGTCCTCCACAATACCATCATGACCATAAATCGAAAAAGGATCGAGGGCAACATCGGTGATAATAATTATTTCAGGGACTTCTTTTTTGATCGCTTTCACCGCCCTTGGCACTAAACCATCGGGATTATAACTTTCTCTGCCGAAATTATCTTTTTTATCTTCGGCAATCAAGGGGAAAAGAGCGATGGCATTAATGCCTAAGTTATAAGCATTAACCACTTCTTTGAGCAATAAATCGAGGGAATAACGATAACAATCGGGCATAGAAGGAATAGCCACCTTTTGATTTTCTCCCTCCATAATAAAGAGGGGATAAATCAAGTCATTAACGGTTAATTCGGTTTCACGAACAAGACGGCGAATCGCTGGAGTATAACGAAGACGACGGGGACGAATCAGCATGATAACAGCGAGTTAAAAATAAAAAGTAAACAGTAAATAGCTGGTTTTGCTCTGGTTTTTTGCTTAGGAAAAAACCGGGGATAGGACGATCAAATAATCCCGATCCCCCTGAGTAATTAGTGAAAATCGGGACTATGACGAATCAAACTCATAAACTCTTGACGAGTCTTAGCAGAATCGGCAAAAATACCGCGCACGGCACTCGTAGAAGTCCAAGAACCGGATTTTTCAACCCCGCGCATTACCATACACATATGAGTCGCTTCAATCACCACAGCCACCCCTTGAGGTTGCAGTAATCCCTGCAAAGCATCGGCAATTTGTGCGGTTAAACGTTCCTGTACTTGCAGTCGTCTGGCGTACATTTCACAGATGCGGGCAATTTTCGATAAACCGATCACTTTCCCGTTAGGAATATAGGCAACATGAGCGCGGCCGATAATTGGTAAAATATGGTGTTCACAGGAGCTAAAAATATCGATGTCTCGGATTAAAACCATCTCGTTAGCATCCTCGTGAAAAACTGCCCCATTCAGCAATTCATCCAGGGATTGCTGATAACCGGAAGTGAGAAATTTTAGGGCTTTTACTACTCGTTTTGGAGTGTCTCGTAAACCTTCGCGATCGGGATCTTCTCCTAATCCTAACAGCAGTGTTCTTACCGCTTGCATCATCTCGGCTTCCGATACCGGCGATTTAGGTTCGGTAATCACTTCGGGAAAGTGATTGTAGTCATCATTGTCGAAAATTGCTTTGGATTTAGCTAAGGTCATAGATATTTTTACAGACTGCAATAGTTAATTGATCGGCCAAGTTTTCTGATTTTACCAATGTCAATAAATACCCTTTGCTAGAGTATTTATTTTTCTGGGCATCTAGACGATAACTAATGAAAGCTATCGGGTTATTCCCTCATCTTTGGGGTTATCTCCGTGGCGAAAATTGGAAAAATTGATTTTCCTAGTCACCGAAAAAGTCTTGAGTATCTCCCTAGTTAATTGAGGGTAGAATTCCAGAACACAATTAGTTTATTTTGTCAAGTAGTTCATTTGTTTGCTTGGGTGTTCTACATAGAATGATAATCGTTATCATTTTAACAAAAAAATTAGATTTACCAACAAAAATTTTGTCGCCAGATAAAATATTCCCGTTAGGTTATTTAACTTATTTTGAAGAGATAGGCAGATTTTGCGATTTTATCGCTTATATTCAGCAATATTCCTGATTTTTTGGTATTCTTCCTCCGAGTATAAATCCGCCGGAGAAGCAAGGCGATCGAGAAAGAGGATTCCTTCCAGATGATCGTATTCGTGTTGAAAGATACGCGCGACAAAATCCCTGAAAACTTGACGGATTTCGCCACCATTGCGATCATAATAGGCCACCTCAATCCACTGATGACGGGGGACAAAACCGCGCCAATTGGGGACACTGAGACAACCTTCCCAACCCTTGACCATTTCCTCGCTCACCTGCAAAATACGCGGATTAATCATGGCAGTGGGTGACATGATCGGAGCGTCGGGATAACGAGGATTGGGACCAGAAGCAACGATAAACAGACGCAGAGACCGAGCAACTTGGGGCGCGGCGATTCCTACCCCGTGGGCAGCTTGTACGGTGGTAATCAGGGAATCGATCAAATTTTGACAGTCAGAATCGAGAAGATTATCGATCTCCGGTGCTTTTTGCTGTAGAATTGGATTTCCTAATTGGGTGATCGTTAAAACTTGTGTCATCTGTATAAAGATTAATTGTTTCCCTCTGAAAATCATTTTATCTTGAGCGGCAAAATCTCGCTAAACTGATAAGGTTTCCCCACAGCAGCACTAGAGCAACTTTGTTAATCAAAATTAATCGTGGATAGCAGCGCCCAACAACTTTGGCATAATCTCCTAGAGCGTCTAAAATTACTATTAACCCGTCCCGCTTTCGAGACTTGGTTTCAAACGGCGACGGTTAAAGAATGGCAAAACGATCGCTTAGTAATTCAGGCTGCCAATCCTTTTATTCTTAACCATCTTCAGAAAAATTATCTGTCAACAATTGCTGAAGTAGTGGAGGATATCGTCGGTTATCCAGTCGAGATTCAACTAACGGCACAACAGGGGGATTTGATCGCTATTTTCCAGCCTAACAGTAGCTTAGAATTAGAATTATCTCCCAGTAATCAACTTAACCCTAAATATAATTTTTCCCGTTTTGTTGTCGGTCCAACTAATCGCATGGCCCACGCGGCTGCTTTAGCGGTCGCGGAATTACCCGGAAGGGAATTTAACCCGCTTTTTCTCTGTGGTGGGGTGGGATTAGGTAAAACCCATTTGATGCAAGCGATCGGTCATTATCGTCTAGAATTATATCCCCAATCCAAGGTTTTTTATGTATCGACAGAACAATTTACGAATGATTTAATCACCGCTATCCGTCAAGATAGTATGGAAAGTTTTCGTAATCATTATCGTCATGCCGATATATTATTAGTGGATGATCTGCAATTTATTGAAGGAAAAGAATACACTCAAGAAGAATTTTTTCATACCTTTAATACCCTGCACGAAGCTGGAAAACAGGTGGTTTTAGCCTCCGATCGCTTGCCCAAACAGATTCCCAGTTTACAGGATCGTTTAATTTCTCGCTTTTCTATGGGATTAGTCGCCGATATCCAAGCACCAGATATCGAAACTCGTATGGCAATTTTACAAAAAAAGGCCGAGTACGAAAATCTGCGTCTCCCAAGAGAAGTTATCGAATATATTGCCGTTAATTATACTTCTAATATTCGCGAATTAGAGGGGGCATTAATCCGAGCTACTACTTATATTTCTATCTCTGGATTGCCGATGACGGTAGAAAATATCGCGCCAGTTTTAAATCCACCAATGGCCAAAATTGCCACTTCTCCTGAGATTATTATGGCGGTAGTAGCGGAAAAATTTCAACTCTCGATCGCTGATCTAAAGGGAAATTCCCGCCGGCGAGAAATTAGTTTTGCCCGACAGATTGGGATGTATTTGATGCGTCAACACACGGATTTAAGCTTACCGCGCATTGGCGAAGAATTTGGCGGCAAAGATCACACCACCGTTATTTATAGCTGTGATAAAATCAACCTTTCCCAGCATCAAGATCGACAATTACAAGACATCTTAGCCCAACTAATCGAGCGAATTAACTCCCTCAGTCGCAATCAGTAGTCGGGGGTAATTATGAATGATGACTTGGGGAGATGGGGAGATGGGGAGATGGGGAGATGGGGAGCATAAATGAAAATAATCTCCTGACTCCTGACTCCCGACTCCTGACTCCCGACACCACCAACAAACTTTTTCAGCAAAACCTAACTACAGGAGAATAAACTGGCAATTGTAGCGAGGAGACGAGAGGTCATGGGTAAACTATCGATCACCATAGCTGTACATAATAACATCATGTAAAGAATGGAATATTTAAACAGCGATCGAGCCATGTCTCGATCAAAAGGATTCTGTTTTAATCGCCAAGCTTTTTTCAGGAAAACAAACCCTAAAACCAAAGCCGCTACACCATAAACCACACCACAGGCAGCCAAGGGATAAATCAGGAGGAAAGTGAAAGGAACGACGATTAAAGTATAGAGCCAAATCTGCTCGCTAGTGGCTTCTTCTCCTTTAACTACGGGCATCATCGGGATATCTACTTCTGCATAATCATCCTTGATCATTAAAGCTAAAGCCCAAAAATGGGGAGGAGTCCAAAGGAAAATAATGGCGAATAAAATCCAGGGAATCCAACCGAGATCGCCCGTTACTGCCGCCCAACCGACGAGGGGAGGAATCGAGCCAGCTGCGCCACCGATAACAATATTTTGGACACTATGACGCTTGAGCAGATGGGTATAAATCAGCATATAAAATGCGATGCCGGTCATTGCTAAAAATCCGCTCAAAGTATTGACAAAAAAGACAAAAATTGCTAGGGAAAGGGAGGCTAAAACGAGGGCAAAAATGAGGGCGTGGAGGGGTTGCACGCGGCCAGAGGGAATGGGACGGGCGCGGGTGCGAAGCATGGTGTGATCGATATCGCGATCATAGATGCAGTTTAAGGTTTGAGCGGCGGCGGCGGCGAGAGTGCCACCGAGGAGGGTAAGAAAGAGTAAGAGGGGGGAAACCTGACCTTTAGAGGCGATTTCCATAGAGGCAACCGTGGTAATCAGCAGTAGAGGAATAATTCGGGGTTTGGTGAGTTGATAATAACTTTTAGCGACTTGTAAAAAATTATCGTGGTGGCGAAGGGCTTGAGTTCCAGTCATCGTGATTAAATCCTTAGAGATGGCTTATAAGTAATGGGACAAAATTAACTTCTTGGTTAGGATGGGCAATAGGCAAGAGGCGGTTAGATATGTGCAATTAATTGTGTCTAGTTACTTAGGCGCGAAAGAACGATCGCGAAGGGCGAAAGTGGTAAAAGCGACGAGGGTTGCCACCAATAGCGCACCGATGCTGTGGTGGGTGATGGTTAAGGGTTCCACCTGGAGATGTAGTTTCAGGGTGGCAACGCCTAAAAACACCTGTAGGGCGACTAATCCCCCGGCGCTAAAAGCTAGTTTTTTGAGGAGAGGAGGGATAGCGGCAGCTCGCCACGCGAAGAAAACTAGGGTTAAAACCGAGATAGTGGCGGGAAAAACCCCGATAATGTGGCTATTCATCACCGTGCAGAGTTGGGAAACCGTTAAACACTGATGGGCTGCCCAACGGGAACCGACGAGACCGCCGAGGAGACATTGCAGATAAACTAGACCGGTGGCGATCATTCCCATCCCAGTTAGTTTTCCGACCGTACCTGTGCCACGGTAGGGGGTCAGACCGATAGCAATGACGATTAGGGTGGAGAAAAAGAGCAAAGCTGTGGCTAAATGGGCGGTTACGATGTCAAATCGCAGTAATTGGGTCACGGTTAATCCTCCCAGGACTCCTTGCAGGAGAATTAAAGCCAAGGCAGCGATCGCCGAGGGCAACAGCCAAGGGGGAAGATGGCGACGATACCACCAAGACAGACCGACGAGAGCGATCGTACTAAACCCGATCAAAGAGGCATCCAGACGGTGAAACCACTCCAGAAATACCTGTAGATTCATCTGCTGACTGGGAATCCATTGACCGTAACAGAGAGGCCAATCGGGACAAGCTAAACCGGCGTTCATAACTCTGGTGGCAGCGCCCACCACCATGAGGGCGAAAGTAGCGATCGCAATTTTCCAGACTAAGCGGCGCATCCACACCTGAATATTGCCGGTTTCTCTTAGGGGTGTCGGGTTAAAAACAGATTCGGTCATCGGTTTGCCTGTTCTCAAGGAGTCTGTCATCAAAGATCCTGGCTTGGTTTGCCAGTTATTTATCACTGTGAATGAGTTTTTTTACGACAAGTAAAACCTTTTAGATATTCTTTAGATTTCTGGACATTTTCGTTACATTTGTTTACATAAACTCAGAATAAAATATAAAAATTAGTTATTTTAAATACTTTCCCTGAAAACGATCCCAAAGAAAAGATAAAATTCTCAGAAGATGCTGGTTAAATTTCCCATCTATACGGGAATCATGTTTTAGCCTTGAATAAGTAGCCACTATTAAAAATATTGAAAAGACCGTGAAAATTCCCAGCAGTATCCTGACGCTCGTACTCGGGATCACCTTAACCTTAATTAGTCTCTGGTACGGCCAAAATCATGGCTTAATGCCTGTGGCCGCTTCTGAAGATGCTCAGGAGATAGATAATATCTTTAATCTGATGATGACCATCGCCACGGGACTATTTTTAATAGTTGAAGGCGTGATTATCTATATAGTGATTCGCTTTCGCCGCAAACCGGGGGATCAAACCGACGGGCCGGCAGTGGAGGGCAATGTCCCCCTAGAAATCTTCTGGACAGCCATTCCGACGGTAATCGTCTTTATCCTTGCCGTCTATAGCTTCGAGATTTATAACAATATCGGCGGTCTCGATCCCTTGATTTCCAAGGGTGGCAAAGGAGAAATCGCCCACCACGGTCATCACCACGGCACGATGATGGCCCTGGGCGGCGATCGCAGAGTCGCCCTAGGTATCGGCAATTCCTACGATGGTGAAGGAGTTCCCCCCCTAGTGGTCAATGTTAAAGGTATTCAATACGCTTGGATCTTCACCTATCCCGAAACTGGCATTGTTTCTGGGGAACTGCACGCTCCCGTCAATCGCCCCGTGCAACTGAATATGGAAGCAGGGGATGTGATCCATGCTTTCTGGGTTCCCCAATTGCGTCTAAAACAGGACGTTATCCCCGGACAGGAAACGGTGTTATCGTTCACATCCAACCAAATTGGTCAATATCCGATCATTTGTGCGGAACTTTGCGGGGCCTATCACGGCGGCATGAAATCTAGCTTTGTGGTTCACTCCCAAGGGGATTACGACCAATGGGTGCAGGACAACACAATCGCCGAAGTTGACAGCGATCAAACCGTAGCTATGACCGCTAAAGATCGCTCTGATAGTCAATATTTGACCCCCTACACCGAAGAAATGGGCATCGACGCTGAAATCCTCGCCCAAGTTGCCCATCAGCAGCAAATGTAATTTTTCTTGTCATCTAAAATCTTGGTATTATGACAGCATCAACGGAAATAACCACCCCAGCAACCGTTCCCGAGGTGATCCATCACCGCAAGTGGACGGATTACTTCACTTTCTGCACCGATCATAAAGTCATCGGTATTCAATATCTGGTGACTGCCTTTCTTTTCTTCTTTATTGGCGGTGCTTTCGCGGAAGTGCTGCGGACAGAATTAGCCACTCCCGACCCCGATTTCGTCTCCCCAGAACTATATAACCAATTCATGACCATGCACGGAACGATCATGATCTTTCTTTGGATCGTTCCGGTTGGGGCGGGTTTTGCCAATTATCTCATTCCCCTGATGATTGGGGCGGAAGATATGGCTTTTCCTCGTCTTAACGCCGTGGCTTTCTGGCTTAATCCCCCCGGCGGGCTGCTATTATTATCCAGTTTCTTTGTCGGCGCCCCCCAGTCCGGTTGGACTTCCTACCCACCTTTAAGCTTAATTAGCGGCAAATGGGGCGAAGAATTGTGGATTTTGAGCCTTTTATTGATCGGGACTTCTTCGATTTTAGGCTCGATTAATTTCATCACCACGATCCTGAAAATGCGGATTCCTGAGATGGATTTGTACAGTATGCCGCTATTTTGTTGGGCAATGCTGGCCACCTCGACTCTGGTACTGCTTTCCACCCCCGTTCTCGCTTCTGCTCTCGTTCTCTTGTCCTTTGATTTAATCGCTGGCACGAGCTTTTTTAATCCCGCTGGCGGCGGCGATCCGGTGGTTTATCAGCATATGTTCTGGTTTTACTCCCATCCTGCCGTTTATATCATGATTTTGCCCTTTTTCGGCACGATATCGGAGATATTACCGGTTCACGCGCGTAAACCGATTTTTGGTTATCGAGCGATCGCCTATTCCAGTCTCACCATCTGTTTCTTGGGTTTAATCGTTTGGGCCCACCATATGTTCACCAGCGGCACCCCCGGCTGGTTACGGATGTTTTTCATGGCGGCAACCATGTTAATCGCCGTTCCCACAGGCATTAAAATCTTTAGTTGGTGTGCCACCCTTTGGGGGGGTAAACTCAGTCTCAATACGTCTTTGTTATTTGGGATCGGTTTCCTGTCTTCTTTCCTCATCGGTGGTTTGACCGGGATTATGTTGGCTTCTGTTCCCTTCGATATCCACGTCCACGATACCTATTTTGTCGTCGGTCACTTCCATTATGTACTATTTGGTGGTACGGCAATGGCCCTGTTTTCTGCCGTTTACCATTGGTTCCCGAAAATGACCGGACGGATGTATAACGAAACTCTCGGTCGTATCCACTTTGTTCTCACTTTTATCGGTTTGAATTTAACTTTCATGCCGATGCACGAATTGGGATTATTGGGTATGAACCGTCGTATTGCCCTGTATGATGTGCAGTTTCAGGGTTTAAATGTTCTTAGTACCGCAGGGGCTTATATTCTCGGTATATCAAGTATTCCCTTCGCTATTAATATGGTCTGGAGTGCCTTTAAAGGTCAACCCGCCGGCCGTAATCCTTGGCGCGCTTTAACCCTAGAATGGCAAACTTCCTCTCCCCCAATTATCGAGAATTTCGAGGAAATGCCGATTCTTTGGTCCGGCCCCTACGATTACGGTATTGATATGGAAGAATCGGAAGCAGAGGAATCAGTACAAGATCTCCTCGCTGAAGTAGGTGCGGAATCCCAATAATCAGTTATCAGTTATCAGTTATCAGTTATCAGTTCACTGATTGCTGTTTACTGAAAAAAAGCTTCCCACTTCCCACTTCCCACTGATCACTGAAAAAAAGCTTCCCGTCTCCCGTGTAAACTAAGGATATTCAATTATGCAAGGTTCAACGCTCGAAGATTCTCAACTCTCTGTCAATTATCATCAGGAAACGGTGGAACACGGACATCATGGCCACCCAGATCATCGCTTATTCGGTGTGGTTCTGTTTCTAGTGGCGGAAAGTTCCATCTTTTTAGGCTTATTTGCCGCTTTCTTGTTCTACCGTACCATGTTACCCGTTTGGCCCCCCGCCGGCACGCCCGAATTAGAATTAACCCTACCGACAATTAACACGATTATTCTGGTGTCCAGTAGTTTTGTTATGCACATAGGACAAAAGGCGATTAAACAAAATAATAACGCCGGTTTACAATTGTGGTTCGGTATTACTGCCCTGATGGGAATTATCTTCCTTTGTGGTCAAGGATACGAATATTATCACGCTGAATTCGGTCTGACAACTAATGTTTTCACCAGCGCTTTTTATGCTTTAACCGGATTCCACGGTCTCCACGTTACTTTTGGTTTAGTGCTGATTCTATCTGTCCTCTGGCGTTCTCGTCAAAAAGACCACTATTCTAGTCAATCTCACTTTGGTGTGGAAGCAGCAGAATTATACTGGCATTTCGTCGATGTGGTCTGGATTATCCTATTTTTACTGGTGTATCTCTTGAGATAATTTTTGTTATTTAGTATGAGAAAAGGGCGATCAAGCGATCGCCCTTTTTTGTATATTTCAATTTACAGCAGTTATCTTATATAGCCAAGATCGGGGTGGTTAGGACAATCAATCGCTGAAACCCTTGACCGATAAGAGTTTGAAAATTGAAAGCGTCCTAAATAACCCATTTTTTGCTATACTATCGATCTTCTGAAACTCTAGGCAAAAGAGAAATAGGAATTGCGTGGAAAAACCTTCTCTAAAAGAGAATTTATTATTTATTAAGCAGGGAAAATAAACGACAGAACAAGCGAATTATTTGAGGAATAAAAATAAAAAATAACCAAGGTTTTAAGAGATTAAAATAACATAAAGTTTGAACAAATAATCTACGATTATTTAGGGCTTGCTGAATAAAGCTTAAAACCTTGTTGGATAAGGCTTTTAGACTTTTTTTCCTCAAAAAGTGCCAGTCATTGCGGGGATCGGGGGGAAAATCCCTGGACTTTTTCCCTGAAAATTAGGTAGTTGACCACCTGAAAATCGATAAAACCCCACACCCCACAGCCCACACCCTGCCCCAGGAAAAGCTTTTTGCCGCAAACCCCACATATTATATTATTCAATTAGATAACTGATATATTTCCTGAAAAACTGGGCAATCTAGGACTAGACAGCATCGTGATAAAGGGGATAAGACTTTGGACTCTGTTAACGCTCAGAAAATTCTCGGGTATTTCATCGAAGAAGCAAAAGAACACCTGGAAACTTTGGAACAGGGGATTTTAGACTTAGGCAATCTCGTCAACAACAATGAACAGATGAACGAGATGTTTCGTGCCGCCCATTCCGTCAAGGGGGGGGCGGCCATGTTAGGTTATAGCAGTATCCAAAAAACTGCTCACCGTCTTGAGGATGCTTTCAAAATACTGAAAGAAAATCCCCTAGAAGTGGATCAAAAATTAGAATCTTTGTTCCTCAAGGGTTATGATCTGCTTCAGATATTGATCGATAAGCTGCAGGATCCCTTAGGTTTGCGAGTCGAGGAAGCTGACGCGATCGTTAAAAACGGTGAAGCGACTTTTGCCGAATTACGCGCCCATCTTAACTATCTTCTCGGCCGGGGAAAATTGACCCCAGCTATTGCGGCGGACTCTTCTATTTCTATCAGGGTCAGAGATATACTCAAACAGATGTTACAACTGTTCAAACAGGAAGAAACCAGTGCTTCCCGTCAGCAATTACAAAAATTAATTTTACCTCTGTCTCAATTGGCTTCAGAACAGCAACAATGGCAATATTTAGTTAAAAATGCCCAATCGGCATTGGCTAACCCTAAACATTCCTATCGTACTCTCGCCCCAGTTATTATTAAGGAATTAAAACAAGCCGGTGATTTATTAGAATGGGGTCGCGGGGAAGAAATCACCGTCAGTCAAGAATTGCAATTATTAGCCACCGCTAAATTACCACAAATTCTGATTACCCTGGAACCGGAATTAGTAGCTAGTACCCTGCTGCAAATGTTCAATCGCCAACAGGTCTCGCAACTGGTACAGTTATTACAAACAAGACGTTAACGGCTGCCCCGGCGTAACTAATTGTGCGCCCACCGAGGTGGCAATAATCCTCGATGGTGAATTGGGATAGAGCCAAACCAGAAAAAGCTAAGATATGGCAAGATAAAAACTTAATGCTGACTGACGGCTGACAAATATCAGACCTGAGGCAGCATCTCTTGAGTCACCGGTCAAGCTGGGATTTACTGAGAGTAAGCGATCTGCTAGAGTTTTAACGTTCGTTAAATTTCTCGGGCAGAGAAAACAAACAAAACCATAATGGTGTTACTGGGTGTGTGGAAGTGCTTAAAAATCTCAATTTTTCGAGGCGATACTCCTCGCTGGCCCTGCTGCTGGCTATTTTCGGATTATTTCACGCGACGGCAATTGCCCAAGAAGAACCCCCAGAGACGGTTTTTCCCCGCGTCGAGCAGCTAGTACAGTCTCCTGCCGCGACGGAAGAAACTACTCCACCCGTGGCACCACCGCCAGAAAACCCAACTCCTCCAGAAACTCCCACAACAGCCCCACCAGCGCAGGCCGAGGAGTCGCGGGTTTTGGTGGCCGAAGTGGTAGTACAAGGAGCCGATCGAGAATTGGAAAATCTAGTTTATAATACCATTCGCACCCGACCCGGACGAAGCACAACTCGATCGCAACTACAAGAAGATATTAACGCCGTTTTTGCCACGGGTTTTTTTGCCGATGTGCGGGCAGTTCCCCAAGATACGCCCCTAGGAGTGCGAGTCACCTTTGAGGTGCAACCTAACCCCGTTTTTCAGGGGGTACAGATTCAAATTGCCCCGGAAACCGTGGACAAATCGATTTTACCGGCCGCGGTGGTCGAGGAAATTTTCGCCGGTCAATACGGCAAAACCCTGAATTTGCGGGAATTACAGGCGGGGGTCAAAAAAATCAATGACTGGTACAGCAAAAACGGCTATGATCTGGCCCAGGTAATCGGTGCGCCGCAAGTCACTCCCGATGGTCGGGTGATTCTGGTCATTTCCGAAGGTTTAATCGAAAAAATTCAAGTACGCTACTTTAACGTCGAACAGGAACCGGTCAAGGGTAAAACCAGAGAATTTATCATTACTAGGGAAATGCGCCTAAAAGCGGGGGATATTTTCAACCGCAATACGGCCCAACAGGATTTACAGCGTGTTTTCGGTCTCGGTTTATTCGAGGATGTGCGTCTGTCTTTTTCTCCCGGCAGCGATCCAAGGGAGGTGATTGTTAACGTCGATGTGGTGGAAGGTAATACTGGTTCCCTGGCCGCTGGGGGCGGTATTAGCTCGAATGCGGGACTATTCGGCACTGTCAGCTATCAACAGCGCAATTTTGGCGGTAATAACCAAACTTTAGGGGCAGAAGTCCAGTTAGGAGAACGGGAATTTTTATTTGATCTGAGTTTTTCCGATCCTTGGATTGCCACGGATAACTTCCGCACTTCCTACACGGTCAATGTTTTCCGGCGACAGTCGATTTCTCTGGTTTATGATGGGGAAAATTCCTCAATTAGGACGTTGAACGATAATGATAGTCCCCGTATCGTCCGGACGGGTGGCGGTATTACTTTTGTCCGTCCTTTGGCTCCCGATGTGTTTACAAAACCAAAATGGGTGGTTTCCCTAGGCTTTAACTATCAACAGGTACAGGTGCAAAATGCCAATGGGGACATCTCCCCTCTGTCTGCACCTCTCAACGGTTTTGGTAGTCAACAACTGGCGTTTAGTTCCTCTGGGATTGATGATCTACTTTCCCTAAATGTTGGCGCGATTCGAGATTTTCGCGATAATCCCCTGCAGCCTACCAGTGGTTCTTTCCTGCGTCTAGGTTTAGAACAAACTATTCCGGTCGGTTCTGGCAGTATTTTCGGCACTCGTGTTCGGGGTAGTTACAGTTACTTTATCCCCGTTCGGTTGATTAATTCCTTTAATCTCTTTGAAACCGATATCTTTAAAGGTCAGCAATCCCTCGCTTTTAATGTGCAAGCAGGAACAGTATTAGGCGATTTACCCCCCTACGATGCTTTTATTGTGGGGGGTAGTAACTCTGTACGGGGTTACGCCGAGGGAGAAGTGGGTAGCGGTCGTAGTTATTTCCAAGCGACGGCCGAATATCGTTTTCCCATTGTCGCAATTATCGGGGGGGCTTTATTTGTTGATTTCGGCACTACTATTGGTTCCCAAGGGGATGTCCTCGGTCAACCCGGGATTGTCCGGGATTTACCCGGTACTGGTCTCGGTTACGGTTTGGGTGTTCGGGTACAATCTCCCGTCGGCCAAATTCGGGTTGACTACGGTTTTAATGTCGATGGTGGTTCTCGTCTCCATTTCGGTATCGGGGAACGATTCTAATCAGTTATTGGGGATGGGGGATTAGGGAAATGGGGACATAGGGAAATTCAACTAAAACCCCAATACCCTAAAAACCTAAAACCCAACCCCCAAAACCACTAATAAGCTTTTCACTTTATTACTTAAGTAGCTGGTTATAATTAAATTAAAAATGGATTTTAGGTTCGATCCCCCCTGCCCCCCTTGATAAGGGGGGTGCCGATAGGCGGGGGGATCTGATAATTTTTAACGCCTACCTACTTAATAATTATGGTTTCTACTATCCCTAAACAATTTGAATTATCGGGAATTGGCCTGCATTCAGGGGAAATAACACGGGTGCGCGTCTGTGAGGCAAACCCCGGGGAAGGACGTTATTTTGTCCGCAGAGATTTAGCCAATCAACCGATTATTCCCGCTCTAGTTTCTTCGGTTTACCAAACGACTTTATCAACGGAATTGGGACAAGGAAAAGCAAAGGTTAGAACCGTTGAGCATTTATTAGCTGCCTTAACCGCTTTGGGGGTAGAGGATGCTCGCATTGAGGTGGATGGTGCGGAAATTCCCCTCCTCGATGGTTCGGCCAAAATCTGGGTGGAAGCGATCGAAAATGCTGGTTTAGATAACTCTTTTTCTCCATCAGATTTAACTATTTCTCAACCGATTTGGTTGTACGAAGGGGATGCTTTTGTAGCGGCGATTCCTTCCCCTGAATTACGTTTTACCTACGGCATCGATTTCACCTATAAACCGATCGGTAATCAATGGTATAGTTGGAGTCCTGATCAAGAAAGTTTTCAAGAGGCGATCGCGTCAGCCCGGACTTTCGGTTTTGCCGATCAAATTGAGTATCTGCAAAAGGCTGGTTTAATTAAAGGAGGCAGTTTAGAAAATGCTTTAGTCTGCGATCAAAATCAATGGTTAAATCCTCCTTTACGCTTTGATAATGAACCAGCAAGACATAAATTATTGGACTTAATTGGTGATTTAAGTTTACTGGGAACCATTCCCACTGCCCATTACATGGCTTTTAAAGCCAGTCATAAACTCCACGTTCAATTAGCTAAAGCAATTCAGGGTTAATTATTTCTTGGATCAAGGGGACGAACTACAAAAATACCGATGGACTTGTCCACTTTAGTGATATATTTTTGTAGGTCTTTAGCAATGGTAACTTGACCGGCAGGAGAGGCATGAATTAAGCCAATTTTGCCATCGGAAAAGCGATAAACTAGACCGGTATGGGTGGTATCTAAACCAGCAATATTAGTCACGACACCGATAATATCGCCAGCTTGTAGTTGTGGGTAAATATCTTTAATCTTAGGGGTGGGAATATAGGTTAAGGATAAGCTTTCTAATCCTTGTTCTACCTGTTGAATACAATCGTAATTACTTTGAGTTTTTAACTGGGGATATAGAGGGCGATTTTTGCTCATAAAATTGAGCTTTTTGTCAAGAGTAATTCCCCCTAATTTTTGAGTTATATTTTCTACATTACCTCGTTTTTGGTTGTCATTAATCCAATCGGAAAAGTAGTGAAGACGACTACAATAACCGTCGAGAATACCGTGGCGATAACGCTGATTTAAAACCTGCTGACTAAAAGCAGAATACTGATAATTTTTTAAAGCAAAATTGTGACTCAAAGCGAGAACTGTTTCCACAAAGAGGACACAATCAAACTCTTTTAAAGAGATAAATAATTTTTCTGTAGGAGAGCGATCGAGTAATCCTGCTTGATATTTTGCTCCTAAAAATTGAGTGGCGATATTCTGGATTATATCAGCCATGGCTAGGCGATCGAGTTGTTGATTTTGAGCGTACTGCACCAGTTTTTTATAATTAGGATCGCTGACTTCTTGAGCAAGAATAGTTTCCGATCGAGCTATACTCAAGGGAATTAAAACAGGATTAATTAATAAATAGGGTAAAGTTATCCAATTAAAAAACATTTTCGATCGATTACTGAAAATAATAGGGTTTATCACCGACTAATACACATTAACTATCGGAGTTATCAACTGTTAAAATCTGCCAGTATTAGTTATTATTGCTTCATGTATTTTACTATTTATTCTACATAAAATTATTGTCGATATCCTCAAGTTATTGAGGACGTTGAACCCCACCGCGACGTTTAACTTTAAACCCATATGAATAAATTTCAGGTATATTAATTCGATCATCAATCTGACTTTCCACCACACCCAATTGTATTAGATATTGCACAATCCCTTCAGGTTCCTGAACGGGAGGTTTGTTTTCTTTTTCAGGACTCCATTTAGTTGAGCGCACAGCCTCTAAAAAAGTTTCTTTCGGCATAGGAGTTTTTAACCCTTCTAACTTAGTTTTTAGAGATTCTAACCAAGGATATTCTTCCTGTGCTAATTCTTTAATTCTATCCTCTGAAGTATCCATTAAAGCACTCTGGAGATCAGGGGGTTGTAGAAGGTATAGCTCGGTCAGTTGTTCAAAACGTTCTAATCTTTTGGCTGCCGCTAGGTCGAATAATTTTAGAAAAGAGCGAGGAGCAATTCTACCCCCAGTATCCTGAAGATGATTAGGTATCCATCGGTAGGTAATGCCTTTTTTAGGACTAGCTCCCATATATTTACCGATCATTTTTTCGATTAATTCTTCAAATAATCGTTCATCACTACTAACATTCCATCCTAGTTGGGTTGAGCTTTCATAAATTAAATTAGGGATCATCTGTAAATAGTCTCTCATTTCTTGATCGGAATTAGCTAACCGTTTAATCCAGAGTTGATAGAGCCAAGAGCGTTGCCATTCTAGCCGATGGGATTGTAATTTAGAAGCATCAGGAAATCCCAAAAATTCCTCTCTAAATAGGTCGGTACGAAGAAATATTTTTGGTCGAATTCTCTCCCAACGACGAGAGCGATCGAGCCAAAAAGCTAATAATTCTCTAATCGGATTAGCTAGAGCATTATAAGTAGTCAATAACCGATCCAATTCATCATAAGTAATAAATAGCCATTGGTCAGAACTAATTAATTGTTCGTCTAATTTGTCAAGAACATAATTTAGATGTTCAAAATTATCTTTAACTAAAATTCTCCATTCTGATAAAAGCGATAACCTATTTTTAAGAATAGTAGTAATATTTGGCTCCAATTCTTGACCTATAATGCTGGCAATATCAGATTCTTGTTCCTGTAAAATGACACCTAAAATCAATCCTAACCAGAAACTACGCCATTCAAGATTAGTAGCGTTTTGCATTTCTTTTTCTATAATTTCTGGTGACGGAAATCGTTTTGCAGTTTTGCGAGTGCGACCAAATCCTGCAATCCATCTGGTCTGATTTAAAGGAGCAAGACCTCGAATATTTAAACTATTAACTAAAGCTTCTCGTCCAGAGGGAATGGCTAGTAAACGAAATAATTCTGTTTTACCCACACCCCGACCACCTTGAATTAATAAAATGCTTGGCTCCAAAGCTTTTCTATAATCAACCACGGGTAAGAAATTTTTGAGAAATACGTCTTCATCATCACTTTCCTGTTCAGCAGTTGCTTTTCCAGGAGCAACTGCTCCCATTAATTCCAGTAACTTTTTTTTATCGAATTCAGCCATAATTTTTACCGATTGTTTATAATCACATCACGTCCAAATAATTGACAAAGCTTTTCAGCAATAGTTTGATAAGGAGAATCGGTCATAACTTTCACGAGATTTGCTAATCTCTCTTTTTCTTCTGGAGTATCGTGCCGTGAGTCACGAGTAAAGAGGGCAATATCTCCCCGCAGACTATTATCGTAGGGGACAACTATCGGGAAAAATGGTGCATCAGTATCATTAGAGTTAGGGACATCTTCAGATTCAGTATAATAGTTTTCTTGGAAAATTGTATAGGCTCTTTGTCGAAAATTTCGTAACTCTCTTTCTCGGCCAACTGTTCCTAAAGATGGAGCGAGAGCATGAACTAAAATTAATGGTAAAGGATCCTCAGGGTTAGATAGGGCTAAATGTTGGATAACTTGGGTTAATCCTGCCCAACTTTGTCGAGATTCCGTACCAAAAATAACCACTGCATGGGAAAAATAAGTAATAGCTAAACCACCAATATCATGAAAACCTGCTCTTGCATCCATGAGAATAAAATCCAGTGGTCTGCTTAACCTTTCTATTTCTTCTAGCATTTGTTTTAAAATGCCTTGTAGTTGACCATTGACAAGATTTTGAAAGTCTAAACGAGCCAATTTTTCTAAATAATCTTGATCCACATTTCCTGCTGGTAGCAATTTTAAGATTTCACCTTCATCTCCTAACAAATTTGAGTCATTAATATCTTTTAAACTCAGTTTCCATTTGTCTTTTTGAACTTTCTTTTCTAGCAAATAGTCCATGACCCCAGAATTAGCGGCAAAATCCTCAGAAAAAATTGTGGCCAGACCAGGAGCTTCTAAATCAAGATCAACTATAGCGACTCGATGACCATTCCGCGCTAAAGTTAAGGCAGTAGCGGCAATAGTAGTGGTGCGACCAACTCCTCCTTTGAAGGAAAAAAAGGAGACAATAGCTGGTTTATATCCTTTTTCAACTTTTTCAAAATCCCAAGGCAATTGCTGCCCAATTTTATTCTCTGTCCATGCTTGTTTAGCCAGATGACGTTCTAGAATATACCATTTCAAGCTTGGCGATTCATCGAACCAAGGTGCCTTAACTTTTTCCTTCATGATAAGATCAATCAGGGCTTTATAAGCATCTCCTTCTCCTTTTTGCCACCAAATATCATGGCCATAGTAATCCTCAAGTTTTTCAGACAGGAGTGTAGATAGATGATTTTCTTCGTTTGATTCTATCTTGTTTGTCCCTGTTAACCCTAGAAATAAGCGAATTTTTCCCTCAACATCACGAATAATAATCACGGATTCTAGTTTGGCTACAAGAGAACCAAGACTGGAATCCTGAAAGCAGTCCCTTACCCTAGCAAAAGTTTCACTAAAACTAATCATCAGAATCTTAAATATCCTTACTAGAAATATAACCGTTTAGCACTAATCTGAGAATAATATCTCGATAAATTTCTTCAGCATATTCAACGGCCGAGTTAGCCTGATCTTCAGTCCAATATCCAGATTGATAATATCTTCTTTCTGGGTGATTTTGCCCTAGAACAGTTCCCTGGATGCGAGAAACTGGTAACTGTTGCTCTAAAATAGGATAGAGAATTCCTAATCTTTCCCTCGCTTTACCTTCTAATTCCTCGAGATCATGTCCGAATTTTTTAGCGGCTTTTTGATCATTTTTAAAATACTGTTCTACTAAAAACTTAAAAGCGCATTCTACCACATAACCAGCTAGGTAAATGGCATTGTCCCAACGGTTTTTAGACAGCAAAATTTTGGCATCTTGCAAATGTCGGCCTGCTGCACTAGCAAATAACTCGGTCATAGATGTATCGAATCAAATAAAAACTTTTTAGCCATAAACCAATTCTACCACCATAACGAAACTTTAAGAACTTTACTTCCTTGTTGTTGATTTTTTAACCTAAACTTGCCAAATTTTCTGAAACTATTGCCTGATTTCCTCACTATAATTAAGCTGTTGACTATCTAAATTACTCCTTAAGACTGCACTGGAGTGCCAGAGTTGCCAGTCCAAGCATTTGTACTAAAATTTCCCCTACTCAGTTTAAATCCAGTACAGCTTACCTGCTACTGAATCCTAACCCTAACAACAATTTTTGATTTTTACCAGAGGTCTAGGACAAGGACAAAAAGCTTATCTTGATTGAGTTATAGCACTTGCAGATGTCTATGAGATGATCTAGAATCCTCACCCTGATCATCTTTGAACAGGGACATCTCGTCTGAGGTGCTGATAAATAACAGTTTTGTGATTAAAAGTCAATAGATTAAATATTAATTATTGTAAAGAAAAGCTTGAGCAGTTACTCAGAAAGCTCTTTACCATCTGTTACAAAATATGGCAAGATATTTATCGAATTGTGTCAAAACCCAGAGTAAATACTCACTTGGGTTACATTTTCTGATACAAAACAGAAACATATATCTAAATACCTTAAACAAAGGGCGATCGTCATCAGATGACGAAAATACCTCAAAACCAGACTCAGCAATAATAAGGAGAACCATCATATATGTTCACTCACGTCAAGTCCACCATTCGTCACATAGTTCCCGACGGGTTGAATGGTCGATCGCTGGTCAAGGTGGTCTATGTCGTGCTAGAACCTCAGTACCAAAGTGCGCTGAGTAGTGCGGTCAGGGAAATCAACGCTAACAACCCGAAACTAGCGATCGAAATTAGTGGTTATTTAATCGAAGAACTGCGCGATGGGGAAAATTATCGCAATTTTCAGGAGGATGTAGCCAAAGCTAATATTTTCATTGCTTCTCTCATCTTTATCGAGGATTTAGCCGATAAAGTTGTGGCCGCTGTCAGTCCCCATCGGGATAAATTAGATGCGGCGATTGTCTTTCCCTCCATGCCCCAGGTAATGCGCTTAAATAAGTTAGGCAGCTTTTCCATGGCACAATTGGGACAGTCTAAGAGTGTCATCGCTAATTTTATGAAAAAGCGCAGGGAAAACTCTGGCGCTGGTTTCCAAGATGCGATGTTAAAGTTATTGCGAACTTTACCGCAAGTCCTGAAATATCTCCCTATGGAAAAAGCTCAGGACGCACGCAACTTTATGTTAAGTTTCCAGTATTGGCTGGGAGGTTCGGCAGAAAATTTAGAGAATTTCCTGTTAATGTTGGCCGATAAGTACGTCTTTGATAATAAGGATGACAGTGTAGTTTACAAGGAACCGGTAGTTTATCCAGATATGGGTATCTGGCATCCTTTATCCCTGAAAATGTTCGAGGATGTCAAGGAATACTTCACTTGGTACAATAACCGCAGTGATATTCCCGATGACCTAAAAGACCCCTTGGCTCCCTGTGTTGGCTTGATTTTACAGAGAACTCACCTCGTTACTGGTGATGACGCTCATTATGTCGCTCTCGTGCAGGAATTCGAGTCTATGGGTGCGCGAGTCCTTCCCGTTTTTGCTGGGGGATTAGACTTTTCCAAACCCGTAGAAGAATACTTCTGGGATAAAAGCTTAAAAGGAGTGGAAGCGGTTGCTATCGTTGACACGGTAATTTCCCTGACAGGATTTGCTTTGGTGGGAGGTCCAGCGCGACAAGATCACCCGAAAGCGATAGAATCCTTAAAACGTCTCAATCGTCCCTATATGTGCGCGTTACCGCTAGTTTTCCAAACCACTCAGGAATGGGAAGAAAGCGATTTGGGGTTACACCCGATTCAAGTGGCGCTACAGATTGCTATTCCGGAATTAGACGGTGCGATCGAACCTATTATATTATCAGGCCGGGATGGGGCTACGGGTAAAGCGATCGCCTTACAGGATCGGGTAGAAGCGATCGCTCAACGGGCGCTAAAATGGGCTAACCTAAGAAAGAAACCGAAACTGAATAAAAAAGTCGCCATCACTGTTTTTAGTTTCCCCCCCGATAAAGGGAATGTGGGAACCGCAGCCTATTTAGATGTTTTCGGTTCCATCTACGAAGTGATGAAAGCGTTACAAAATAACGGTTATGACTTGCAGGACATACCTGCATCTCCCAAAGAACTGATGGAAGCGGTGATCCATGATGCCACCGCACAATACCATAGTCCGGAGCTAAATATCGCCTATCGGATGTCTGTACCTGAATACGAACGCTTAACTCCCTATTCTGTCCGTTTGGAGGAAAATTGGGGACCACCACCGGGACACCTCAACAGTGATGGACAAAATCTGTTAATCTACGGGAAGGAATTCGGTAATGTCTTTATCGGGGTTCAACCCACCTTCGGTTATGAAGGGGATCCCATGCGTCTGCTATTTTCTCGTTCTGCTAGTCCTCACCACGGTTTTGCAGCCTACTATACCTATCTCAATCAAGTCTGGAAAGCAGATGCGGTTCTCCATTTTGGCACCCACGGATCCCTAGAATTTATGCCGGGGAAACAGATGGGAATGTCTGGGGAATGCTACCCCGATAACCTCATCGGGATGATTCCCAATCTCTACTATTATGCCGCTAATAATCCGAGCGAAGCGACGATCGCTAAACGTCGTAGTTATGCGGAAACTATTTCCTATCTCACTCCCCCCGCAGAAAATGCCGGACTCTACAAAGGGTTAAAAGAACTAAGCGAGTTGATCGGTTCCTACCAAACCCTGAAGGATAGTGGGCGTGGGGTGCAAATTGTCAATACTATTGTTGATAAATGTTTATTAGTCAATCTCGACAAAGATATAAGTTTACCTGATGGTGATACTGCCCATCTCAGTCAAGAGGAACGGGATAATATCGTCGGTTCGGTCTATCGTAAACTGATGGAAATTGAATCGCGCTTACTTCCCTGCGGACTTCATGTTATTGGGAAACCCCCCTCGGCGCTTGAAGCGGTGGCAACTTTGGTCAATATTGCCAGTTTAGACCGGGAAGAGGACGATTTACTTTCCTTACCCCGGATTATTGCTAACAGCATCGGCCGGGATCTAGAGGAAGTTTATCGCAATAGCGATCGAGGTGTGTTAGAGGATGTGGAATTACTGCAAAACATCACCCTCGCGACTCGCGCTGCCGTCTCCGCTTTAGTCGAGTCTCAAACCGACGGGTCAGGTCGGGTATCAATGCTTTCTAAGCTGAATTTCTTGAATATAGGCAAGAAATCGCCTTGGCTGGAAACTTTACAGTCGATGGGTTATCCACAAGTTGATCCGGTGGCGTTAAAACCCCTGTTTGAATACTTAGAATTCTGTTTAGAACAGGTCTGTGCTGATAATGAATTGGGGGCCCTATTAAAAGCATTGGAAGGGGAATACGTTCTTCCCGGTCCTGGTGGCGACCCCATCCGTAACCCCGGAGTTTTACCGACGGGTAAAAATATCCACGCTTTAGACCCCCAGTCTATCCCGACCCTAGCGGCGGTAAAATCGGCTAAAATCGTGGTGGATCGTCTGTTAGAACGGCAAAAACTGGATAATGGCGGTAAATATCCTGAAACCATCGCTTGTGTTCTCTGGGGAACTGATAATATTAAAACCTATGGGGAATCCCTGGCACAAATTCTCTGGATGGTGGGGGTTCGTCCTGTTCCCGATGCTTTGGGACGGGTGAATAAATTGGAATTGATTCCCCTAGAGGAGTTAGGAAGACCGCGCATTGATGTGGTGGTCAACTGTTCTGGTGTATTCCGGGATTTATTTATCAATCAGATGAACTTGCTTGACCAAGGTGTAAAAATGGCCGCGGAAGCAAATGAACCGATGGAGATGAATTATGTCCGCAAACACGCTAGGTCACAAGCAAAAGAAATGGGTTTAACGGTTCGACAGGCAGCCACCCGCATCTTTTCTAATGCTTCCGGTTCCTATTCTTCTAACATCAATCTCGCGGTGGAAAACAGCAGTTGGGAAGATGAAAAAGAGTTACAGAATATGTATCTCAACCGCAAGGGTTTTGCTTTCGACTCCGATAACCCTGGGATGATGGCCGATAATCGTCAGTTGTTTGAAGCATCTTTAAAAACTGCCGAGGCAACTTTCCAAAACTTGGATTCTAGCGAGATTAGTTTGACTGATGTTTCCCACTATTTCGACTCGGATCCGACGAAAGTTGTCGCTAGTTTACGCGATGATGGCAAAAAACCGGCGGCCTATATTGCTGATACTACTACCGCTAACGCTCAGGTGCGTACTTTATCGGAAACCGTGCGCTTGGATACCCGCACCAAGTTACTCAATCCCAAATGGTACGAGGGAATGTTAAGTCACGGTTACGAAGGAGTCCGAGAATTATCGAAGCGTTTGGTTAATACCATGGGATGGTCGGCAACTGCTGATGCGGTGGATAATTGGGTTTATGAAGATGTGAACACCACTTTTATTCAAGATGAGGAAATGTGTCAGCGTCTGATGAATCTCAATCCTAATTCTTTCCGCAAGATGGTGGGAACCCTGCTAGAAGTTAATGGTCGCGGTTACTGGGAAACTTCTCAAGAGAATTTAGACCGCTTACAGGAACTTTATCAAGAAGTGGAGGACCGCATCGAAGGAATCGAGTAATTGATCTAGTAAAATACATCAAGGTAGAGAGGCAAAATATCGCTTCTCTACCATTTTTGTCTAGGAAAAACTTACAGTATTTGAATCACTTGTCTTGATCATCTTGTTGGGACTGAATTCTTCTCTCTTTATCCCCTGTAACAAAAACCGTCACCAAACCTGTTAAAGTACCCGCACTCATAATTCCAGATGCCCAAACTTTATCATTAATCCCCAGATAAATAGAGCCACCTAAACCAACTATCGCAATCGTAAAACCGGCAATTTGTCCAAGATAAGAGCGGATATTATCGTTTTTTACCAGTTCTGTTTCTATCTTTCTTCGATGTTCACCTTCTTTCTCCGTCATAGACAAAATCCGATCAGCATTACCAGGCAAAACTTCTTCATATCCTTTTAGAATTGTTGGATGAGGAATCGGGCCAGAGAAGGTTATGCTTTTGTTTATTCGTCTCAGGAGAATCGAGATTTTAGTTGACTGATCAATAGTCTCATCTTCTAATATTTCATCTATGGACTCTAAAGGTCTTTCAACTAGCTCACTATTATCCTGGTCTTCTGACTTTTTACTTTCGTCGGACATTTTAAGACAACTTTCCCCCATATTCACAAATGGCATTGTAAATATCTAATCCTGTCTTCATCCAATCAGACTGAATTGCGGCAGCGTCTGGGTTCAAATGTACTTTTTTGCCCACACGAACACGACAACGATAATCTAGATTGGCACGATAAGTCCCCCCTATATCTAGAACAGAGACCAGACCATCCATAAAGTACCGTCTAGGAATAGAGTAATTTTGGGAAGAAATGTCACGATAGTATTTTTTTACCATAACACCCTCGTTTAAGTTATGCCTACCCCTTTATTCTAGCATTTTATCATAGCAATTTTTTGAATTTATAAGAAATTATCACACTTAACCCATTTTTTACAGTTACAACACATAGCCACTACATTCGTACTATTAATGATCAAGGCAATTGACCGACCTTATCATTAAATCTTGACAAATATAAGTTTAAATTATAGCTATTGCGCCCTAAGAGCGATAATATTTAATATTAACCAGATTTATACCAAAGATAAATCATTATGGAAAACGTCACAGAAACTCCCCTTTTATCCCCCAAAGGAACTTTTCCTGCCACTGTCGTTAAGGTTATTGACGACTATAAATTAGTAATGAATAGAGGTGAACAGAACGGAATTCGAGAAGGTCAAAGAATGATGGTTTATCGTATCGATGACGAAGAAATATTAGATCCGCATACTGGCGAATCTTTAGGGTTTCTCGAATTAGTAAGAGGTACGGGAAGAATTATTTTTGTTCAAGATAAAATATCTATTATAGAATCAGACAAAAAGCCAGACATAGATTTAAATAAACTTTCTTATTTGATCGTAGAATATTTGCATAAACCTAGAGAATTGTCTGAATTATCTTATATCCCTCCCTTGACTCCTTCTGGAATTGAATACTTAGCCAAGAAAGAGTTACAATCAAAAAGAGAAAGAGAGTTAAAATCAATGATTGATAAATTAGGAGAAAGACTACCGTTTGAAAATCCTCAAGTTGGCGATCTAGTCAAGCCTATTTAATCGTTATAATCAAAAATTAGTCCAGTTGTGCATTTTATTCAGCAAAAAAAGGATTAAGAGGGTTTCTGTCGGGTTGTCGGGTTTCGTAGCCTCAACCCGACCTACTAATTTACTACCATTTTTGTCTAGGAAAAACTAATTCCCGATTTACCCGGATGTATGACTCATAGTAAAACTTTAGAGGAAGGGATTATTAATATTGAAGAAGCGAGCGAATTTGGATAGAGACAGTTTATTTTAGTGATAAAAAAGATATTCCCATGTTTTCTAAAAGATAAAAAAATATCCCCGTAAATTGTTGCGGCGATGCGATTTTTTAAGCATTATTGACCTTCTGACCTCTGAGAGCGGAAAATAAACAGAGACGACCCAAACCCATGATTGCTGGTGAGAAGGTCTCTTGGTTGGGGGCTTCTAGATTGCATCCAGCAAATTCTTGCTGAATTTCTGTTAAGAAATAGGGCCAAATAGTCAAGAAAAAATTACCGCTAAAAATTATTCGATCGATATCTTTAAGACTTTTTTGCTGTTTTTCTAACAAATCATTAACTTTTTGTCTTAAATTATCTAGATATGGTGCAATCACCTTCTTATTTAAATCCCTACGACTGACCGTCCAAGTATGACCGGCTAGAGAGGAGGTAAATTCGCTTTCTTCTTGCAGGATTAATTTGGTTAATCTAGCGGCTGCCAGTAAAGATTTTTTTAAGGGATTAGTATCGGTGAGATCGGAGGGAGAAAGCGGCAAAAAAGAACGCCAGAGAGGATAAATTAACTGAGAGAGTATGGCCTGTTCATAGGTGTTTTCCCCGTAGTTAAAATGGCTCAGAGCGATCGCTTGACGGGATAAAGAGCAAGTTTGCGGTGGGACTTCCAGCAGCGCTAAAGTGGTAGTCTCTCGTTTACCTTCGATAACAAGTAGGGTTTGGGGTTGAGGTTGGTCGCTAGTGGGAATATAGGCTAGGGCAGTAGCGATCGCTGTTTCCAGACTAGAGAGGCGATCGGAGGGTATTAGTTGCGCTCTGAGAAGGGCTTTTTTTAGGTCATCCGTGGGGGTTTCCCCGTCATCGGTAATAATGATAGCTTCTAATCGCTCTAAGGCTTCCCAGAGCCAAGAATCGGTGCTAAAATCCCGATTAGATAGCCAGTTAATTAGATATTCTTCCAACTGAGAGCAGGGTAAGAGATCACTTGTTCCCGTTGCCAGACTCCAAGAAAGAGGATAAAAATCGATCAGTCCTTGGCTTTCCCGAAAAAAAACGATTTTCACCCCTGGTGGTTGTACCTCCATTCCCAGGGACCAACGGGCAACTTCTGGGGTTTGATTGGGGAATAATACGGGAGAAAGAAGTGCTTTGGCCGATTCTAAATGTTGACGAGTGGCAATAATTGTCTCGCAAGTAACTTCTTGCGGGTTAACTAGAGATGAAATTACCTTGGCAAGAATCAGATCGATCTCGGTCAGTAGGGAGGAAAAATCCTGTTTATCGGTCACTAGATAAATAAAAATACCCACAACTGTCTATTGTAGAATCACCTACTTAAAACGAACAAAATTTAAATATTAAACCATGGAAGAAAAACGCTATCCCGCGGAAAAATCAGCAGAAATTCAAAAATTATTGGATACAGCCAGTTTACTGGTCGGTTTATCGCCTGAAACCCTCGATCGAGTTACTTCTCATGTTGTCACCCGGACTCATCCCGCTAATCGGGCAATTCTATTAGAAAATGATTGGGGTGGTTCGGTTTACTTTATTCTGGATGGTTGGGTGAAAATTCGTACTTACAATATGGATGGCAAAGAAGTCACCTTAAATATCATCGGTAAAGGGGAAATAGTCGGAGAAATGGCCGCTTTAGAAGAATCTCCCCGCTCCACTGATGCTATCACCTTAACCACGGCCACAATTAGCAGTATTCCCGCCCAAGATTTTGTTAATCTGCTCAAATCGGAGCCTTTAGCGGGAATTCGTCTTTCTCAGTTAATGGCCAAGCGTTTGCGTCAGCTTAACCGGCGTTTACGTTTGCGCGAGGCCGATAGTCTCTCCAGAGTCGCCGATACTTTACTCTTTTTAGCCGAAGGTCAAGGAGAAAAAAGCGGCCAGGGTGCGATAATTCCTAATTTACCTCACCGGGAATTGAGTAGTATTAGTGGCCTGGCCCGGGAAACCGTGACCCGATCCTTGACCAAATTGGAGAAAAAAGGCCTGATTCAACGACAGCAGGAATCTCTCTGTATTCCCGATCTGGCCGCTTTAGAAAAAGTGATCACCTAAATTCAGTTATCAGTGATCAGTTATCGGTTATCGGTTATCATACTAAATCCAGTTATTAAAGACTGATTATCTATTCCTCCTATTGCCTGTTGCCTGTTGCCTTTTCCCTATCTTCACTAGGAAATTTATTTTGCACGACTACTTATGACTGAAAAATTAACCGGTTTTGGAGTGGTGCTGGTGACAACGGCCAGCGAAACGGAAGCGGAACACCTGGCGATCGCCTTACTTAATGATCGCCTGGCCGCTTGTGTGAGTATTTACCCGATTCGTTCCATTTATCGTTGGCAGGGACAGATTGAAAACGAGCGCGAATGGCAATTAGCGATCAAAACCGATTTAAAGCAGTTTGAGCAGTTATCGGCGAAGATACAGGAACTGCATAGCTATGCCGTCCCGGAAATCATCGCTTTACCTCTTGTTGCGGGTTCTCAGACCTATTTAGACTGGTTAGCCTCCCATACAGGTGGGGTGTCAGAATAGACCAATCGGCAACTTTAGCGAAAAAAATCTATATAATTCTTAATAAACTATCTCAGGAAGCGCAAAAAGTTTTAATCTAGATGCTGATTAAATTTTTAAACATCTGGTTTTAAGACCGATCGCCTCCACGATTGGAGAACTCAGCACATCGTCAAGGGAGATAGTTAAAATCCAATGAGTCTTAAGGCAAGCGGTGGCAGCTCCTTAGCGCGTCCCCAACTCTATCAAACCGTCCCAGTATCTGCCATTACCCAAGCAGAACAACAAGACCGCTTTCTCGATAAACCCGAACTCAATGAACTGATCGCCTACTTCCAATCGGGGAGCAAGCGCTTAGATATTGCCCAAACGCTCACCCGGAACTCCGATCTGATCGTCTCACGGGCAGCTAACCGGATTTTTACCGGTGGTTCACCCATGGCCTACCTAGAAAAACCCCCCGTGGAAGAATTGGCCCTGGTGGGTGCGGGTAAAGTGATCAACGTCCAGGAAGGGATGAAATTAGGAACCGTTACCTACGCGGAAAGCGGCTCTGGTGGCGGTGGTGGCTTCCTCGGTGGCTTAAAGGGGATTTTCGCCTCTAGCGGCCCAATTCCCCCCGGATTCCGACCGATTAACGTCTCTCGTTACGGTCCGAGCAATATGCAGAAGTCCCTGCGGGATTTATCCTGGTTCCTGCGTTATATTACATACGCGATCGTGGCTGGTGATACCAGTATCCTGATCGTTAATACCCGCGGTTTAAGGGAAGTTCTCGAAAATGCCTGTTCCATTGATGCCACCATCGTGGCCCTACAGGAAATGCGGGCCGCTTCGATCGAGTATTTCCAAAGAGACAAGGATGCGGCCACTTTAATCAGTGACTATTTCAATATCCTACTAGGGGAATTAAAAGCCCCCACCCCCGCTAATAAACTGCGTCAGCGTCCCAGTAGTGACCAACAGGGTTTAAGTCTTCCCCAAAGCTACTACAATGGCGCCGAAAAACGGCAAAAGTTTGTCATGAAAACCGGTTTATCGGAGTCGGAAAAATCTTCGATTATCAAGGCCGCCTACAGACAAATTTTTGAACGGGACATCACCCGCGCCTATAGTCAGTCCATTTCTGACCTAGAATCGAAGGTGAAAAACGGCGACATCTCGATGAAAGAATTTGTCCGTCGTCTCGGTAAATCGCCTCTCTACCGCAAACAGTTCTTTGAACCTTTTATCAATAGTCGCGCCCTAGAATTGGCTTTCCGTCATTTCCTCGGTCGCGGTCCTTCCTCCCGGGAAGAAGTACAGAAATACTTCTCGATCGTCTCTAGCGGCGGTTTAGCGGCGTTAATCGATGCTTTAGTCGATTCTCAAGAGTATTCCGACTATTTCGGCGAAGAAACCGTTCCCTATCTCCGGGGTTTGGGTGCAGAAGCGCAGGAATGTCGCAACTGGGGGATGCAGATCGACCTGTTTAACTACAGCGCACCTTTCCGCAAAGTTCCCCAATTTATCACCACCTTTGCTAAATACGATCGCCCCTTACCAGATCAGCACGTTTACGGTTCCGGAAATGACCCCTTAGAAATCCAATTTGGGGCAATTTTCCCGAAAGAAACCCGCGAACCTAGTTCTAGTCCCGCTCCCTTCGGTAAAGATAGCAAACGTATCCTCATCCACCGCGGACCTGCTACTAATAACCAAAATAGTAACCCCAGCGCCCGAGGTGAATTCCCGGGTACTTTGGGACCGAAAGTTTTTCGTCTCAATAACGAGTTACCCGGTTCTAGCAATGGGGTGAGCGTTAAATTTGGTGAAAGTTCCACCCAAAGAGTGATTTTAGCGGCTTATCGTCAGGTTTTCGGTCGAATGCCCTACGAAGGTCAGCGTTTATCCGTGGCCGAGATTAAGCTAGAAAATGGCGATATTACTCTGCGCGAGTTTATCAAAACCCTAGCTAAATCCGAGGCTTTCCGGAAAATCTACTGGACTCCTCTCTATGTGGTGAAAGCGATCGAATATATTCACCGTCGTCTGCTCGGTCGTCCCACCTACGGTCGTCAGGAAATGAATCAATACTTCGATATCTGCTCGAAAAAAGGCTTCTATGCTTTAATCGATGCTCTGATCGATAGTCCTGAATATACGGAAGCTTTTGGCGAAGATACGGTTCCCTACGAGCGCTATCTAACTCCCCAAGGGATGCAGTTACGGATGGTGCGTTTGGGTAATCTCCGCGAAGATATCGGCCAAAGAGTTGATAAAGAGGAAACCCCGCGCTTTATTGAATTGGGTACACCTTCGGTCTCGATTCGCACTGAACCCGATATTCAATCTCGTGTCGGTCAAGGTGTCACGGTTCAACGGGAACAAACTAAGATCTTTAAACTGTTAACTAATCTCGATAAAGTTGCCGTACAAAATACTGTTCGCGCTGCCTATCGTCAGATTTTTGAACGGGATCTCGAACCCTATATCATCAATGCCGAATTTACTGCTTTAGAGAGTAAATTAAGCAATGCTGAGATCACGGTGAAAGAGTTTATTGAGGGTTTAGGTGGTTCGGATCTTTACCTGAAAGAATTCTATGCTCCCTATCCGAATACGAAAGTAATTGAATTGGGAACCAAGCACTTCTTAGGTCGCGCTCCCTTGAATCAAAAAGAAATCCAGAAATATAACCAAATTCTGGCAACTCAAGGATTAAAAGCCTTTATCGGTGCCATGGTTAATAGCATGGAATACCTACAATTATTTGGTGAAGATACGGTTCCCTATCGTCGTTTCCCGACTCTACCGGCCGCTAATTTCCCCAATACGGAACGCTTATACAATAAGCTGACTAAACAGGATAGTGAACTGGTTGTCCCCAGTTTTAAACCAGTAGTTAAGGTCGGTGGCTAATTAGTCTTTGAAGTTAGTTAATTTAGCTCGTGTTTAACACGAGCTTTTTTTTAGTTTAGTATCCTAAAGCTAACCCATCGGACAGAGGTTCGCAATTTGCCGGATAATTTGACCCTTGCCAAAATGGGAGGAATCTGCGATCGCCACCTGATGGACTCTGGGGGTTAATCCGGGCAGTAATTCGGGGGCTGCACCCCTTTCTAAAAGTACGCTGTTTCCCCGTAAAAATCGCCATCTAGGGGCATCAAGGGCGGTTTGAGGATTGAAATGATGGTCAACCATGTTTACCGCCATTTGTCGGGGGCTTTGGGGTTGCATCGGCGCGCCCATCACTCCCATGGGGCCAAAAGTGCCATCATCCCAACGGAGAAAACTGGGGATAATCAGATGAAAAGGGCGTTTAGCGGGGGTAATGGGGTTAGGATGACCGAATTCGAGGCTAAAACCACTAGCACGGTTAGGCAGGGCGATTCCCGTCTGGGGGACTAAAATACCACTGGCAAAACCCTGATAATTAGACCTCTTGCAAAAGTCTTAAGTCGATCCTTGTACAGCAACATTTTTGAAGATTATCAACTACTAATAAATAATTAACTGAAAGTCCCTCCCATTATTGTTTCTATCGTTTGTTTTCGGATTTATCCAAGAGGTCTATTTTCATGGAAAAAGGCAAATGTCCGCACGTCGGGAGTGGCGGTTAAACCAATCAGAAAAGCGTCGAAATATAATAAAACCTGTTGCCAAACGTTGTAAATCGAGCGATGACACTCATCGATGACGATAAAATCGAAGAATTCAAGAGGAACTTTCGGATTATAGACCACGGGGACCGGTTGTTTCCCTTGTACTAATTCATTCGGGTTGGTTTGTTCGGCAGCCTCATCAAGACTTTCGCCTTTAAGGATAGAATACAGTCTTTGAATGGTTGAGATGCAGACCTGAGCATCTTTGGCCAGATAACTGGAGGATAATCGCTGAACGTTGTAAAGTTCGGTGAATTTGCGGTTATCATCATTGGGAACAAAATTCATAAACTCCCCTTCAGCTTGTTCTCCTAAGTTTTTGGTATCGACTAGAAATAACACCCGTTTGGCATCGGCAAACTTTAGGAGGCGATAAATAGCGGTAATAGCGGTGAAGGTTTTGCCGCTTCCCGTGGCCATCTGCAGCAAGGCCCGGGGAAAATTTCGCTTAAAGGAGGCTTCTAAGTTGGTAATAGCTTTAATTTGACATTCTCTTAGTCCATTCGGGTCAAGGGGGGGGATATCTTGCAGTTTATCCCGCAAGCTTTTGGGTTTATCTCGCCATTCTTGCAGGGTTTCGGGTTGGTGAAAGGAAAAAACAAGACGGGAACGAGGTTTCGGGTCGCGGCGATTGGTAAAGCGCGTCAGCTTGCCTGTGCTTTCGTAAATAAAGTTAAGGGGCTGGTTATTGATATATTTCAGCTTACTATTAGCGTATTTGTTGGATTGTTCCTCCGCCACCGTTAAGTACAAGCCTTTTTCCTCTCGTTTGGCCTCAATAATACCGACGGGTTCTCTATCCACAAACAGGACATAATCAGCGAATCCGCTATCGGTTGGATATTCCCTGATAGCCACCCCTAAACTAGCATTGAAGTGGATGTCTTTTTTATCTTGGATAGACCATCCCGCTTGACGCAATTGTTCGTCAATCAGTTCACGGGATTGGTTTTCTGGGGTTTGATTGCTGGAAGGCATGGTTAGCAAATTTGGCGCGATAAGCTGACTAATTTAACAGCAAATGTCAATATTTATCTTTATCTAAGCAGATTTTAGAAAGTTTTTTTTATCTTAATATTAATTATCAGTGGTCGGAGATAAGGTCTTAAGAAATGTCAATTATCGCTATTCTTACTGACCCTCAATAAATTAAAATCAGATCATAAATGCGATCGCTTGCTCAATTCTCGATGATTAATCTAGAGGCTAAAATCAGCAACTGAGACAATTAACCTTTTTCCAGCTACCGAGTTTAGGTGGTAAGCTGTTGACTATAGCATTTCTGATTCACACGAGGTACATTCTCGATCCTGAACAGCTTAATCAGCAAAGGTTTAACTGTGCCGCACAGATGCGAGAAACGCTATATCTAAATTACTCGTTAAGACTGTCTATGAGCAGGGAGCAGGGAGAGGCAGTTCGAGCATTTGTACTAAAATTCTCAATACGCAGTTTAAATGCAGTACAGCTTAGTCCGCTAAACAGTAGTAAACTTGACAATGTTGTTGATATTGTTACCGAAAAAGATAGAATCAGAGAGCGCATACTTAGGGCTGGCTGAATAAATCTAAAAACCTTGTTGGGTAAGAATTTTAGACTTTTTGTCAATCAAAAAATACCAGATCTGGGAGTGAGCAGCGGGAAAATTCAGGTACTTTTTCCCTGAAAATTAGGATTGACCCTAAATAGCTGGGCAAAAAATCAAGAAAAACAGCAAAAAAGCGTAGTTTCCCCCTTGACAAATAGCCAAAACTAGGCATTAGTTAAATTTAATTATTTTTTAATAAAAACCGCTTTCTATCACCAGAAAAAGCTATCGGTAGATTTTTATCCGAGTAATGTAATCATCTTTACAGCTATCGGGGATCAAAGGATGTTACGGTGAAGGAGCGATGACAAACCCACTTTAAGATCACCCCAATTGCTATGGCACAGATTCTCGATCCCCTCCCCAACGGCAAGAAAAATAGTATTCTTTGTTGCTATGTCAATGCGACCAATCATATTCAAATTGTTCGCATCACCAATATTGCTAACTGGTATTTTGAAAGGGTGGTTTTCCCCGGGCAGCGTTTAGTATTTGAGACCCTAGCGGATGCTTTCTTAGAGATTCATACGGGGATGATGGCCAGTGCCATCCTTTCCGATAATATCCCCTGTGAACGCCTTTATATCAGCGATGGGGATGACGATGACTCCGATGGTCAACTGGACAGGGAAGTATTTTATCCCCATTCCCTAGAGGAAAGTCAAGGGGCCAAAATTGACAATACCGTACCCTTCGGTTTAAGTTTAGCTTCCGCCTAGCTAATAACCTACTCCGATAATTCCCCTCGCACGAGAATGACAGTGCAGTTAACGGCACGGGCAATCGTCGAGGGGATATTGCCATTTAAGAACTGATTGAGCAAACTTTCCCTAGATGCACCCAAAAGCACCAAAGAACAATCCTCCGATTCTACCAGATTAATTACCGCCTCGGCCGGAGAGGCCGAACGAATCGGTAAAGGCACAATCGGCTGTGCGATCGCTTTCTGTAAAGATGCTTGTAAAACTTCCAAAATAGACAGATCTGGCAGTAACTCCGTCGGAGAATAGATTTTACATAACCAAAGTTTGGGATAATCCGAAGACTCGGACAAAGACAGCAAACTAGGCAATAATCCTAAGGCGCGTTGGGCATTGGGACCGCCGGCGGTGGGAATCAGCCAAATCCTTTCCCGATTAGGATCGTTGGGAAAACAATCCTTTGTCCCTAATTTTACCAAGATGGTTTCACAGGGAGCTTGGGCGATCAAAGTATCGACTAAAAACCCAAAAATCGCCCCAGTAGTCGATTTTTCCCCCGTCCAACCCATAATTAATAAATTGCTGTGTCGTTCGCGAATCGTGGCTAAAATCCCGTCGGCGATATCCTGAGCCACCGAAATTTGTGTATGAACAGAGATATTCTGCTGTCGCGCTAATCTTTCCAAACGATGAAGTAATTTGCGTCCTTCCCGCGTATCCACCCGGACTTCCGCCGGAGAACTAAGACGAGGCACAGTAATCACATAGAGACAATCTATCTCATAATTGCGTTCACGGGCGATCGCAGCAGCAATTTTAAACAAAGCGGTAGCGGTGTCGGGATTGGCAATAGGTAACAAAATCCGGCCTATTCCCACAGCCGGAGAACGAGTTTGATAAACCACATAGGAAGGGGTACTGGGTTGGGGCAGTTGACAAACCCCCCCCAATTGATCAGCTTCCACCCGGATAATATCGGTGCGGGTGATGATCCCCACCAATTTTTGACCATCGGTAACGGGTAAACGGGAAAGCTGATAGCGATTTAACAGAAATAAAACATCGCTTAAAGCTGCCTGAGGAGCCACAGTAATCGGATTGGGAGTCATGATCTCCCGCAGGACGGTTTGACTGTTTTTTGATCGCCATTTATCCAGATCACTTTGGGTAAAAATCCCCAATAGTCGCCCCTGTTCCACCACGGGAAAACCGCGATGATGGGAACGGGACATAATTTTCACCACTTCCCCTAGGGGTAAATCTGCCGGCAGAATTTCCACCTGCGATTGCATCACATCTATAGCCGACAGATGGGCCAGCACATCATTAGCAGGGGTTTCCTCGTTGAGAATAATACCACTAGCGGAAAGTAAATGCTGATAGAGAGAACCGGGTAGAATGCTTTCGGCAGTGATATAAGAAACGGCACAGGTCAACATCAGGGGCAGCACAACATTAAAATTGTGATGCAGTTCAAAGACAATCACGATCGCCGTTACTGGAACCCTGACTACTCCCGTAAAAAAAGCCCCCATACCCGCTAAAGCATAACTAGGTTCGCTGCCGAAACCCATAATTTTCGTCTCGATTCCCCCCACCAGAAACCCCAAACAGGATCCCAACACCAAAGCGGGGGCGAGGAGTCCTCCAGGAGCGCCGGAACTGTAGGAGATCATCGTCAGGAAAAAATAGACCACAAAAGCGAGGGCGGTATTCTGCCAACTTAATTCCCCTGCCAGCAAAAATTCGCGTAAACCCGTATTATCTCGGAAAAAGTCGGGTAAAAAAGCCACTACCGTTCCCGATAAGCCACTGACCAGACCGATGCGCCAAGCTAAAGATAACCGCCAACGCCGCTGCATCTGGCTACAAAAAAGGATGCCTTGATTGAATAAAGCCCCCAATAAGCCAGCTAAAGCCCCTAAAAGGCAATAAATGGGTATTTCTTGGGCAGAGAAGCTAATATTGGCATATTCAGTGATGATCGAGGGGGTATTCTGCAGCATCATCGAAACCACGGCCCCGGTAAAGGAAGCCACGATCGCCGTTTCTAGGGTCATACTGGAAACATCGCGCATTAATTCCTCGATCACAAAGAGGACTCCGGCGATGGGAGTAGTAAAACCGGCCGCTAACCCGGCGGCTGCCCCGGCTGCGATCATCTGACGACGGTGATCGGGACTGGTGGGCAGCCAGACGCTTAATTGGGCCGCTAGGGCTGCTCCGATGTGTACCGTCGGGGCCCGACGACCAAGGGTTAAACCACCGCCAAGGATCAGGATCGCCCCGATCATTTTTACTAGGGCGACGCGCCAAGACAGGGGCAAAGGATATTTAGCTAGGGCCGCTTTTACTTGGGGAATACCACCCCCGGCGGCTGCGGGGGAGAAGTGTTCCACAATCCAACCGGCGCTGTAACCAAGCAGAAAACCGCCGAGGGGCAAAACCAGGAAAGGAGAGGAATTGGCTACTAGATGCACCCGCCAACCACCTAACCAACCGATGCCCAATTTCAGGATAATAGCGGCAAGGGCGGAGAGAATTCCGATTAAACAGGCGACCAGTAAAGCATAGCGACTATCGGTGGCGCTACGTCCGAAGTGTTGGGATTTAAACCACTGACGGAGGTTTTGGTGACGGGCAAAAAGTCCCATAATTATCAGGGAGAATCAAGGCAATGGCGGGGCGAGGATTTATTTCGGGTTCTGATTCCTCGTCTCTTTAATCATAGGCCGTTAAGTTCTGTAACCGTTCACCTTGTTTCTACCGGTGGACCCCATAGTAGTTTTTCGATCGATGGGCTAGGATCAAAGGTTGTCCCTGTCTTTGATCGGAGGATATAAAACTTGTCATTGATTGACCATATCTCTACAGTAGATCTATTTTGTGGGGCCGGGTGGCTAACCCATGGTTTTGAGAAAGCTGGACTCAAGGATATTCCTTTGTATCCTAATCAACTATTTTCTGTTTTTCGCTGATTTCTGTTCTGGCAAATTCATCGGGTTTGTTAGCCATCTCGAAGTTACTTGCAACTATCAATTTATCTAATCAATCAGACAATGTCTTTGCGGACAAAAGCCGCTCCACTTCCCTTGACAGCAGCTTTTTTTTGAATAATTAACTGTATAGTGATATAGTTATGTTAATTTAGCTCAAGTGCCGAAGCCTGTATCACATTTTTTAGCTAATGTCAATAAAGTTATGAAACGATTTCTATTATTATTTTGTGTTCTCGTCAGTTTTTTGCTATTTATTAGCCTTCAAATCGATTTTTCCTTGTCCGCACTAGCTATAACTCGACAACAGCTAGAAGGACCGGGGCAGCTGTTATATCAATCCCGTCATAGTTTGCGCGATGATACCGGTAGTCCTTGGCAGGTGGTGTTATTTAAACGAGTTAAAGATGGGGAAACGGTAGAAATTAGTTTGCGCTTGGTGGGATTTCCAGAGGGGATTGAGTTTCTTCACCCGGAAAGATTAACGATAACCACTGCTAAAGGTCAAATTTTAGCGGCTGAGGATGCTTTTGCCCAAGAATCACCCGCAGCTAACGTTGGTCAATACAAGATGCAGGATATCTTAGCGCAGCTACCCGTTACCGAAGTGATCGAGCTTTCCCTACCCCTAGACAATCCCCGCTCTCTCAGTATCCCGATTCCTGTACTTTTGGAATGGCAAAGTCTGCTTTTTTCCGTAAATGTTTGACTTTTTGGGTTAGGGTGAAAAATTGAGAATCACCTTGGGGCTGTTTGGTACTTTATCTGACTACAATGCCCAATTAGCAAAAGTTTCAGCTATCACCACTACAATACAATCAGTACCAAAATTCTAATTGTCTGACTACAGTTCTAAAGCTTCGTAGATGTATAATTTGTTCAAAAAACCGACGGTGCTGAAGTGATAACTAGGTAAAGGGGGAGGGAACGATAATTCCGTTTGATAAACGCTGAAAACGAGAAAATTCTTTCTAGATGTGTTAGTGGCGATCGCTTCTTGTAAGAAAGGATGACCCGTATCCACCAACATTTTACAGTAACCCCGCAAGAGAGACTGTACCTCGATGGAAGCTTGCGCCCGAGCGCAGACATTATCCTTAAGATAGCTAGTTAACCTCTGGGAGGCGTATTGTTCGTAATCTTGACGATTGGGATTAGTTGTCAGCAATATCCCCGCAATTCCCCCTAAAACCACTCCTAACACCATTCCCCCTAACCGCGCCAATTTCATAAGCTCTCAAATCATCACTCACTTACCCTAACCATAGCCCGAATTAGGATAAAAAACCCCTTGTCAACCATTCGTCTTGTGCTATACTTGAAAAGGTGTACGGCGAGCGTAGCCAAGTGGTTAAGGCAGTGGATTGTGGTTCCACCACTCGGGGGTTCGAGTCCCCTCGTTCGCCCTCTTTTCAAGACCCTCGATTTCAGGCTAGGCTAAAATTCGCACTAAATCAACGTCATTTTTGTAGTAGTTCTGATCGTCGTTTCTGACAACCTTCAACAGCAAAATAATATCTGGGGAGTTTAGCATCTAATCGATCAGATAGTGATGCCATTCAGACTTAAATTGACTTTTTAAATACAGCAACTTTTTCTGGAATGTAGTGATTAGGAAAAATTTAAGAAGACTTTCTCACCTAGCGCGAGCTTTTATATTAACCGATTAAGAGGATAATTACCGTGAAAACAGCGAAATATCCCGAAAAAATTGCCGCTCTCTGGACAACATTCCTCTTGGGAACCCTATTTCACACCCAACTGGGGTTAATGCCGCTTTTCCATGGTCAATCGATCGTCGAGAGTCATCAAACCAGCAATCTTGAGCCAATTTTCTGGGGAATGTTACTCTTTTTTTTGCTGCCAATGTTAGCGATTATCGGGGTCAATTTTAGTGAAAGTCGTTCCTTGAGAAAAACCCATTTCTGGCTGACAATTCTCTATTCTATCTTGAATTTAGCCCATCTGATCGCCGATCTTCTGGTCAGACCGATCGCCTGGTATCAAATCGCTCTCATGGCAATTTTATTGATCATCGGACTGATTTTAAATCTAGTTTCCTATCAATGGCTGCGGTTAGCGATCGCCCATCCGCACCATCTCTCGGAAAATCATTAGTAGTGCCAAGATCAAGAGGTGGCCGGTTGACTAACTGATTCACACAAGAGGATGCCTTTTGAGCTTAAGTTGGTGCTTATTAAAGCAAAAGCGAGCTTAAGGGAACTTAAACCGTAGCTAAAGCGATTTTTTTCGGAAAATATGCCTTAAAAACTCTAATTAATTTTTATTATTCCCCAGATCAGCCCATAAATTGCCCCTGTTTTCTCGCCGCTGCTGCGACCACATCTTACCAAGTATGGATATTTTTAGCTATGATGGTTCAAAAGCAAGCCAATAAAGGGAACTTTCGCGGCTGGTTATTCATCAAAAAACTCCTAATCGGAGGAGTTAAGTAGACGATATAGTTCAGATTAACGGCAAATATTGGTTAATAGTAATAACGAGGTAATTATTTTGATGAAATCTCTCATTCGTTGGACGGCAACCCTTGGTTTAGTAGGAACGACAATGCTGACTTCGCTGCTGGGCAGCTATTCTAAAGCACTCGCTTTACCTGAAGAACAAATCGTCAGAACCTTGCAGTCTGTACCTGTCTTTGCTATTGCCGACGATCAAGGAGTTCCCCTAATTGCCGTGGGAGAAAAAGAACAGAAATTCACGGGAGTTTTTATCAGTCAACAGGACGCACAAAACTTTTTTGAACGACTGAAAAAAGAGAATCCTGAAGTGGCCAGCAAAGTTAAAGTTCAGGCTGTTTCTTTGGCACAAGTCTATAAAATGCAAGCCAGTCAAACCGAACAAAATCGTTTAATTATCGATTTTGTTCCCAAAGAGTCGGAAGTAGAATCGGCGAAAAAACTGCTTAGTGAAAGAGGTCAACAGTATCAAGGTGGGGTACCTTTATTTGTGCCGAAAGCGGGAAAAGAGAGTAATTTTTTGGTGATCAGTCGCAATAATCAGGATTTTATTCCTTTCTTCTTTGAAAAAGCAGCCGCTTTGCAAATGGTAGAACAATATAAAAAAGCTAATCCCGCCGAAGCAGCCACGGTAAAAATTGAGGTTATTCCCTTAGAAAGTGTCATCGCCACCCTACAACAAAGCAACGATGAAGCTTTAACTAAAATTCTCCTCTATCCTAGCCAAGAAACGATTAATTTTATCCGAGCAAATAGCAACCAAAATGCTCCCAACCAACCCCCAGCAAATCAGCCACGCCCTAATAATAATACCAATAATCCCCCCGCCCCCAATCGTTAAGCCTTGTGACTGATAGTATTTCCGGTCAAGAATTAAGTCAATGGCGCCAACAGGCGATCGCGGATTTAGCGCAAGCGCAACTATCTGCCAAGGAAGTGGATATCTTTCTGCAAGCAGTGACAGATTTAGATACTCTTTCCCTGCGCTTACAATCCTTTCGGGAACGAGAAAAAATCCCTTTGAGTTATTCTTGGTCGGAAATTACTAAACGCTGGCAAAAACGCCTGCAAGCAAGGGTTCCCTTGCAGTATTTGCTCGAATCGGTGGTCTGGCGTAATTTTACCCTGAAAGTCTCCCCGGCGGTCTTAATTCCTCGTCCCGAAACCGAGTTATTAATCGATATTGTTGGAGAAACCGTCAGAGGAGACGACGGGGGAATCTGGGTAGATCTGGGAACCGGTAGCGGTGCGATCGCTATTGGTTTAGCCAGTATCTTGACAAAAGCAGAGATATATGCTATTGATTACAGTCAAACGGCTTTAGCGATCGCCAAAGAAAATATCATCAATACCGGTTTTGCCGACAGAATTATCCTAAAACAGGGTTCTTGGTGGACACCCCTAGAGAAGTGGAAAGGACAGATTAGCGGTATGCTGTCCAATCCTCCCTATATTCCCAGTGCAGAAATCCCCGACTTACAAATTGAAGTGCGGGAACATGAACCTCGTTTGGCCCTGGATGGAGGTGAAGACGGATTACAGTCAATTCAATATCTAGTGGCCACTGCACCTGATTATCTGCGATCGGGAGGCCTTTGGCTAGTGGAAATGAGAGCCGGTCAAGGGGAAAAAGTAGCGCAAATGCTGGAAAATCAGGGCAATTATCGACAAATTCAGATTATTAACGACCTAGCAGGTTTCGACCGCTTTGTTTTGGCCGAGCGAATTTAGCGCAATGTCCCCGCTTCGCAGTCCCGCAGCCAGAGACGCACCGCTTGGCCGATGGTGCCTTGGCTGGTTTCTAGGGGAGGTAAGGGGACTTGAGCGGGTTCAAGGGCCGCTAATTGACTATAAATCGTCACTAATCGCCATCCTTCCCCAGTTTTAGTTAAAAATAACCAGTGATAATTCTGGAGGCTGACAGAGCGATTTTTGCTATACTGACGCTCTAAAGTCGTAAAAAAAACCTGTTGAGTGTCATCGGCAATTTGACCAGAATATTGACTGGCAGTTAAAGGTAGGGGTGCAAATTCAGGACGACCGGCAATAATCACAAAAACCGGTGTAGATAATTTTTGGTCGATTTGGGAACGGGTAATAACTCGATTAGCATAACCGGGTAAATCTGACAAGAGGCGATCGACTAAAAGATTTAAATCCTCCGGACAGCTAGAAAGAGGAAGACTAACTACTGGCGAGTTAATCCCGAAAATAACCAGTAATACCCCTAAATATCGGCTAATTCGTGACAAATTTTTGCCCATGCTACCTTTGGCTCCTCAGCACCGGTGATCGGTCGTCCAATTACTAGATAATCAGCCCCAGCTTTAATCGCTTGGGCCGGAGTCATCACCCGACTTTGATCCCCTTTGATTGACCAGGAGGGACGAACTCCGGGGCAAACTAAGAGAAAATCCTCTCCACAGACGCGACGCAATTGCGCCACTTCTTGGGGAGAACAAACCGCCCCATCAATTCCCGATTCCTTGGCCAATAATGCCAGATTTAAGGCATATTCCGATAGCTCTAGGGGAATTTTGAGGTCGAGGGCTAATTCCCTGGCGTTAAGGCTGGTTAAAACGGTGATAGCGAGAAGTTTTGGCGGGGATAGCAGGTCAGAGACTGCTGCTTTAGCTGCCGTCAGCGCTTGCCGTCCGGCCGTTGCGTGGAGGGTGAGTAAATCCACTTGATAGCGACTGGCGGAACGACAGGCCCCGGCGACCGTATTGGGAATATCATGAAATTTGAGATCGAGAAAGCTCTTTTTTTGTCTTTCTTGCAGAATCGCCAGAATTTCTGCACCGCTACTGACAAATAATTCTAGTCCCACTTTCCAAAAATTGACTTCCGGCAACAGATCGAGCAATGCGATCGCTGATTCTAAATCCGGCACATCGAGAGGAACAATAATTCGGTCTGAGTTGGTCATATTTGGGCGATACAGTGGGGTGTGGGGAATTATGAATTATAAATTATGAATTATGAATTATGAATTGGGGAGAGGGAATTATGAATTATGAATTATGAATTATGAATTATGAATTGGGAAGTGGGGTGTGGGGAATTATGAATTATAAATTATGAATTATGAATTATGAATTGGGGAGAGGGAATTATAAATTATGAATTAGGGAGTGGGGTGATGGGGGATTGAGGAGCTTAAATCAGAGAAAAATCCAATCGGCAAAAGTGGCAGCCTGTCCGCAATAAATGCCATCACGATCGATGATATTCCAAACGATCGCTTTTTCGATGCGAAATAGTTGACCGTTTTTCGTGATCCTTACCCCGTGATAATCGTTGATATAGCCCTGTTTTTTGACTAAATCCAGCATTTTTTGGCGTTCTTGGGCGGGTTCCTCCCCCTGTACCGTCGCTCGCGAAGGAGTTGCTAATAATTCTGGCCAAGTTAAACCCCAGAGATCCAGGGCGCTGCGATTACCATAGTTAAAGATCGGATTAGTTTGTGTACCGTGGGAAACCAGCACGAAAGGGGCATAAAAGAGCATTTTACTCTGTTCTTTGCCAGTACCGATCCGGGGCAACAGCGATCGCCCGATTAACTGTTCATAACTATCCAGCAGCAATTCCGTCCAAGCTATAATAGCTAAATCTTGCCAAATTTCCATAAAATTATCTTGAAAAACCGGTTTAATCTTCCCTTTGCCAATATTTATAGGCAGCGTAGGCTAAAGTAATCACTCCCGTCAGAATTGCCGACTCATCCACTAAAAATTCCGGATGGTGAAGGGGGGGATTGAGGAGATTAGTCGAACCCACTCCCAGACGGAACATTGTCCCCGGGGCCTGTTGCAAATAAAGGGAAAAATCCTCGGCCCCCATGGAGGGTTCCGAGAGAATTAACACCCGATCCTGTCCCCAAGCTTCTAAACCGGCTTCTTCCACCAAACGAGTTAAAAATTGGTCATTTTGTACCGATGGCACGCCCCGACGATATTTTACTTGACATTTAGCGTTATATGTGCTACAGACATTCGTGACCAAACTCTCGATCCATTCCGGGAGATGAGCGTGGGTTTCTGGGTGCAGCGATCGCACGGTTCCCGCCATGCGTACCTGATCGGCGATGACGTTGGGGGCGCGACCACCGCTAATCTGCCCGATGGTGAGGACGATGGGACGCAAAGGGTTTTGAGTCCGACTAATTGCCTGTTGCAAAGTGGTGATTACTTGCGAGGCGATCCAGATAGCATCGATCGCCTCGTGGGGCCGGGCCCCGTGGCCGGATTCCCCTTGAATAAAAATCTCCAGATCGTCGGCAGCTGCAGTTAAGGCCCCGTAACGAACCCCGATCGATCGGGCCGGAATCGAGGGGAAAACGTGCAGCCCCAAAACGGCGCTGACATCCCGCATCACCCCCTCCCGGATCATCCAACTGGCCCCCTGGGCGATTTCCTCTGCTGGTTGAAAGAGAAAGCGTATTTTTCCCCCCAAAGGTTCCGAGAGGCGGGAAAGCACCATCGCCACCCCTAAACCGACGGTAGCATGAACATCGTGACCGCAGGCGTGCATAATCCCCGGTTTGCGGGAAGCAAAGTCTAAATCGGTTCTTTCTTGGATTGGTAGGGCATCCATATCGGCCCGGATGGCTAAAATCCTTCGATCACTGCCTTTTCCCGCCAATTCTCCCTTAACTCCCGTTTTTCCCACCGCTTCCTGCACCGATAGACCACAGGAAGACAAAACCCCGGCAATATAGGCGGCAGTTTGATATTCTTGCCCGCTTAACTCTGGATTCGCGTGAATGTGGCGGCGAATCTCCACTAATCGGGGTGCGAGACTCTCGGCTATGTTTTTAATCTCGGAGAGCATGAAACCAGTTTTACAGTATCTTTAGAGTTAATCATAGAGCATTTTTTACCTGAAAATTCCACTTGGCTGATTTTCAGTCTGAAGGCAAGAGGCAAGAGGCAAAAGCAAAGGGATGAAGAGATTCGGCTAATCTAAGGACCGGTGGTTAAAATGCGTCTTAGCTTATTCATCTCTTAATTCGGTAACACCTCTTGAGAGAATATTCCAGCTATGATAGGAAACATTGTCTAGTTAGGAAAAAACATGGTTCAGTCTTCCGAAAAAATTGAGGTTAAGTACGGGGAAAGAGAAATTGCCGAAGGAACATTAATTACTTTTCCCAATCCACGTCCTGGCAGAAATTACGATATTCAGATCACTCTGCCGGAATATACCTGTAAGTGTCCCTTTTCCGGTTATCCCGATTTTGCCACTATTTATCTTAGCTACGTTCCCGATCAAAAGGTGATGGAATTAAAGGCGATTAAACTTTATATTAATAGTTATCGCGATCTTTATATTTCCCACGAAGAAGCAATTAACCAAATTTTAGATGATTTGGTGGCGGCTTGCGAACCCTTGCAGATGAAAGTTAAGGGGGATTTTCATCCCAGAGGTAACGTACATACCGTGGTGGAGGTGATGTATAAAAAAGAATAGCATAATTGTCTAGTTTGGGGATGGGTTAGCCCCCATCTCTAGCTGTTCTAGTTTTTGTTGTTGATCTTTTCAATTAAACGCTTTTTAAGTGTTATTTTTTCACCTCCATTGTTCCTGTGTTTTAAGTGTTTAATTTAGGTAAACTGGTTGAATGACGGGAAGGACGGGCCAGAAGCCTAGCCCACAGATAAAATTAGAGAATCTATGTAGAACAGGTCTCCTGCCCGTGCAGCTCTGGGATGCTCCCCAAAACTCGCACTAACATAGAGCATAGGGATTTAGATTAACTGCTCTAATTTTGCTCGTAAAGTCTTTTTGCCGAATTTAGTTAGAGTTTGTTGACGCAACCATTGCGGGTGACAACGTTGATCCTGACCTGGCAAAATTTCTAAACAAGCTTTAGCCACTTTTTCGGCATCTCGATAGGGAACCCGCCACCCCACCAAACCATCCTGCAGCGGCTCTGCTGAACCGTCCTCATCCCCAGAAATCACGGGAACACCACAGGCCATCGCTTCTAGGTAAACAATCCCGAATCCTTCCCGGGAGGGCATAACGTAAGCATCGGCCAAACGATAATGGTCGGCTAATTCCTCCGTGGGGACAAAACCGGCGAAAATTACCTGTTTATCGACTCCTAACTGCTTGGTTAAAGCTTCTAACCGGGGAAGGTCGTCTCCTCGTCCGATAACTAGATATTTTACTTCGGGATAAGTCTCTAGAATTGTCGGCAGGGCCCGAATGGTAACATCTACCCCTTTATAGATATCCCCCGACCACAATCGGGCCACTGTTAATAAAACTTTGGCATTTTCTATATCATATTTTTTGATTAATGTCAAGGACTTTTCACCTAAATTAAACTTTTCTTCATCCACCACACAGGGGAGAATTGCTACTTTTTTGGGATCAATAGCGTTAGCCTCACACATAAGATCGCGACTGTAACGGCTAATTGTCCAGATCGATTCGGCCGCTTGCAGGGCCTGTTTTTGGGAATTTGGTAAAGGTTCCCAGACTTCTTTGCCGTAGGTAAGGACGGTGTAGGGTATGCCTAAAGCTTGACAGTAAAGACGGGTGAGGGGGGCTAAATTTACATGACCACAAAAAACTCTTTGGGGACGTTTCCGGAGGAGAGAAACCAGAAACTTAAGGGCTAATTGGATGCGTCCGAGAGTTGCTGAGTTATTTTTCAGGTAATGAAAGGTAATACCTCGATTTTTGAAAGGATTAGGACAATCAGGGGCATCCCGCAGTAAAAAAACCTCGGCCGCCTCGGAATCGGGCAAAGTAAGATAAGCTTGTATAACATCCTTAATATATGATTGAATACCGCCTTCTTGGGAAAAAATCTCTAAAAATAGGAAGATATGAGGCATAATAGAACTTCAGCGTCAAAAAGTTTTGGGTTTGGCGAAAAAATTTTTCCCGATCTCTGATCTGTACTATCGCACTTTCCTGATCTATTTCGATCGTCCCCCAAGTAATAGATACTAACCGCTAACAGTCCGAAAAAGAACAATCTGGTAGATATTCTCGCGTGTAACTGCCAGAATAAGGATAATTCCGATGCTGATAGCTAAAATAACTGATATTAGCCAGTTTAGCTGATAATGCTGGCCAAGGCGATAGATAAAAAGTGAAGGACGGGGAAATAGTCAGAATTTTCCGGGATGCCACAGATAAAGCCATTTCTTTGTCCCTTGTGTGATCGAGGAATCTTCCTCTTTTAATGCTGGATATTTTCAGGAATTACTAGAAATCAAAAAAATTAAAGTTCCTCAGCTGCTCTGACAAAGGTTACAAATGCTCCCAGAACGGTTAAGCTTATTTTAATCTCTGTAATTGCTTTTATGGATAATTTAACTGCTGAAAGACTCAATTTAACCACAAAAATCGCCTATGGTGCGGGCGATTTAGGACCGGCTATCACTGCCAATATCTCGGTATTTTACTTGCTATTTTTCCTCACTGATGTGGCAGGATTATCGGCAGGATTAGCCGGTAGTGTGCTGATGGTGGTGAGAATTTTCGACGCTATTAACGATCCGATCATTGGTATGTGGAGCGATCAAACTCGTACTATCTGGGGTCGTCGCTTACCATGGATGTTATTGGGGTCGATTCCCTTCGGAATTAGCTATTTTTTACTGTGGTTAATCCCGACCAATAACCAATTATGGTTATTTTTATATTATATTTTTATCGGCATTATCTTTAATTTAACCTATACGGTAGTCAATCTTCCCTACCAGGCACTCACCCCTGAATTAACTTATGATTATAACGAGAGAACCCGCTTAAATAGTTTTCGTTTTGCCTTTTCCATCGGGGGTAGCATTCTCTCATTAATTCTCTATATTCTCGTCTCATCGTCCTATGCCAACGATCTCCATCAAGCTTTTTTATTGTTAGGTGTAGTTTGTGCTTTAATGTCGATTATAGCAGTTATTTGGTGCGCTTTAGTTTTACAAGAACGAGGAGCAAAAGCGATTCTAAATTCTCCTCAGAAAAAAGTTTTGGCAATTGCTTTTATAGTTATCGGTGCGCTTTCCTTGGTCTATGGAGTAGGAAAAATTGGGGTAAATCCCAGAGACTTTATCGCTATTTCCACAATTTTATTAGGAATACAAGTGATAGTTTCTGGTTTAACTATTTACTATGGTAAAACTGAAAATCATCTCAGGGATGATGCGGCAATTAAACAGAGAGAAGCGGCTAATAATCCCGAAAATATTCCCTTGAAAGAACAATTAAAAATAGTTTTTGGTAATCGTCCCTTTTTATACGTTATTGGCATCTATCTTTGTGCTTGGTTAGGAGTACAATTAACCGCCTCGATTTTGGTTTACTACGTCGTCAGCTACATGAGACTATCGGAAGCAGAATCAGGTTTAGTCGCTTTAGCAGTACAGGGAACAGCTTTAGTGATGTTATTTTTCTGGCAAGCAGTTAGTCAGAAATTAGATAAAAAGCTAGTCTATTTTTTAGGGATGACTGTCTGGATTATTGCCCAAATCGGTTTATTTTTGCTCCAACCAGGACAAATAACTTTAATGTATACTTTGGCAGTTTTGGCGGGATTTGGTGTATCTGTGGCCTATTTAATTCCTTGGTCAATGGTTCCTGATGTGATTGAATTAGATGAATTAGAAACAGGAAAACGTCGAGAAGGTATTTTTTATGCTTTCATGGTACTTTTGCAAAAAATTGGTTTAGCTTTGGGGTTATTTCTTGTCGGTATTGCTCTAGAAACATCTGGTTTTAAACCGAGAATCCCAGGAGAAGCAATTCCCCTACAGCCAGATAGTGCTTTAATAGCAATTCGCCTAGCAATTGCCCCTTTACCAGCATTTTTCCTGATCATTAGTCTAATTCTTGCCTATTTTTATCCAATTACTCGCCAAGTTCACGCCGAAATTTTAGACCAATTAGCAGCAAGAAGACAGGAAGAAAAGTAAACATCAGTTGTCAGATGTCAGGAGACAGGAGATTATTTTTATTTATTTCCGAAATTCCTCCCAAGAAAAATCAGCCAACCCTTACCGCAAAGTAATTGTATTGATTTTTGAACTACTTGTTACTGGGTACAATCGACCCAGAAGCATAATGTCTTCAAGGAGTGTTCTCCCCCTCTACTCTATTCAGATACGGCCTTTCTCGGAAATATTAAGTAGGTGGGTGTTAAAAGTTGTCAGACACCCCCCTTATCAAGGGTAGGGTTGATTCATGAATCAACCCTACTATGAATCAACCCTACCTTATCAAGGGGGGATTAAGGGGTGCAGGGGGGATCAGAGGCAAAATCTATCTTCAATAACATTATAACTACTTACTTAAGTATAATGTTATCGATAGCTAAATTGTAAAAAAAATGAAATCCTATCCAGTAGAGTTCCGTCAGAAAATCCTAGACTGTTATTATAACGAACCCATCTCTCAAAGACAATTAGCGAAAAGATTCTGCGTAACCTTAAGTTTCGTACAAAAGCTTTTGAAGCAATCTCGAGAAACGGGAGATATTCGACCGAAGACTTATCGATGTGGCCGTCATTTAAAACTTACGTCAGAACAGATGATCGCCCTCGGTGATTTGATTGAGGAAAATAATGATGCAACTCTAGCCGAACTATCGAAACTATTCCTAGAAAGAACTGGTATATTGTTAAGTGTGGCGACAGTGGCAAGAATAGCCGAACGCTTGAGAATCACCCGCAAAAAAACTCTACACCCGACAGGAAAAGAGATAGACAGACTACAAAAACTTAGACGAGAATACAAAGGATAAAATCCGGGATATATAAGATTAAACCCTAATCTAGCTATGACCAGAATCCAAGCTCGATCGCTTAAAGTAACTAGAGCGCACGAGACTAGACCTCTTAAAAAAAACCAAAATTTTGCAACTATTACGGAGATTACTAATTATGACCACAAACAATGCCGAGAGTAACTCAATCTATCCCGTGCGTTGGCAAGATAACAAAGTCTGGCTGATCGATCAAACCCGTTTACCGATCGAGTATCGGGAAGTTGAGATCACCAGCAGTGAGTCCATGGCCCAGGCGATCGAAACGATGATTGTCCGCGGCGCTCCAGCGATCGGGGTAGCGGCTGCCTATGGTATGGTTTTAGGAGCGCAGGAAATTAAAACCGACCAGACAGAGGAATTTCTGGCTGATTTAACTAGAGTAGCCGATCGATTAGCCCAAACCCGGCCCACGGCGGTGAATTTATTCTGGGCGATCGAGCGAATGTTAAAAGTGGCCAGGGAAAGTGGCCCAGAAGTGACAATAATTAGCAAAAATCTCCTTGAAACTGCCCACAATATCCAAAAAGAAGACGTGGAAACCTGTCGAGCGATCGGTCACCATGGTTTATTGGCGCTGCCGGAGCAGCCGGAAAAACTGACAATTCTAACCCACTGTAATACTGGTTCCCTGGCCACGGCCAGTTATGGTACTGCTTTAGGGGTGATTCGTTCCGCTTGGACGGCGGGAAGATTAATACAAGTGTATGCAGACGAAACCCGGCCAAGGTTGCAAGGGGCAAAATTAACCGCTTGGGAATGTGCGCGGGAGGGAATTCCCGTCACCGTGATCACCGATAGCATGGCAGCCCACTGTATGCAGCAAAAACTGATCGATGCGGTGATTGTTGGGGCCGATCGCATTGCGGCCAATGGGGACACGGCTAACAAAATCGGCACCTATTCCCTCGCGGTGCTGGCAAAAGCTCATCATCTGCCTTTTTATGTGGCTGCACCGCTATCGACGGTGGATTTTTCCCTTAAGGATGGTACGGGTATCCCGATCGAACAGCGCGATAGTGCCGAAATTTATCAGGTGGGGACGACAACCCTTTCCCCTAGAGATGTTAACTTTTATAACCCCGCTTTCGATGTTACTCCCGCCACTTTAATCACCGCAATCATCACGGAAAAAGGAGCGGTAACACCAGCTGAATTAATTTTTTTACAGGACTCCTAGAGAGTAAGCTTTTTCCCTACTAACACCATTTTTATTTGTTGATATCGACTGGCACAGTGGGGAAAAATTCAGCCTCAATCATATTGGAGGTGGTGGCCAAGATGGTAAAATGGGTAAGATCGGTATTGACAAATAGACAAAAATAGCTTAAAGCGATAATATCAAGGAAAATAGTAATTTTGAGAAATTATCTACAGTTAGATACTATTATTGAGCTAATTAAGGACAAAAATTAGCTTTTTTGTTTATTTAAGAGATTTTTGTTAAGATAGGCTAAAAAATTGATTAAACCAGAACCCAATTCTATATCTATTAAACTCCAAGTAGATCAAAGATGTATTCTTGTTAAATCTTTACCTAATCGAGATTTAAAGGATGTTACAATGGGACGGCAAAGACTAAGATTGGGAGTAGTAAAGTGTAGATTTGAGGGGACAATTAAGGCTCTTTGGCAGTGCGGCTTTTAGTATAGCAGTTATCTTAATAGTGAGGTACTAAGTCTCTTGTTTGGGGGAGACCTGAACAGGTAACGCCGGACAGTAGCTGGTCGTCCACAAATGATGCCAAATTCCTTCATACTTCATATTTATGAGAAATCCTTATGAGCAACGCTGTAAGTGGAAATAAAATCAACTGGGAAAAGAACATGGATAAAGTGCGGGTTATCGTTATAGAAGATCACGATCTAACACGCATGGGCTTGGTGGCAGCCCTCCAGTATCGAGAAGGTATTCAAGTGGTGGGAGAAGCCACCAATGGATTACAGGGACTGAGGCTGCTAGAGGAGGCTAAACCCGATGTGGCGATCGTCGATATAGGTTTGCCTACGATCGACGGGATCGAGTTAGTGCGGCGTTTCAAACAAAATTGCGGCGAGGACGGCCTGGCCACGAAGATTCTCATGCTAACCATGCACAAAACCCAAGAACCGGTTTTGGCGGCCTTTACTGCTGGGGCTGATTCCTACTGCATGAAGGATATTAGCGTCGATAAATTAGTCGAGGCGATTCATTCCACCCAGGAAGGCAATCCTTGGATCGATCCCTTAATCGCCAATATTGTCCTGCAACAAGTGCGCCAAAATGTTCCCGTGGGTGCAGCCGCCGAGGCCAAAACAGTGATAATTCAGGGGGTTGACCTGGAATGTCGCCAATTACTGGAAAATGCGCCCCTAACGGAACGAGAGCTAGAAATTCTCGATCTGATTGTCGCCGGTTGTAGTAACGCCGAGATTGCCGACCGACTCTATATCACCATTGGCACGGTGAAAACCCATGTCCGCAATATCTTAAATAAACTCTGTGTCGATGATCGGACTCAAGCGGCAGTGCTGGCCCTGCGATCGGGATTAGTGGGTTAAAAAACCAGCATCCTACCCGGGTAGAATGCTGGCTCCCTCAAAACTAGAAACTAGACTTGGGCCACCACTTTTGCTTCGGCTGCCATTAGTTTTTCGTAGGTTTCACGCATTTTGAGACCGACCAATACTTGGAATAAACCCGTACCATTGGTAGAACCGGGATAATCTTTGTGTTTGAGCAGTAATTCCGTCATTTCACCGTAGTATTTAGTGCCGGTTTTGCTCAAATGGCTTTCGATGTAGATCATTTCTTCCAGGTTATCGAATTGACCATCTAGTTCCAGAATCGACACTTCATTTCCCAAGAAGCCATCCGGACCATAGTAGAGTTTAATACCGGGATAAGTGCAGGTCAATTTACGACCACAGGGCCGCCAGTCGATGGTGGAACCTTCATCAAACAGATAAGCGGGTTCAAAGTTTTCTACCCCCTCTTTCTGGATTAAACGGACCCGCAGTAATTTACTTTCGTGATCTTCAAGTAATTTGGTGGGCAGCACTTGAATCACCACGTCAGCGTACTGTCTTTGGGGATCGATATAGGCGCTGAAATCCGGTTTTCTAGAATTAATGGCCGCCATGACATCATCATAGGTGTGACCGCGCTCGGCCATATCCCGTTGAATTTTCCAGTTAACTTTGACTTCATCGCTAATATCGAGATAAACGCTGAAATCTAATAGAGACCGGACTCGTTCATCATATAAGGGGTGTAGTCCCTCGATCACGATTACCTTATTCGGTTCGATGATTTCGGGAGGATCGATCATCCCCGTTTCATGATTATAAATAGGTTTATTAATGGCTTGACCTTCCTTGAGAGCTTTAATCTGCTCATACATCAGGTCAAAGTTATTCGCTTTCGGATTGAGTGCGGTGACACCCACCTCTTTTCTCTGTTTGCGATCGAGGCAATGGTAGTCATCTAAACAGATCACTGTCATAAACTCGGCCCCGAATAAATCGGTCAAACGACGTAAAAAAGTAGATTTCCCACAGCCGGAGTCCCCAGCTACACCGATTAGAACCACGCGCTCTGGCTTATTGGCCATAGTTTCCCTCTAAATACACAACTAATTGTTAACCCATAGTATGTAATTAAACCAGACTCTGGATCCAGCAGCACCCCGCCGCCACAAATTTCTGCTGCTGACAGGTTCGGCAAGAGTCTCACGCTAGAATGAGTAGGTATTTAATACTAGATTCTCTGTTCAGATCATACCGGAATCAGTGACCAAAATCAGTTATCAGTGGGAATTATGAATTATGAATTATGAATTATGAATTGGGGAGTGGGGAGAATACACAAAAGCTGTCTCCTCTCCCCTGTCTCCTGACTCCTAATCCCCAACTGAGAGGGTGCGGTGGGTGTGGAGAAATGTCGTCATTTCCTCCACTGCTAGGGGGCAACTGATGCGATTGCCTTGCATTCTCTCACAACCTAATTCTTGCAGGATTTCTAATTGTTGCTGGGTTTCCACTCCCTTGGCGATCGCTATTAAGTTAAAACTTTTCGCTATCGCCAGCAATGACGAGATAAAACGGGTATCTTGGGGAGCATTAGTCAGTTTTTTTGTTAAAGATTGCTCTATTTTCAGTTTTTTCACGGGAAATTGACCGAGATAGGCGATCGAAGCGTACCCGCTGCCAAAATCATCGAGGGTAATACTAATACCCAATTTCTGCAAATCCCCAAGAATTCGACCGGTTTCGCGGCTATTTTCCAGTAAACTTGTCTCGGTTATTTCCATCTCCAGAAAGAAAGGCCCGATTTTGGTTTCAGTCAAGACTTCTTTGAAGATGGTGAGCAACTGGGGATCGCGCAATTGGTGTGGGGACAGATTGATCGAGATGGGAGTGTATAATAATCCCCGCTGCTGCCATATTTGTGCCTGTTGACAGGCATTTTTTAGCACCCAACGATTAAGCTCAAGGATTAACTCGCTTTCTTCGACTAAGGGTAAAAAACGATTGGGAGCGATTAATCCGAATTGAGGGTGTAACCAGCGCAATAATACCTCCAATCCTTCCACTTGCCTCTGAGGGATATTAACTTGCGGTTGATAGTAAAGAGCTAATTCATTATTTCTCATTGCCTGATAGAGAAAATATTCAACTTTAGAACTACGAGTATTTTTGGAGGGAACATTAACTGACTCTATCTGGGAGTTATTATTTGTATTATTCTTGACTGCTACTAAATTTTCCTCCAGTTTCTGTAATATTACTTTCCTGTCTGTGACGTCGGGGGGATAGATAACTGAACCTAAACTTAATCGCACGGCTAGGGAGTGATTTTCGATATCATAATTACTTTCTAGGGTGTTAATAATTCTTTGACTAATTTTTTCTAGATCATTAGCAGCATTAATTTGTGGCAGCAGGATAATAAATTTATACCCTCTCCAATGGGCGACTATATCTTCTGATCGCAAATTTTTTCTTAAACGTTCAATTAAGATTTTTAAGAGTTTATATCCCAGGGGATAACCTAGTTGATTGTTGACATTTCTTAGCCGCTCTACGTCCAATAATAACAGCCCGATCAGTTTATTATTTTTCTGGGCATTATTAATAGCACTTGAGAGATATTGATTAAAGAGAGAACGGTTAGGTAAATCCGTGAGAAGACCGGAAGAATATTCCTCTTGAATCTGGCTATCAAAACTAATGATTTTGGATGGGGATTGATCGAGAATTAAGGTACTTTTTGCATGGAGGTCATTCTGGCTAGAATGGGTTTCATTTTCCGTCAGGTTCCCTTGTAACTGTCCTAGACTTTTAACTGGTGCTTGCTCTATTTTTGCTTGACTTGCTATTAAATGAAAACTGGCATTTATATCACAGCCAAAGTTAATTAAATCACCATCTTTTAATTCATGAATTAAGCATTTAGACCCATTGACATAAATGCCATTATGACTTTTATTTCCCTCTAAATCACCATCAAGAATCCAATAGGAAAATTTTTGGCGATCAATACTCTTTTTAATTAAAGTTGCATGATAGCGAGAAGCGTGTTTGGAGCGAAGAACAATTTGATTATCGGACTTACGTCCGAGAGAATATTTCATTTCCTCTAGGGTAATTGTTCTTCTCCCCTGAGGATCTTCCACAATCAGGAGATAACGGGAATTGGATGAACCATTAATCATTTTTTCGGCACCTCGACAAAAGTGAAAATATAAGTTAATTTGTTCTCTCAAAAGCTATGGCTTATTCGTCTTTAAGTTAATTTATTTTCTCAATAAAGTGTTGGGGTAATTCGGAACATTTACTTAACAGTAATTGTGTCACATCTTCTGGTTTCAAAGTCCGAGTCAACCAAAATCCTTGTACTTCTTTACAATCGAGACGTTGGCAAATATCCAACTGTTGTGCACTTTCTCCCCCGACGGCAATAACTCGTAAATTCAAATTCTGCCCTAGGCTGATCATAGTCGATAACATGGCTAAATGCTTGGTTTTTGATGGTAAAGATTGGATAAAGGTTTGATCGATCGATCTTCAAACTGTCGAAGGTGTATTTATAAATATAACTTAATGAGGAATAGCCGGTGGCAAAATTATCTAAAACTAACTGTACCCACAATTCCCGCAGGTCGCTTAAAGCTGAGTTGACAAAGCTCTCATCCTGCATGATGCAGTTTTCATTAATTTAGACCTGCTGCACCTCAGATTTGCAGAAATACCGACTCTCAGCAACAAACCAATACAAATGTACGATAACCGAGTGTAAGCATCCCACTTGCAAAGCTAATGCTTTCTGACCTTTGGGGGAGGCACTTTCTCCACGGACATCTAAAACCACGCGCGTGGGTGGCGAAGTCCTGTCCTCCCTAACGAGGTTTGGGGAGTAGAAACCCTCAAGGGCCCAGATTGAGTGATAAAATCAGACATAAAGCCCAATTTTAGCCGAGATTTTCCCTTTAAAAATCCCAACTTAGTAAATTTACAAAAATGAGATGTACCCCGGAGGAGTTCTCCCTATGGATAGTAACCGATTAATCGAAGAATTAAAAAATCCCGACTTTTATCCTCATGCTGTCAAAATTCCCGTTGAAATTATCCAAACCCATGCTTCAATTATCTTCTTGACAGGAGATTATGCCTATAAAGTCAAGAAACCAGTTAATTATAATTTTTTTGATTTCTCCACTTTAGAAAAGAGAAAATATTATCTAGAACAGGAACTAGAGTTAAATAAAAAAGTTGCTGCTAATATCTATCTGGAAGTTTTGTCAATTAATGAAGAACAGGGTAGCATAAGTTTAAATGGCAAAGGAAAAGTGATAGAATACATTTTAAAAATGAATCAGTTTCCCCAAGAATGTTTACTGAGTAAAATTTTTGAACGGGGAGAACTAACGGAAAAAGCGATCGAGTCTTTGGCTCAAAAAGTGGCACAGTTTCATCGGCAAGCTGTGACTAATTCCTATATTACTCAATTTGGTAATTTAGAAATTATTAAACAAGCTTTTGATGAAAACTATCAACAAACCGAGAAATATATTAATTTTGTCCAAACCCAAAAACAATACGATGAAACAAAAGCTTATACAGATAAATTCTTCGCAGAACACCGAGATTGGTTAGAGGAAAGACAAATAAAAGGGATGATTCGCGAATGTCACGGCGACTTACATTTAAATAATATCTGTCAGTGGCAGGGAGAAATACAATTATTTGATCGCATAGAATTTAATGAATCTTTTCGCTTCGTTGATGTCATGTATGATATTGCTTTTACAGTCATGGATTTAACCGCTAGGGGGAGAGAAGATTTCGCTAATTTATTTGTCAATACTTATCTAGAACAAACCGCAGACTGGGAGGGTTTAAAAGTCTTGCCTCTCTACCTGACTAGACAAGCGTATGTGAGGGCAAAAGTCAATAGTTTTATGCTTGATGGTGACACTTTTTCTGAGAAAATTAAAGCCAATGCACAGGATTATTATCAATTAGCTTGGCAGTACACCCAACCGCAGAAACCGAGATTAATTCTGATGTCGGGATTTTCTGCATCGGGTAAGAGTACCATAGGGAAAGTAATTGCTAAAAATCTTAATGCTATTCAGATTCGTTCCGATGCAGTTCGCAAACATTTGGCTGGAATTGACTTAAATCAAACAGGAAGTCTAGATATATATAGTATCGAAATGAGTCAAAAAACCTTCGCTAGACTAGCGAAATTAGCCCGAATTTTAATAACTTTAGGTTATCCAGTTATTCTCGATGCACGCTATGATAAATATGCTTGGCGAGAACCCTTATTAACCTATGCCCAAAATTTAAAGATTCCTTTTCATATTGTCCATTGTCACGCACCTATAGAAGTTTTAAAACAACGGATTGCCGCTAGAAAAGGCGATATTTCTGACGCTACTATCGAGGTTTTAAATGCCCAAATTGAGAAAACAGAACCTTTTCATGAAAGGGAACAACCCTATCTAGTTTCCCTAGACACTACTAATCCCAATTGGTCAGAATTTTTAGAGAGTCAATTAGGTAAATAGGTTGAGATTAATCACGATATAGCCATTCTTATAAAGTAGCAAGAAGGAGAAGCGATTATGGAAACTGTAGTGTTAAATCTCGAGACAGTTAATCTGACCGATGAACAATTTTATCATCTCTGTCAGGACAATCAAACATGGAATTTAGAACGTAATCAAAAAGGAGAATTATTAATTATGCCTCCCGTGGGGGGAAATACTGGTAAACAAGAAGCTAATTTGATTGTTAAAGTGGGGGTATGGAACGAGCAAACTCAACTTGGTGAGGTGTTTAGTTCTTCGACAATTTTTCGTTTACCAAAGGGAGGATATCGTTCTCCTGATGTTGCTTGGATAAAACGGGAGAGATGGGAAGCTTTGAGCGCAGAAGAGCGAGAAAAGTTCCCACCTTTGTGTCCCGATTTTGTGATTGAATTACGTTCTCGTAGCGATTCTTTAACCTCTTTACGCGAAAAGATGCGCGAATATTTAGCCAGTGGTTTACGTTTGGGTTGGTTGATTAATCCTCAACAGCAGCAGGTGGAAATCTACCGACTAAATAGCGGTGTGGAAATTATTAATTTACCTGCTATTTTATCTGGGGAAGATGTCTTACCCGGATTTGTTTTGCATTTAACTTAGGAAGGATGACAGGGAATAATACTAAATCCAGTTATTAAAAACTGATTATTTATTCTCCGTTTTGCATGAGTGCATGAGTAGAAAACGGGTTTCTCCGAGAAACCCGTTTTCTGTGCGTTACTCAACGGATTTAGTATAGTCATTTCAATTAAGATTGAGAATATCAATCCCAGAGTTCATAAGGGTTTTGTCGGTCTAGACTGTATCAGACTTATCTGAAATGACTATATAATAAAGGGAATGACACCGAATCAGGATATCTTTGTCAAAACAGTTCTGGAAAAGCGATCGATTGTCAGCCTGAAGGTGTATAATCTCTCAAAGGCCAGCATCAAGCTACAAAGTTCTCAATATCGCCCAAAAAAAACCATCAGGATTTCAGGAACAGATGCTCTGGCTACTTCTTCAAAGAAAGAGGAAACTCTCAGCCACAACATTGATATTTGTCAATAATGTCCCCTAAAATTTTCAATCATCACTTTACTCCCCTTAAATCCCTCTCTCTGGGATTATTTCTCCTGCAAGCTTTCACTCCCCTTACCCTAGCGGCCCCCCCGCGAGAACCGGATCAAACCGTCGGCTGTGATATTCTGGTGGTGGGTGGTGGTTTAGCCGGTGCCGGTGCAGCCTACGAAGCTTTATTATTAGGAAAAACCGTCTGTTTAACCGAGATTACCGACTGGGTGGGGGGACAGATATCTTCTCAGGGAACCTCCGCATTAGATGAAAGACGGACACAAAGAGAAAAATTATTTTTCCCGAAAGGTTATCTAGAATTTAGGGAAAGAATTAGAAAGCATTACGGCAAACAAAACCCCGGGGAATGTTGGGTAAGTGGGTCTTGTTTTTTCCCTTTTGATGGACATAAATTATTATTTCAACAGTTAGAAGACGCTGCCAAAAAAGGCAAAGGAACCCTGAAATGGTTTCCCTCCACGGTAGTCAAAGAATTAAATATTGAAACTTTACCCAATCGCGGCACCGGTCAACAGATTACCAGTGTAATTGCTATTCAACATAGTCCCGCAAAAGGTACTCCTCCCCTAAATAGCGAGTTTTTATCGCAAAAAATGGAGGATATCTATCGCTACGAAAATTCTCCCCGTTTTGATAAAAAAATCCTCCGTTTTGTCTCCAAATCCTCCCAACCGAATCAATTAGCAGATTGGTATGTGATTGAAGCGACCGAAACCGGGGAAATCATCGGATTATCAGATATTCCCTACCGTTTAGGGGTCGATAAGCGCAGTTATCTCGAACCTTCTTCCTCTAGCGTCACTGGCGACCCCTACTGTACCCAAGGCTTTACCTATACCTTCGCCATGGAGGAAACAGAAAAACCCCAAACCCACGAGAAACCCGTTTATTACGAACGCTATGCCCCCTATTTTAGCTATGAATTGCCGCGATTAGCCGATTTTGACCTGGTTTTCACCTATCGTCGTATTTGGAGTCCACAACTGGGTAAAGAAAAAACCTTTGGGGGAATTACTTTTACCGAACCCGTCCCGGGGGATATCTCCATGCAGAATTGGACCTGGGGAAATGATTATCGTCCGGGGACTGGGAAGGATAACTTTATCTACACCCGTGAACAGTTGCAAGAGTTAGGACAGTTATCTCCCGGGGGATGGATGGGAGGATTACGCACAGAAACCCTCGCAAGGGGCGAAGAACACGCCATTTCCTACTATTATTGGTTAGTAGAAGGGACGACCGATTCCCAGTTAGGGGACGGGGTAAAAGTTCCCCATTTGAATAACCGTTATCTCTCCGGTTTTGATTCTCCCATGGGAACTGCCCATGGTTTGTCAAAATATCCCTATATTCGGGAAGCAAGACGGATTATCGGTCGTCCTTCCCTGACTTTCCCCGATGGTTTTACCGTCACAGAAATCGATATTTCCCGACAAAATTTTCAAAGCGATTTCTATCGTCAAAATCTTTCCCCGGCAGAATATCGGCGCTTAATTGCCACCTTGGCAGGATTAGAGGGATTTTCCGTACTTGATGGCACATTATCCCCCGATCAGGCCGTTAAACGCAAGCGCTCGACCATTTACCCCGATTCCGTCGGTATCGGCCACTATGCGATTGATTTTCATCCCTGCATGACGGAACATCCCCCCGAAAAACCGGGTAATACAGAAAAAGCAGGAGAAAGACAGGGACAAGGCCAAGCTTACCCCTTCGAGATTCCTTTAAGGGCTATAATTCCCCAAAAAATCGATAATTTACTGATAGCGGGTAAAAGTATCGCTCTCAGTCATATTGCCGCGGCCGCCTATCGTGTCCATTCCTTCGAGTGGTCCTCTGGGGTAGCTGCTGGCATCACGGCAGTGTATGCTTTAAATAATAATGTACTGCCCTATCAATTAGTAGAAAGTGATTTTCTCATTGGCAATAAACAACTGCGAGAATTACGGCAAAAAATCGACGCTAGTGGTAATCCCACTGTGTTCCCCGATGCCTCAATTTTCCGGTCGATGGATGATTGGTATTAATTAACCAGAGTTGGGGGAGTCAGGAGTCTTTAAGCAGTCAGCAGTCAGGGACTCGGACTGTGATAATAAGTAGAAAACTTTCTAATCAATTGCCAAACAAATGCTGAAAGCTGATAGCTGAAAAGTCTCCCACTCCTTGAGGTAATTGCTAGGGAAAAATTACTGACGAATTTGTACCGGCATGACCAAATAGGTCATCTTTAAACCTCCCAAGGGGGTAAAAATAACTGGTTGGGTACTAGCATTTAACTGCATTTGGATATCATTATTGGGTAAAGCCTTCAAACCGTCCATTAAATATTTAACATTAAAGGCAATATCGCCACTTTCTCCCTGAATTTCCGCCGCCATGGACTCTTTTGCGCTACCTAAATCGGGAGACTCCACCGCTAGGGATAAACGACTATTCTCACCATCGAGACTAAACTTAACTAAATTATTCTTTTGGTCCGATAAAACCGCCACTAATTCCAAACAACGGATTAACTGTTTGCGGTCTAAAACCAAAGAGCGATCGAAGGATTTAGGAATTAACTGATTATAAGTGGGATAGGCCCCTTCTAACTTACGACTGGTTAACCTCTGTTCCCCCATTTCAAAGATGACTTGAGAATCATCCACATGCAGAGTAATAGTCTCGATATTTTGTTTTGTTGCCATCATTCTTTCCAATTCTCGCAGGGCCCGGGCCGGAATGGTGACATTAAAGCCACCAGAGGCACTTTCCACCTCCTCTAGGGGAGTTTGTACCACCGCTAAACGATGACCGTCTGTGGCGGCAAATTCTAGACAATCGACGGTTTTAGTTAAATGTACCCCCGTCAACACCTGTTTAGTTTCATCGCCACTAGCGGCAAACAAGGCACCTTTTAGTCCCTCTGTCAAGGCAACTACAGGTAAATTAACAATTTCTCCATCGGCCACCGTGGGCAATTCTGGGAACTCATCGGCCTTCATGCCGCGAATTTGGAACTGTGCCGAGGCAGTTTTCAGGAAAGCGAGACTATGCTCCTCATCATTCTCGTTTTCTTCCACAGAGATAGTGATTTCCCCCTCTCCCAAACGAGAGACAATATCGTTCAGCAATTTTGCTGGCAGAGTAATCTTACCCCCTTCCACCACCTCGGCCCGAAAACTGGTGCGAATCCCTAAACTCAAATCAAAAGCAGTCAGGCTAATTTCGCCCTTTTCCTCATCGGCACAAAAGAGAACATTGCCCAACACCGGATGGGTAGGACGACTGGCAACGGCCCGACTAACTAGGGATAAATTGCTGTTGAGTTCGCTTTGACTACTGGTAAATTTCATAGCAGGAATAGTTTTTTTGTACGCTAAAAAATAATAGCAAGAATTCCCCTGTGGAAAATCTGTGGAAAACCGGAGCTTTTTTTGATCGCTCTTTCCGGGCTAAAATCTATCAATAGCAATAACTTCGCCCATTGCTAGGTTTTTTTGAGCAATTCTGAAAAGATTGTGGAAAAATTGTCAAAAGTGAAATTTTTGCCCTTTCTCAGCCAATTACATCAGCTGTTAACCATCAAGCTACAAGTCAAGAAGAGCGAGACTTGAGCCGACCAGCGCCTTTCTTAGGGAAAAAATTGCGTAAAATGTAGGCCAGTGATCTTTAAAATGGAACAAGCAGCAGGAAGTTAACAAAACAAAGCTCTGGGCATTCCCCGAAACCGATAGACTCAAGTAGACAAGGAGACAGGATTGGTTAGCACATCTTCGTATCAAACAACAAAATCGAAAGAAATCTTTACAGCCGCTCAAAAATTAATGCCGGGGGGCGTAAGTTCCCCCGTGCGAGCCTTTAAATCCGTCGGTGGTCAACCCATCGTTTTTGAAAGCGTCAAAGGGGCCTATATTCGCGACGTGGACGGTAACGAATACATCGACTATGTGGGAACTTGGGGGCCGGCTATCTGTGGTCATGCCCATCCCGAAGTGATTGCCGCCCTGCACCAGGCCCTAGATAAAGGGACCAGTTTCGGCGCTCCCTGTGTCCAGGAAAATATTCTCGCTGAAATGGTGATTGATGCCGTTCCCAGCATTGAAATGGTGCGTTTTGTCAATTCCGGCACCGAAGCCTGTATGTCCGTCCTGCGCTTAATGCGGGCTTTTACCGGCCGGGATAAAATCATCAAATTCGAGGGCTGTTACCACGGTCACGCCGATATGTTCCTGGTTAAAGCTGGCTCTGGTGTAGCCACCCTGGGCCTACCCGACTCGCCGGGGGTTCCCAAAACCACCACTAACAACACTTTAACCGCCCCCTACAATGACCTGGAAGCGGTAAAAGCCCTCTTTGTCGAAAATCCCGACTCGATCGCCGGGGTGATTTTAGAGCCAGTGGTGGGTAATGCTGGCTTTATCGTGCCGGATGCTGGCTTTTTAGAAGGATTGCGGGAATTAACCAAGGAATACGGGTCCCTATTAATGTTTGATGAGGTAATGACCGGATTCCGCATCGCCTACGGTGGCGCTCAGGAAAAATTCGGCATCACCCCCGATTTAACCACCCTCGGCAAAGTTATCGGCGGTGGGCTGCCGGTGGGGGCCTACGGCGGTCGCGCTGATATTATGGCGATGGTGGCTCCGGCTGGCCCGATGTACCAAGCGGGAACCTTATCCGGCAACCCTTTGGCCATGACAGCAGGAATTAAAACCCTCGAGTTACTCCAGCGCCCCGGCACCTACGAATATCTCGATAAAGTGACCAAATCCTTAATTGAAGGGCTGCTGAAAGTGGCCAGAGATGCTGGTCATAGCGTTTCTGGAGGTCATATCAGTGCCATGTTCGGAATGTTTTTCACCGGCTCCCCCGTGCATAACTATGAAGATGCCAAAAAGGCCGATGTGGCTAAATTTGGTCGTTTTCACCGGGGAATGTTGGAAAGAGGCGTTTATCTAGCTCCTTCCCAGTTTGAAGCCGGTTTTACTTCTTTAGCTCACACAGAGGCCGATATCGAACGGACTTTGGCCGCAGCTAAAGAGGTTTTAGCAAGTTTATAGTCAATGCTGCTTCGGCCGGGAAAATTGATTGATAGAGTCCCAAGTATTGATGAGTTGACATCTCCCCGCTTGCAAAAGACGGGGATTCTTAGCGGTGAGATCGAGTGCGGTTTTAACCCTGCTCGATCTCGGTAACAATCTATTTTAGAAGGCCTGTCTAGTAGGTTTTCTGACTGCTATTTTTCAATTTTATTGGTGAGAGTTCCCACCACATCAATACCGAGGGTTTGATGGACACTGGCGAGGAATTGATTGACGATTTCGGGATAGACTTTGATCAGGGTAGCGAGGGATTTGCCATCACCATTATCAACGATATTAACTCGATCGAGGTGTAAGCGTCTAGGAATTTTAATCGCCTCCTCTAGGATAGTTTCTAACTGTTGAATCAAGAAAATTGCCTCTGCTTCGCTGCCGGTGTTTTGCCAGACTTCCGCGAATAATTCGTTAACCAAGGCTTCAGCTTTAGCATTTTCTTCAAAAATTGCCGCTTCTCCTCTAGCGCGGAAAGTTTCAGCTTCCTGCTGCGCTTCTGCGGGTAAAACTTGATCTGCTTGGAGACGTAATCTTTCCAATTCTGCCCTAACCTGTTGCAATTTTTCCTCAACTATAGCACGTTTTTCCTTAGCGGCAGCAATAGTTATTTCTTCTTCCGATTTTGCCTGTTGTTCCAGTTTTGCCTTTAACTTTCTCAACTCATTTTCTTGCTCTAAAATGATAATTTGATCGCGGGTTTTAGCTACGGTTGCTTGTTCCTCACATTCCGCGACTATTTGTTCAGCTTCATTGAGGGCATTTGATTCAGCAATTTCAGCATCACGCATGACTAAAGCGATTCTTTCCCGTCCGAGGGAGTTAAGATAATCCACGTCATCGGCAACATTTTGAATTTTGAGAGTATCAATTTCTAAACCGAGTTTAAACAGGTCTTGACTGACGTTACTGGTAATACTTTCGGCAAATTTTAGGCGATCTTCGTTCACTTGTTCGGGGGTCATGGTTGCGACTACACCCCGCAGGTTTCCTTCTAAAGTTTCTTTAGCTACGCGAATAATTTCTTCTCGATCTCGATCTAAAAAACGTTCGATCGCATTGCCGACTATTTCAGGTTTAGAACTAACTTTCACGTTAGCAATGGCCACTATATTCAGGGGAATATTGCCCTTAGAATAGGCATTTTTAATCTCAATTCTGATCGGGGTTGTGGTGACATCCATGCGTTTAACGGTTTCTAAAATTGGAATACGAATCGCTCGACCCCCCGATACCACTCGATACCCCACATCCTGTCTATCTTTTGATTTGCGTTTCATCCCACTCAGAATTACCACTTCATTGGGTTTACAAATACACAGAAAAGAATTGATAAACCAAATCGCACCGATCCCCAGAAATATCAATAAAGCAATGGGAACACTATTCAATAATAAATTGGCGGCACTGTTGTTATTATTGTTGTCGTCGTATTGATTGGGATTGATTTGGATGAGATAGGAATTATTTTGACTATTCATAGTTAGTTACCCTTTGGTTTAGAAAAAATTAAAAATCGCCTCTGATATACTTTTCCGCAATGACTAAAACCTTATTGTCTCGGCAACTGAGAATAAATGCTTGATCACCGATATTAAATTGTTCTTCCCCTTCCGTTATCGCGACTATATCGATCAGACTATCTCCGACATTAACTCGCACTTTCCCCTTGCTATTTTTATCGAAGGGGATTTGAACAACTCCGATTAAACCGATGAGAGAGTGATAATCGACGATACTATTTACCTGTTGATTGAAGCGTCTTAACTTGACTAAAATTAGGAGTAGGATGGCTAAACCAATACCTACCCCTAAGGAAATTAAAACGATTGTGAGCAGTTGAGCATTCATAAGTTTAGTTATTTACCGTTATAGTTGCCCCCAATCTAATTAACGTTAACTAATTCGAGACTTCGGCCATTTCAATCACGCGATCAGCATTATCTTTGACCAAAAAATTTAAAGGTTTATTGCGACGAACTTTATACTTTAAGCGTCGTGATTCCACCCGCATTAGAATTTGTTCTAAACAATCGTGATCAAAACAAACGTGACGATGACGATCCTTATAACCTGCGGTTGCTCCAGCAACGATGTGCAGTTGGGTATTTTTCTTTAACTGATACCATAAACCCTGGGGTTGATCTCCCAAAGAAGGGTTGGCAGTAGTCACAGCCGGATTACTAGACATATAAAATGGGTCAATCATATTATTGCCCATCGTCTGCTCATAATTGTAATAGTAATGGAGGGGGACATCGGCCGTGGGCAAATTTAAAAGTCCTTCATAAAATTGTCGGGCTGTCTCCAAATCTGTCACCATGATTGTATGAACTTTTGGGGCGCTAGTTAGAAACATCCACATGGCTAAAGCATAAGCGGCCAGAAGCATAACCATAATCCCCTGGGTGGACAGGAGAGTATCAAGGGGTAGAAAAGCGCCGAAGAAAAGATGATTTATCAACACTGATGTGATCCTATTGCCTAAGAATTTCTATCATTCCCTAATTATAATCATGGCGCTGAAACTTAAGTTAAGTAGCTGGTTATAATTAAATTGAAGATAGATTTTGGGTTCGATCCCCCCTTAATCCCCCCTTGATAAGGGGGGATCCGATAGTTTTTAACACCTAACTACTTAGCTACTTAACAGGGTGGGGAGTGACCAAGTTCCGTACAGTTGTATTAAAATGCTCCCTATGGGATGAATAAATGATGAGATGATGACATTGGGGACGGAAATATGAGGAATTAGCGGAGATGAAAGCGTATATTGGAAATAGAGCCATCCCTAGAAAAGTGAGCCACTGTTATGAATTCTTTTGCGCTTCCCGTCTTTCTGCAATCAGGTTTAACCCTACTGGCATTTTTAGTGCTGATCATCCTCATGGCCTAAATCTTAATCTGTCTGTGACTTCGATCGAGCAGGGGACGATCGATAGCTCAGACTAGATTTTGATAGACAGTTAGCAGCTGTTCAGCGATCGCTGACCAACTATATTGATTTAAGACTAAATCCCTGGCATTTTTCCCCCGTTGTTGGCGAATTTCAGGATTAGTGATAGCCGTTGCCAAAGTATTAGTTAAATCCTCAAGCTGACAAGCTGTCACCCATCCCGCAGCCGCTGCCGTCACCGCAGGATGCAGATCCACCCGGTCCGAGATCACCACGGGAATTCCAGCAGCCATGGCTTCTGCCACTGCGATGCCAAAATTTTCATAGTAGGAAGGTAAAACAAATAAATCGGCCCTAGCGAGGAGGTTATTTTTTACTTCTCCAGTGACAAATCCGGTAATTGTCGTATTTTTGCCCAATATTGACCGCTCGATCTGATTTTTAATGCGATTTTCGTAGTCTCGGTCCTGGGGATTACCTCCTGCTAAGACAAAATGAAAATCTAGGCCTTTTTCTAACAACCTTTCTAAACTGGGCAGCAATAAATCTAGACCTTTTTTCGGGTCAAGACGGGACATATAGAGAATGATCGGTTTATTTTCGGGAAGAGCAAAACCCTTTACTGGTAAAGCTTGTGGGTCAAAAAAATCTACCCCTAGGGGGATGACAATATCCTTAGTTTTTATATTAAATCTTTCGGCAGTTTGACACTCCTGCTGACTGGTGAAATGAACTGCCGCCGCCGCCGCTAAATTGGGTTTTTCGAGAAAATTGGCATATATTTGTTTAAGTTGCCGCTTTTTTTGCAAATCTGCCGGATCGAGGGTGCCTAGGGGACGGAGAATATAGGGTAGTTGATGATAACGAGCTATCGAAGCCGATATACTGCTTACCGGGGAGAATAAAGCATGAATATGGGCGATATCGTAATCTTTTGCCCTATTTGCCAACCAAGTAAACAAATCAAGGGAAAATTTATAGCGCCGAAAGGGAGAACAGGGAAAATAATAGATTTGATAGCCATTTTGACTAACAGGGACCCCCAAAGGCACATCTAGGGGTGCTTGTCCCGTGTCACCATTGGAATCGGTGGTAATAATAGTCACATCCTGGCCCAGTTGTGCTAAGGCTGCTGACAAACCGAGTACCATTTGACTAGGGCCACCGTAAACAAGGGAAATCGAAGGAACAATCTGAAGAATTTTCATCTTTTTGGTACAAAGGCCAAGACTTGTTAAGATCGATCGAGCCGTTCGCTCAAATTTACCACTTCTGTGGCTCTCATTTATGGTAATCGACTTTCTGCCCTTCACTATCAATATTTCTCCGGCCTTTATTGCTGGTAGCTGTCTCTGGTCTTTAGCATTATATTTGGGGTTAGCTGGGGTACGAAATTGGTTTATAGAAATTTTCTATCGCTGGTTTAATTTTGCCGAGCGTTTCCTCTATACTTCCCTAGAGGAGTTTGAAAAAACTCGCGTCGCCAGGGAATCCCAAAATGCTTTTTATGCCTCTATCTTTAGTATTATTCCCTTTCTCATTCTCGGTGGTTTCTCCGATTGGTTAATTGAGATTAGTTTAGGAAAAAGTTGGCCGATTAGTGTCGGTATTCTCGCCTGTGTTGCCTCTGGTGTCTATGAATTAGGACGGCAGGATGGCAGCGGTAATCAGTAAATTAAGCTGTTAAATATCTCAATTACTTCTTAAGTAGTCGTGCAAAATAAATTTCCTAGTGAAGAAAGGCAAAAGGCAAAAGGCAAGAGGCAAGAGGTGGTTAGATATGTGTAATTAATTTTGCTTAGGTACTTAGGACTGTACGGGAGTGGCAAGTGAGTCGATTTTAACCCTTGACTAGCGCTCAATCTTTTCCTTCCAGACGATTTTTATGTTTATTAAGAGTCTTTTGTAGTAAATTCAAAACCTCATTAGCAATCTCAATAACTTGATGAGTTCCAAAACCGGCCTGAGTTAATTCTTTAAAAAAAGCCTTAGCGACAATTTTGGCTAATTTCGGGGGATAGGGATGGACAGCGATCGAATGTTCGCACTGAATTTCTGCTATTTCTCTAGTCACTGCCATAGTCACAAAACGAGATTTTAATATCCCTTGCAAATGAAAAATTTGCAGGGATTGGGCTGCCTGTTGAGCGAATAACTGCAAGATTTCTAAATCTAATGGTTCAAAATGTTTTTTGTCTAGGGGAAAACTGAGATTAATTACTCCGATTACCTGCTGATTGAGGATAATCGGCGCGGCCATAAAACTATTATTATTTGATCTTTTGGGATAACGGGCTGCACTAGCAAATGGCGATCGAGTGATATCCTTAATTAGTAAAGGTTTCCCTGTAGTCGCTACATTGTCGGCAATAGCTTGATCGAGTTTAATTATTTCTTGATCAGCCAAGGGTGATAGATCATCATAATGGGCAAAAACTTCTAGATAATCGGTAATTTCCCCTTTTAATTCCTGTGGAGAGCTTAACAGGATTGAACAGTGCTGCGCTCGCAATTGATGAGCGCTTGTATTAGCTATTTTCCGAAAAATATCTTCGAGATTTTCCTCAACATTCAAGACAAGAGCCAGAGTAGTTAATTTGGGGTTAAAATTATCCATGTATTCAATCACTTATTCAGTCCGAGTTTAGGCTTTTAGGGTGAGGGTGACATTCCCCATCTCCCTGTTTATCTGAGTCTATAGCTTGCCATAGCATCTGATCGAGGGGCTTTTTTACTCGCTAACTGATCTATTGTAGATGTGCTGAAAAACTTCTGTATGTCTCTTGTTTTTTGTCTTCCCTCTAGCTACTCTGATCTAGTAGGTCAGACGAGTTTAACCTGACTGGAGTGAAAGATGGTGCGTTTTCTCTGGGCAATTTTGGCCGGTGTGGGGATGGGGATAACAGTAGCGCCGGTTTCTTGGTGGTTACTCGCTTGGATTTCTCTCGTCCCCCTGTGGATGGTTGTGAGATTAGCGGAAAAATCCCTAAAAAAACAGCTTTTATACGGTTTTGGCTGGGGTTTTGCCTACCATGGTCTGGCTTTATTCTGGATCACGGGAATTCACCCGATGACGTGGATGGGTGTCCCTTGGTTAGCGAGTTTGTTAATTGCTCTGTTTTGTTGGTTGTTTATTACTTTTTGGGGAACTGCGATCGTGCTAACTTGGACGTTAGTCATGTTTTATGTCAACAAAAGTGTTAATCAGTCATCTTTTCGCGATGCTCTCCTACGGGTTTTCATCGGCACTGCCCTCTGGTGTGGGTTAGAATCTCTCTGGAGTCAATCCCCTCTCTGGTGGACTACCCTTGCTTATAGTCAAAGTCCCCATAATTTATTGATTCTGCAATTGGGAAAATTATCGGGTTTTACGACGATAACGGCGGCAATTGTGGCAGTTAACGGTTTAATCGCCGAAAGCTTGCTCCTAATCCGTCAGTCGCGGCAAAATCTCGCTTTTCTCTCTTTACCCCTCCTCATTTGTTTTAGCCTCCATCTCTGGGGATGGAATACATACCATAAACCGATCGAAAAGTCAAGGGATTTAGGGATAAAAATTGGCGTAATTCAGGGCAATATTCCCAACACGATTAAACTTTCGCCCCTAGGATTTCAAAAGGCGATCGAAGGTTACACCTCTGGTTATCAAATTCTCGCCGATCAAGGAGTAGATGCCGTCTTAACTCCTGAAACCGCCTTACCCTACTATTGGGAGAACTTAGTCAATAATAGCTCAATTTATTCGGCAATTTTAGCCAAAAAAACGCCGATCTGGTTAGGTGCATTCGGCAAGGTGGACAAGGGTTATAATAATAGTCTCTTGACCATTGATGGCGAGGGACAGGTAATTAGTCGGTATGATAAAGTAATTCTCGTGCCTTTAGGCGAATATGTTCCTTTTCAGGAAATTTTGGGCGGAATTGTTGATCGCCTTTCTCCCTTGCAAGCGCATTTAATCCAGGGAGATGCCGATCAAATTATTGACAGTCCTTTCGGTAAAATCATTGTGGGCATTTGTTACGAGTCGGCTTTTTCCGAACATTTTCGCCGTCAAACTGCTAGGGGAGGCGAATTTATTATTACTGCTTCTAATAACGCCCATTATAGCCACGCCATGCCCGCTCAACACCATGCTCAGGATACCATGCGAGCGATCGAAACCGATCGATGGATGGCCCGGGCCACCAATACAGGTTATTCTGCTTTTGTCGATCCCCACGGTAATCACCTTTGGCTATCGGATTTAGATAAATATCAAATCCATAGCGAAACAATTTATCGACGGGATACGAGGACTTTATATGTGCGCTGGGGAGATTGGTTAACTAAAGTTTTAATTATTACTGCCGGACTAGCTTGGCTCTGGAGAGCTTGGGATTAAGGTGACAGTGCTATACTTTTTCGTGAATAAACTGTATAAATAACCTAAGTTTTTGATGCAATGAAAGAGCAATTTGTCAAGTGGTTGAATAGAATCTTAATATTTGATGTGTTTTTAGTGATAGCGGGTTTTCTCTGGTTTGCCGTGGCTGTTATTGGTGAATCCACGGGAATTCCCCTAGGATTTAAACTTTTTCAGCGTCTTTGGCTGCCCCTATTCAATCCTGCTATTAGTATTTTAATTGCGGGGGCGATTTTCAGCTGGGCGATTAATAAAATTCAAGAACGCTTGTCCCCTAAATAGGGTCTGCTTAATTCAGTAAACAGTGATCAGTAAACAGTTATCAGTTCACTGTTTACTGGACGGCTACGCCGTGCCTTTGGCAACACTGAAAAAACTTCCCTACTTCCCCACTTCCCCACTTAATAATTCAGGTTCTTCCGAACTTACACTGTAGAAAAGTCCCCAAGCTCCCTCTCTGTCCAGCAATGTTCTAAAGTTGATAAATATCAATCTAACAAAAACTCAAAGCCTTATTGTACAAGCTTTACAAGCATAAGTTGTTGATAGTTTTGCATGACAGGTTCGGTAGAGCCATAATTCATAATTCATAATTCATAATTCATAATTTATAATTCATAATTCATAATTTATAATTCCCCCTCTCCTATAGCTTTTAAAGTCGTCTTTGCCAAGCAACAACTAATTTAATTTCCTCATAACTATAATTATCTCCCAGATTTTCCTTGAGAGTTTTCAGAGATTGATCGCCCACTTTTTTGATCGCTAAACGAATATATTCCTGTTTATTTTTAGAGACTAACTGATTAATATCAATTTCGTAACCCGCTTCTAGCAATTTAGCTAAATGTTCATAGATGGTTGAGACTTTTAAGCTTCTTTTGCGAGCGATTTCTTCCGCATTCAAACCATCTTGATAGTATTGGAGAGTCAGGAATTGAGTAGAGGGAAGACTATCCTGACAAAAATCATTAATTGCCGCTATAAATATATCCCCATACTGTTGGACTTTGCTGTGTACTACTCCAGAAATTTGACGAAACTCCCCTAAACTCCGGGGTTTTGATTGGGCCATCAAACGCAGACTAGAATCATGGAAAATAACGTAGGGAGGAACCCCTTGACTATCGGCAATTTTTTTCCGCAGTTGCCGCAAGCGCTCGAATAATAAATCACTTTCCACCATATTGGGATTGTCGTCTCCCAAGATTGGACCGTTAGCTTTTTGGGGGACGGCAATAAAGACGGAACGTTGTTTCCGCATCACTTCCCAACTGTGTTGATTAAGTTTCAAGATTCTAAAATCGTCTTCAGTTTCTACTAATAGATTTTGCTGGACAAGGGAACGACTTAAACGTTTCCACTCCCCGAGAGTTTTATCCTTACCGATGCCATAAGTGGATAATAAATGATGTTGATATTGGGTGATTCTTTCGCCTTTTCCTCCCCTGAGTACGTTGATTATGTGCATCATACCGAATTTTTGTCCCGTCCGCGCCACACAGGATAAAAATTTTTGTGCCTCGATTGTCCAATCCTCAGAATTGTTCCCATTCCGACAGTTATCACAGTTACCACAGTTACCCGCAAAACTTTCTCCAAAGTAACCTAGTACACTAGATCTTCTGCATTCAGTCCCTTCGGCATAATCTAACACCTGTCGCAATTGTTGACGGGCTTTCTGTTGTTCATTTTGCTCGGTTTTTTGGTTAATAAAATACTCAATCTTTCTGGCATCGGCAAAGCTAAAAAAGAGGGTACATTTAGCTGGTTCTCCGTCCCTACCGGCGCGGCCAGATTCTTGATAATATCCCTCTAAATTGCGGGGTAAATCGTAATGAACGACAAAGCGTACATCCGGTTTATTAATCCCCATACCGAAGGCAATTGTCGCCACCATAATCTGCACATCATCCCGAATAAAACGGGTTTGATTTTCGCTTCTTTCCCGATCATCCATACCGGCGTGATAAGGTAGGGCATTAATACCATCTTTTTGTAACTGTTCGGCAACTTGATCGACGGTTTTGCGGCTGATACAATAAACAATGCCAGACCCTTTTTGTCCTTTAATATATTGATACAATTGCTGATAAGATTTACTGTTTTTAGGTCGAACTTCATAATAAAGATTAGGACGATTAAAACTAGCAATATGAATGGAAGTATCTCGCAATCCTAATTGTTGGATAATATCTTCCCTCACCTGTTGGGTAGCGGTGGCAGTTAAAGCCAGAATTGGCACGGAGGGAAAGCGTTGACGGACTTGTTTAATTTGTCGATATTCAGGGCGGAAATCATGACCCCAATCGGAGACACAGTGTGCCTCATCCACTGCTAAACAGGCTAAACCGAGGTAATTATCAATAACAGCTAAAAAGTCTAAAAAACTAGGCGATAATAATCTTTCTGGGGCAACATATAACAGTTTAATTTTTCCTTGCAGGATTAAAGATTCTCTGTCTCTAACTTGTTTAGCGTTTAAAGTGCTATTGAGAAATGTTGCCCCGATACCATTATCAGCTAAAGCAGTTACTTGATCCTGCATTAAAGCAATTAAGGGAGAAACCACCACCGTCACCCCTTTTTTGATTAAAGCAGGTAGCTGAAAACAGAGAGATTTACCGCCTCCGGTGGGCATAATTACTAATAAATCCTGATTATTTAAAGCAGCCTCAATTATTTGGCGTTGATTCGGTCGAAATTGATCGTAGCCAAAGTAATATTTTAAGGCTTTTTCTAAAGAGTCAATCACAGCCATTGAGCAAGGAGAAAAATATTTTTATAGTAGTTATTTTAGGGTTAGGGATTTAAGTAATCAGTGATCGGTAATCGGTAAAAAGAAAGCTGATAGCCAAAACAACTGACTTTAAGATTGTCTCACCTGATCGGGAACACCAACAAAGGAGAGATTGGCTAATTTTTTCAGATTTTGACAGCGCAATAACTCGTTAAAATTGAGACTCGATCGCCCTTCAATTTCGGCTATAGTCTCAATAGCTGATAATAAACTTTTGGCGGCCTCGGTTTCCGTGTAACCGCGTCTAACGGCCACTTTTAGGGCTGCTTCATCCGCGTCTAATTCCCGTTGGGGGCTGCGTTTTTCCCGCCAAATCCGGTTAATTGCCAAGGCAGTTAAACCCCCAGCCACTGCCATACCGACAGCATCGGTTTGCAGAGTTTCCACGGTTAAACCGATCATACCAGCCAGAGCAATTGCTCGATCGATATCGGGTTTAAACCATTTTACTGCCGTTAAAACAGAGACAGCCCTTAACAAGACTAAATCCCGTTGGGATCTTGATAATTGCCGCCAGAGGTCAAAATTAATTGGAATCGGTCTGACTCCTCTTTGCCAGGGCAGGGGAAAATTAGTTTCGATTACCTTGGGGCTTTCGGGTTTGCTGACAATGCGCGTCATCATCCTTCCCGAAGCGGGCATGAGGTCTAGTAAATGACTAATCTCGTTGTCTTGGTTCATCGATCACCAGCCAATAGTCTTCAATCATTGAGTATAATCGCTTTCTGAGTTAAGTAGGTAGGCGTTAAAAATTACCAGACACCCCCCTTATCAAGGCTATCCATTAGTCGGATCTTTCTTAACAAAAAGAGAAGAAACTTAAAAAAAAGGGAAACGATTAATAGGTATAGTTTTGAAAGAAGGAATTAACCTCAGTTCGGGATAAGCTAAAACCCTGATGCTACCGTAGCCTGAAACTCCTATTCTTTCGTGGAAGCTATGGCAAAATTCCCTTAAACCGAACTGGCGTTAAACTGAAAACTTACATCTGATAACTGATTACTGATTACTGATTCGACATTTGGGCGGTGATTACGGTGAGATCGATCGCCCTTTCGCCCCTTCTGATTCTTAGGGGTAAAGATTGACCGATCCCAGTTTTTTCCACCATTTCCTGTAACTGAGCGCCATCGCTAACCGGTTGATTATTAGCTTTGACAATCACATCCCCGCGACGGATGCCGGCTTTTTCGGCGGGGGTATTGGGTAGGACTTTCACCACCAAAATTCCCGACACTTCCGGGACGATCATGGCAGAATTGGGGTTTTGATTATTAGCCCGGGCTAAATCGGGAGTTAGATTAACCATCTGCACACCGATATAGGGATGGGCCACCTTTTGACCTGATTCTAGGGTCGCTTGTAACTGCTTGGCCCGGTCGATGGGAATGGCAAAACCGATGCCCATGGCATCAGCACGAATCGCCGTATTGATGCCGATGACTTCTCCTTGGGCGTTGAGTAAAGGACCGCCGGAATTACCCGGGTTAATAGCGGCATCAGTTTGGATAAAATCAATGCGTTTATCGGGAATACCCGCCTTAGCCGCCGAGCGCCCGATCGTGCTAATAATTCCTAAAGTTACCGTATTATCTAGACCGACGGGATTGCCTACTGCGATCGCCCAATCCCCCACTTGTATGGATGCGGAATTGCCGAGGACGGCTACAGGTAATTTTTCCCCTTGGGGATTAATTTTCACTACGGCTAAATCAGTGATCTCATCAGTACCGCGTACTTCTCCTTTGAAGCTACGACCATCTTTTAGAGTTACCGTTACCTTATCGGCATTATCGACCACATGGGCATTAGTTAAGATTAAACCACTGCCATCGATAATAAAACCCGATCCCTGGCCCGCCACTCGCTGCTGGGTGGGAACACGAAACTGTTCCCCAAAAAACTCCTGAAAAAAAGGATCATCAAAAAAGGGGCTATTGGGACGAGTAATGATCGCTTCGGTGTCAATTCGCACCACTGCCGCACCCGTGCGGGCCACTGCCTTAGCGACAAAACTTTCCGCCGTCATCTCCGGGGGGATTCTGGCCAGATCGGTGGCAGCAGTGGGCAGATTTTGAGCATTTACCGCCGCTAAACTGCTAAAACCGAGCATAACTCCCAGAAAAGTTGCCAAAGCGTGGGTAATAGTTCGCCGTAACCCTGTAGGAAGTTTCATACTTTGATCTCTGATTCTGATGTTTTGACTGTTTCTGTCTATTGGTTGACAGACGGACTATTAAAAATCTAACAAATCGATCGCTCCGTTTAAATCCAGAAATAACCAATGAGTTGACACCAAATCCGTCTGCTGGCGGATTTGGTTAAGGTTTGCCGTTTACTAATCTCTAATCACTAGGGGCGATTGCAGGGTAATATTTAAATCTCGATCGGGGTTAACAGAGTATAACTGCACGGAACTACCACCGACAATTCCCGCCGTCGGTAAACCCCATCCTGCAAAGGTTCCCACGGCTGCCCCCGCTAAAACGTCGAGAACTTCAATCTTGCGATCGCCCGTAAGAGCAGCGATCGCTGTGGCTGCCCCCGCACCGGCGACGGTTCCCGCTAAGATATCTTGAGTTTTTGCCCCTTTACGCACGGTTTCAGTGGTAGTAATTAATCGCGAAGTGCCATTGAGGGGAATGGTGCGATTACCCCCATCGAGGGCAATTTCATCGGCAATAAAGCGCACACCTTGGCCCACCGCTTGTAAAGTACCCTTGACTTCACTTCCCGCTGCAATCACCACACTCCCATTCCGGTTACGAATATCTCTGGCTACGGTTAAAGTCAGAGGAATAACATCACTTTTAGAAACTAAAATTTTATCGGCTTTCTCGTAATTCAAAGGGATAACTGTTCCCGCCGGAATCGAGATTTGTTGAGCGATGAGACGTGGCCGATTAATATTACTTTGAGCGAGGACGGGAAAAGTGCCGGACATCGACCCCATGAGCAGGGTAATCAGTAAAGCTGTGCTGGCTCTAGTAACAGGATTGATAGACATAGCGGTTATCCTCTCAAAAAACAACAGTGAACTTTCTCTATTTCTAGATTATTTTCTTCTGCCTGTCATGTCAGTCCCCTCCACAGGGAATTTTTTCCCTCTCTATAGGGAAAAAAGTAGAATGGCAGAATTTACCCATTTTGTCCAGCGACCGCAAAAGAGAGCCGAAAAGCCTAGAATAGTAAAAAACCTTGGATTGCCATCGTCTATGGAACTCGCTGCCGGAAAAATCCTTAGTCATCGCTACCAAATTATCCGTCAATTGGGAAAAGGGGGATTCGGACAGACTTTCTTGGCCTGCGATCGCCAGTTACCCAATCAAAATCGCTGTGTGATCAAACAATTTCAACCCCAGTGCCGGAATGCCGAAACTGTAGCCATCGCTAGACGACTGTTTGAAACCGAGGCGAAAATCCTGCAAGAATTGGGCAATCATCGCCATATTCCTCGTTTATTTGCTTATTTTGAGGAAAATGGGCAATTTTTCCTCGTGCAAGAATACATTGAAGGGGAAGATTTAGCCACAGAAATTACTGCCGGTGTCTATAGGCAAAATGAAGAGAAAGTAGTGGCTTTATTAACAGAAATTCTCTCAATTCTCGAATTTGTCCATCAGAAACAGGTGATCCATCGCGATGTTAATCCCTTCAATCTTATTCGTCGTCGTCAAGATGATCAATTGGTTTTAATTGATTTTGGCGCTGTCAAACAAATTAGCACTCAAGTAGTTCAAGAAGGTAAAACCGTTTCTACAGTCGCTATCGGTACCCCCGGTTATTTCCCCAGTGAACAGGCCCAAGGTTATCCCCGTTTTAGTAGCGATATCTACGCCACTGGTATGATTGGATTACAAGCTTTAACTGGTAAAGCTCCCGAAGATATTCCATTGGATTCTCGCACGGGGGAAATTCTCTGGCAACATTTGGCCATGACTAGCGCCGAGTTTAGTGATGTTATTGATCGCATGATCCGCTATGATTTTCGTCAGCGTTATACCAGTGCCAGTGAAGCATTAATCGCTCTGATAAAATTAGGGAAAATTCATCATCTCGCTCCGAAAACTACCTATGTGAAACCTCAAGGTCAAGTTGCTCGTCAAGGGAAATCTTGGCTAACAAAAATCTTGTTTGTATCGGGGACAATTGGTTTAATAGCTGGTGCTTATCTGGGTTTTGACTATTGGCAAAATTCTCGTAATTCTCTTGGTTACTATCAACAAGGTCAGACTTTTTATCAACTCAAACGTTATACCGATGCCCTTAATTCCTATGGTCAAGCCTTAAAAATTAATCCCGATTACCTTGAGGCATTGCAAGGACAAGCTGATGCTTTATTGGCTTTAAAAAGATACTCGGAAGCTTTAAATACCTACGAAAAAGCTATTCAAATTAACCCAGATTCCGCTTGGCAAGCTTGGCTCGGTCGCGGGGAAGCTTTAGATAAATTAGATAAAAATCAGGAGGCTTTAGAAAGTTTTGAGCGGGTGTTATCTCTTAATCCTGCTGCTAGTCAAGCTTGGCAAGGTAAAGCCGATATTTATCTAGAACTGCAACAATATTCCGCCGCCCAAAAAGCTCTTGAAAAATTGTTAACTTTTCAACAAAATGATGCAAAAATATGGTATAAAAAAGGCTGGTCATTACAAAATCTTGAGGATTATGAAGGGGCAGTTAAAGCCTACGATCAGGCTCTAGCGATCGAGTCAGATAATGCCTTAATTTGGTATCAAAAAGGTAATAGTTTGTATCAATTAAATAGAATTAATGATGCTTTAGAAAGTTATAGCAAAGCCGGACAATTTAATCCCCAATTTTCCCAAGCTCACTATAGTCAAGGGATTATTCTACAAAAATTAGGCCGCAATTCAGAAGCTTTGGAGGCATTTACGCAAGCAACTGAAGCCAATTCTAATTATTATCAAGCTTGGTTAAATCAAGGAGCATTACTTCATCAAATGGAAAGATTTCAAGAAGCGATCGCATCCTACGAAAAAGCTCGCCGCATTTCTTCCCAAAAAGCCGAAGTTTTTATCGGTATCGGTAACGCTTGGTATCGTTTAGGCGACCATTCCCAAGCCATAACCGCCTATCAACAGGCGATTCAAAGACAAAAAGATAACCCCGAAACCTGGAAAAGTTTAGGCAATAGTTGCTTTAAACTCGGTCAATACGAGCGAGCGATTCAAGCTTATCAAGAATCACTTCGTTATCGTTCCAATGACCAAGAAGTGCAAACACAAAAACAACTGGCAGAAACTCGCTGGCAAGAACTTCAGCAATCTCTCCAAAACCAAACCCTGAAAGTGGATAGGGAGGAACCTGTTCCCTAACTTCCGCTCTTTTTCGGGAGCTTTATCGCTTTTTACCAGTATTTCTCGGCCATAATTCCCGTCCTTGATAAAACTGTTTTTTCAGTTCTCCCAAGTGCCAATAAGCTCCCACCATATCTTTTTGTCTCCCTTTTCGTCTATAACCACCATTATTTCTTCCCCATCGACCAGATTTAGAATTAATACCAAATCTGGTTATATCTGAAATTAGTCCCAGATGTAGATACTTAAAATATGCAAATGTTCTAACCTCTAGAAATAAGTTTCTATAGTTGTCGCGGTAGTCATTAATTAATTTAAACGTTGATTAGGGTGGGTTTGGCTTAACCATAGAACACCTCTCAATTTCGGGCTATATATCTTAATTCTATCTTCCCCAGAGTTCTAGAAGAGCCGTTAATCGTAGTCTAAATTATCCAATTGCCAGAGCTTAAAAGTCATAACTCTAGTTTTCCTCCCAGGCATTCCCTTAATTTTAGGGGATTAGCTGACCGACAGCCAAACTGACGCTAAAATAGTCTTTGCTGTCCGGGGTTGTTGCTTGCTCCTGACGGTAGTTGTAACCGGTAACTGAACATGACTTCGATTCGTCAACTGCATCAACAACTCGTCAATAAAGAAAAAACAGCCGTCGAAATCGCCACAGAATTTCTCGCTCGTATTCAAGCGCTCGAACCACAAGTAAAAAGCTTTCTCCATTTAACCCCAGATTTAGCCCTCGCACAAGCCCGAAAAGTGGACGAGAAAATCGCCAGGGGTGAATCTCTGCATCCCTTGGCAGGTATTCCCATCGCAATAAAAGATAATCTCTGCACCAAGGGTATCCCCACCACCTGCGCTTCCCGGATTTTAGAGAATTTTGTCCCCCCCTACGAGTCCACCGTTACCCAAAAATTACGGGATTTAGGAGCAGTTATCGTCGGTAAAACCAATTTAGACGAGTTTGCCATGGGGAGTTCCACCGAAAACTCCGGTTATCACGTTACTGCTAATCCTTGGGACTTATCCCGGGTGCCGGGGGGATCTTCGGGGGGTTCGGCTGCGGCTGTGGCCGCTCAAGAATGCGTGGTGGCCCTAGGATCGGATACCGGTGGCTCAATTCGTCAACCAGCTTCATTTTGTGGAGTTGTCGGGCTAAAACCGACCTATGGCTTAGTTTCTCGCTTTGGTTTAGTGGCTTACGCTTCTTCTCTCGATCAGATCGGTCCCTTTGGTCGTACCGTAGAAGATGCGGCGATTTTATTACAAGCGATCGCAGGTTACGATCCCCAAGATTCTACCAGTCTCAATCTGCCGATTCCCGACTATAGCCAATTCCTGAAAACCAGTTTAAAAGGGTTAAAAATTGGCGTAATTAAGGAAACTTTCGGGGAAGGTTTGGATCAGGTGGTTGCTGAGGCAGTTAATCAAGCTTTAGAGCAGTTAAAGGCTCTCGGTGCTACGATTAAAGAGATTTCCTGTCCCCGTTTCCGTTACGGATTGCCCACCTACTACATTATCGCCCCCTCGGAAGCATCGGCGAATTTAGCCCGTTACGATGGGGTTAAATACGGTATTCGGGAAGATGCCGATAGTTTGATTGATATGTACACCAAGACTCGCGCCAAGGGTTTTGGTGCGGAAGTTAAGCGCCGGATTATGTTGGGAACCTATACCCTCTCGGCGGGTTATTATGATGCTTATTACCTGAAAGCACAAAAAGTCAGGACTTTGATCAAAGAGGATTTCGATCGAGCTTTTCAATCGGTAGATGTGTTAGTTTCTCCCACTTCACCGACCACAGCTTTTAAAGCTGGGGAAAAAACGGCGGACCCTCTGAGTATGTATTTATCGGATTTAATGACTATTCCCGTCAATTTAGCCGGTTTACCCGGGTTAAGTCTTCCCTGCGGTTTTGATGGGCAAGGTTTGCCAATTGGTTTACAATTAGTCGGTAATGTGCTACGCGAAGATCAGTTATTTCACGTCGCCCACGCCTACGAACAATCCACCGATTGGCATAAACGTCAACCATCTTTTACAAATTGATACAATTGCCGGTGGCTATCTTTTGCCGGTAGCCATCAAGTAAAAATCGGCAACAATGAAAATTTCTCAAGCTTTCTTTTAATTGGGGATAAGTTACCGAAAAAGCTTTTACTTCGTCATCCCAATTGCTCAAAAACAGGAGCTTCCTGAAGAACACAATAAAAAACTTCTGCTAAACTGGAGGCCTCTTTTTGAGTTTAATTGCGTGAAAACTGACAGTATTTTCTATCAACTCTTACAAAGATTTCCCGCTTGTTTCTTTGATTTGTTGAACCTTCCCCCCGAAACCGCCAATTCTTATCAATTCTCCTCGGTGGAAGTTAAACAATTGTCCTTTCGTCTCGATGGAGTCTTTTTGCCTGATACAAACAATCAGCCTATTTATTTCCTAGAAGTACAATTTCAGAAAGATAATAGGTTTTATTCCCGTTTCTTCAGTGAAATCTTCCTCTATCTCCACCAAACGGACTTAAGCAACAACTGGCAGGGAGTAGTTATTTATCCTCGGCGTTCAGTGGAAAGCGTGGAGACGGCTCGTTATGGGGAGTTAATCAACTCCGGCAGGATTTTACGTTTTTATCTCGAGGAATTAAGGGAAGGGGAATCCCTGGGTATATCGATGTTACAATTAATTGTAGCACCAACCGCCAGAGCGATCGAGCAAGGAAAACAATTAATTCCACGGATTAGAGAAGAATTCCCTAAGTTCAAACAACAGCAAGAACTTTTAGAATTGATAGAGACAATTTTGGTTTATAAGTTACCCCAAGTCAGTAGAAAGGAGATAGAAGCGATGTTTAGTTTAAGCGATTTAAAACAAACTAAAGTGTATCAGGAAGCTTTAGAGGAAGGCCGACAAGAAGGCGAATTAGCGGCCAAATTAGCCTCTATTCCTCGTTTATTGGTCTTAGGATTAAACTTGGAACAGATAGCACAAGCTTTAGAATTAGAGATTGAACAGGTTAGACAAGCAACTCAAAGGGAATAGGAAAAGTTCCAAGCGATCGCATTTTAATAATGGTTTCCCAGTGTTGATCGCTATCAATCAACAGTGTAAAATGTGTCACCATAACGTAACCCACCCAATTGAGATTAAACTGTTTTCAAAAAAGCAAAAAGTGCCTGGGACGAACCCTAGATTATTGCTGGTGTCCTAATCACAAAAAATCTCAAGAAAATCGGCATTCAAATCTATGCTTTATCAATCGCTGATCACGCGCTATCTTCCAGCTTATGTGTGTCAAAAAATCAGCTTTTTACACTGGATAGATAAAGTCATAAAATGTTAACAAATGTTGTCACGATAGGATGTTTCTACTGCTAAATATTAAATTTTATTACAGGATGCAACATTTGTAGTCCAGATGGATTTAGATTATCCACATAAATGGTCAATTAAATACCCTCTTTATCTGATTTGCCCTACCATCACCTCAGTTATTAGTTATCGGTGGAGATTGTTAAGTAAACAGTAATATTTCCCCATGACGGATTTAATTCTACAAAATCGTTACAAAGTCTTGCGATTAATTGCCGATGGTGGTTTCGGAGAGACTTTTTTGGCAGAAGATAGCCAAATGCCATCAAAACGTCTCTGTCTGATTAAACAGCTAAAACCGATTAATGATAATCCCCAGGTTCACAATCTCGTCAAAGAAAGATTTGAGCGAGAAGCGGCTATCCTAGAAAAATTGAGCGAAAATAGTCTCCAAATTCCCAAACTATACGCTTATTTTGAGGAAAATAATCAATTTTATTTAGTCGAGGAATTTATCGAGGGAGAAACTCTCAGCCAAAGAATACAGAGTAAAGGAGTTTTTAGCGATGATCAAGTCAAAGAGATTTTAGTTAGTATTCTACAGGTTTTAATTTATGTTCACGGACAAAAAATTATCCATCGAGATATAAAACCCGATAATATCATTCTACGAATTTATGATAATTTACCGATCCTAATTGATTTCGGTGCGGTTAAAGAAACTATGGGAACGGTGGTTTCTAATTCGGGCCATTCTCTTAATTCTATTGTTATCGGTACTCCAGGTTTTATGCCATCAGAACAAGCGATCGGTCGTCCGGTTTATAGTAGTGATCTCTACGCTTTAGGATTGACGGCTATTTATCTACTAACCGGCAAAACTCCTGAAATGCTAGAGAGCGATCCGATGACAGGAAAAATTTATTGGCGGCAGTTCGCTTTAGATACTAATATCAGTTTAGCAGCCGTCCTAGATAAGACTATTTCACCTCGCTCTAACGAACGTTATTTAACTGCAAAAGAGATGTTAGAGGCGCTACAAAATACCCCATCAATTGTAGCAACAAATATCGTTGTTCCTGCTCCTACTCCCGCTCCTACTCAGGTAATTTCTCCTGTAACGTCAAAACCTGTTTCTAATCCCCGCACGTTACCTGAATGGGTGAAAGCGATAATTATAGGAAGTATGATCGGTACTGGCATTTTAGGTGGTTTTGTTTTAAGTTATTATCTCTCAAATTTTTCTGGAGATAAATCAATTTCTCCGTCACCTTCCCCAGAAAATCAAGACTCAGATATTACCATTAATAATGAGTTTCCTAAACCTGTGTGTGGAGATGAGAATATCACCGATACTTACTATAAAGTTGTAGTAACTGATGAGGATAGTTTAGAGAGAGTTAAAAATAACTTTTGTCGCGATGCTTTTGTTAATGATGGTAATATTCAGGTAGCAACTTTTAGTGACTTAAATCGCGCTCAAGATTTACAAAGGCAACTAATTAAATACTTTAATCAAGTTAAAATCACCCAAGGTGTCATCGATACCTCACAGGATCCTGAACCCGTCTATTCACCTGTTCCTCAACGGACAGTTAACTCTATTTCTCGTTCCGAAGCGGTGGATTTAATCGAGCGCTGGTTAAAGGCAAAAAGAGATATTTATGGTCCTTCCTATCAAACCTATTTAGGAGAAGAATTACTTACAGGTAAAGCTTATAATGACAAAATAAAGCGCTCTGATGGTCAAGAAAGTTCTTCCGAATGGTTAGCTAATAATAGTGCTTATTATATCTATGGAGTTCAGAGAATAGATTCAGTTAATAATTTTACAGCCTCTGGGGATCAAGCTACAGTGGATGTGGTGGTTACTGAAGAAAGAACCCTCTATAATAATCAGGGTAAAATTGATCGAAAAAATAGTGCTTTTACTACCTCATTGGTTCGCTATAATCTTGAAAATGACGAGGGAACATGGAAAATAGCTAACTCTAGAACTCTTAAAAATTTAGTTCGTAGATAAGTTAAATTAATTCCAAAAGGGGGAGACTAAAAATAAAAAATAGTTCAGATAAAACCCATAGATACAATCATTGCTGTTAAATTTTCATCTTTAGACAGTATTTATAAAGTAACCCTAAAGATAAAGGCAACCTAACCGATTCTATTCAGAATCATCATTATAAATATCTTGGAGAGTTTTATTTTCGTAGCGTTCCTGATCTTGATTTTTGCCGCGACGGGAAGGACGACGATATTTTTTATTAGCTAATTTGGGTTCGTAGGTTTCTTGACCTGCTTCTTTAATTTTTAACTTTAAACTTGACTCTTTTGTGCTAGTTTTCTGTAATGACTGTTCTCGTGCGAGCGCCTCTTCTAAAAACTCTAAATAATGTTGGTAACGTTCCCAATCTCCCCTAACCACACAGTTAGGTTCCCGACGGTGAGTACAATCATTAAATTGACAATTTCCCAAAGCTAAACGCTCTCTCACTTCCGGAAAATAAAAAGTTAATTGTTCCGGTGAACAGTTAATATCCGGTTGGTTAAACCCCGGACTATCGGCCAATAAACCCCGATTTGGTAAAGCAAATAACTGCACATGACGGGTAGTGTGACGACCTTTTTGCAGTTTTCCCGACACATCCCCCACCCGTTGATTAATCTCAGGAATTAGACAATTAATTAAACTCGATTTTCCCACCCCCGATGGACCAGCCAAGAGAGTGATTTTATGGTTTAATTGTGCCAATAAAGCCTCAAATCCCCGATTTTTCTCGACACTGACAAAAAAGGGCCGGTATCCCCAACCAGCTAGGCGATCGCCCCAGACCTCTATTTGTTCCGCTTCCCCCAGATCGATTTTATTGACACAGACGGCAATTTCTAAGCCTGTGGACTCGGCTTTCACCAAAAAACGACTGATCAGCCAAGGATCGAGGACGGGTTCAGCAAGGGCAAAAACTAGCAAAATCTGCTCGATATTAGCAACGGCTGGCCGATCGATCTCGGTACTGCGGGGGAGGACTTCTGCGATCGCACCCTGCCGATCATCAAAATTGGCCTCCTCCACGCGCACCCGATCGCCAACCATCACCGACTGACCGATTTTTTGCAAGCGAGCGCGACGGGTACAGAGGAGATTCTCGCCCATAACGGCAGAATCCAAGCGTACCTGATAGAAATTCGCCTGTACAGCCACCACTGTACCGTATAAATCGGTTAATTGTGCATCTACCATTTAGGAATCGGGGCGATAGACTTTGAGAACAAAAAAGCTATCTCGGTCCTCGATCGATTCTATCTGATAACCCTCCACTGTCAGGCTAGTGGGAACCTGTTCGATCGGTTCCCCGGCATCTAACCAGACTTCCAACCGTTCCCCGGCGGTCATTTTCTCTAATTGCAATTTTGTCCGGACAAAATTAATCGGGCAGGGAGTGCCGCGCAGGTCTAAAGTCATAGTTATTTATGGAAGATATTACCTAAAAATCCCTCGATGCCGCCTTTGCCCACGGTTTCCCCGCGAACTTTCGCTATTTTTTCCAGTAAATCCCGTTCTTCTCCCGTGACACGGGCAGGAATCGAGATTTTCACGGTAATGCGATGATCACCGCGACTGACGGGATTGCCTAATTTAGGAACCCCCTTATTTTCTAAAATCAGTACGGTGTTCGGTTGAGTACCGGCAGGGATAGTCAGGTCTTCTTGGCCATCTACAGTATTAACTTTGATGGTACATCCTAAAATCGCTTGGATATAACTAATCGAGATATCCGATTTAATATCATTGCCTTCCCGTTGAAATTCCCCATCGTTTTCCACGGTTAGATAAACGAATAAATCCCCCGGCGGCCCGCCTTTAAGTCCTGCGTCACCTTCCCGGGCAACGCGCAATTTCATGCCGTTGTCAACCCCCGCAGGAATGGTAATTTTCAGTTTTTTGGTTTCCTGTCTGCGTCCGGAACCGCCGCAAACATCGCATTTTTCCTCGATCACTTCGCCAGCGCCGTCACAGGTGGGACAGACCGAAACCTGAGCAAAAGTGCCGAAGGGAGTGCGGGTGGCGCGGCGCACCTGACCAGTACCATTGCAAGTAGTACAGGTGTGGGAACTGGTTCCTGGTCTGGCCCCACTGCCTTTACAGGTTTGACAGGTTTCCAGATGACGGATCCGGATTTCCTTTTCGCCGCCAAACACTGCCTCGCGGAATTTTAGTCTAAAATCGAGCCGTAGATCCTCACCCCGGGTAGGGCCTGTGCGTCGGCGGGTCGTTGCTTGGCCGCCCATGCCCCCAAAACCACTAAAGATTGTCTCGAATATATCGGCGAAACCGCCCATATTGTCGGCATCAAAACCAGCAGCGCCCCCAGAAACCCCAGCTTCACCAAAGCGGTCATAACGATTGCGGGTTTCTGGTTCCGAGAGAATCTCGTAGGCGCGGTTAATTTCTTTGAAGTGTTCTTCGGCTCCCAGTTCTTTGTTAACATCGGGATGGTATTTTCGGGCGAGACGACGATAGGCGCGTTTGATGTCTTCTTTACCGGCATCTCGCGAGACACCTAGAATTTCGTAGTAATCAGTGGGCATAGATGGCTATGGTTCTGCTGGCAATTTATAAATAAACTTTCGGTCTAGTTGTTACTTTAACAAAGTATACATAATAGTTTAGTTGGGTTATCCCTACTATTTTTTTCGGTGGGGGCTAGGGGTTGGGAAGTGGGGAAGTGGGAAGTGGCAAGTGGGGAAGTGGGGAAGTGGGGAAGTGGGAAGTGGGGAGAAAAAAGCTGATCACTGATAACTGATTACTGATCACTTTTTAATCTACGGCCTCGTAGTCACTGGCGCTCATTTCTTCCCCATCGTAGGGATCATCATCCCTGTCCGATTGGGTGGATTTAGTTTCCAGATTACTATAGGTTCCGGTTCTAGTGCGGGAGAGGGTTGACCTGTTGGTGAAGGTATTCGAGGAAGTGGCTTGGGTGCGGGTGGGTCGAGTCAGTTTTTCGGTGACATCGATCGATTCAAACCCAGTACCGTTAAGGGGTTGGTTTTGCTCTTGTCCACCCGTGTAGATGCGGGTACCGATTTCGAGGACAATCTGACGAAATTCTTCCAAGGTGGTTTTTAGCTTTTCTGGGGATATAGAGGGGTCGCGCAGAGCGATTTCCAACTGTTGCCGCTTCTGGTCGGCCAGTTGCCGGATATCGGGGGCGACTAACTGACTGTTTTCCCTGAGGGTGACTTCGTAGCTATAGAAAAGACTATCGGATTGGTGGCGAATATCGATCATTTGCAGACGAAGGCGATCGGATTCGGCGTATTTTTCGGCTTCTAGGCGCATTTTTTCAATTTCGTTCGGTTTCAGCCCTCCAGTATGGCTAATTAAAATGCTTTGTTCTTTGCCGGTGCCTTGGTCGCTGGCGGCCACTTTCAAGATGCCGTTGACATCGATCTCAAAGGCCACTTCAATTTGTGGCACCCCCCTAGGAGCGGGAGGAATTCCTGTCAGGAGAAATTTACCCAGGGTTTTATTATCCTGGGCCATGGCCCTTTCTCCTTGGAGAACATGAATTTCCACCGAAGTTTGACCATCGGCAGCGGTGGAGAAAACCTGAGATTTACTGGTAGGGATAGTGGTATTGCGATCGATAATTTTGGTAAAGACTTCGCCGAGGGTTTCAATGCCGAGGGAAAGGGGGGTGACATCGAGTAGGAGGATATCTTCTACTTCTCCACCTAAAACTCCGGCTTGAATCGCTGCCCCCAAAGCAACGGCCTCATCGGGGTTAACAGAGCGATCAATCTGGCCGGTAGAAAAGAAACGGGAGATTAATTCTTGTACGGCGGGGATTCTGGTGGAACCACCAACGAGAATAACACGATTGATATCGCTAGGCTGCAGTCCGCTATCTTTGAGGGACTGTTGTACGGGTCCGAGGGTTTTTTCCACTAATTCTCTGGTTAATTCCTCGAATTTAGCGCGAGTTAGTTCCAATTCTAGGTGTTTAGGGCCAGTTTCGTCGGCGGCGATGAAGGGGAGATTGATCGAGGTGGTAATCATGCTAGAAAGCTCGATTTTGGCTTTTTCGGCGGCTTCTCGCAGTCTTTGGAGCGCCATGCGATCGCTGGACAGATCGATGTTTTCTTGACTTTGAAAGTTCTCCACCAGCCACCGCACTAAGAGGTTATCAAAATCGTCCCCCCCAAGATGGTTATTGCCGGCCGTGGCTTTCACTTCAAAGACTCCCTTCCCCAGTCGCAGGATGGAAACGTCGAAGGTTCCTCCCCCTAGGTCAAAAACGAGGATATGTTGATCTTCGTTTTGTTTATCTAAACCGTAGGCCAGGGCGGCGGCGGTGGGTTCGTTAATAATTCTTAATACTTCTAGTCCTGCGATCATGCCCGCGTCTTTAGTGGCTTGACGTTGGGCATCGGTAAAATAGGCGGGAACTGTAATCACGGCCTCGTTAATTTGTTCTCCCAGATAGGCCTCGGCATCGGCCTTTAATTTTTGTAGGATCATGGCCGAGATTTCTTGGGGGGTAAATTCCCGACCACGAATTTTGATATTGACGGTATCATCGCGACCGCGTTGGCAATGATAGGCAACTCGTCCCCTTTCTGCCTCCGTGTCTTGCCAACGCCTACCGATAAAGCGTTTGATGCTATAGACGGTATTTTCGGCATTAGTTACCGCTTGACGTTTGGCCAGTTGTCCCACTAGGCGCTGGGCCTTGCCGAATCCCACGATACTAGGAGTTGTTCTTCCCCCTTCCGAGTTGGGAACTATAATCGGCTGACCTCCCTCGAGTACGGCAATGCAACTGTTGGTTGTCCCTAAGTCGATGCCGATGACTTTTCCCATGACGCTCTAATAATAACGATAGTTAATAGGATACAATCGCTGACAAAAATTATCCCCAAATTAGAAAAGGGCTTTTTACCTCGCCTAATCTTGCCTCGGATGAAAGCTGGTAGTTTCCCTCCGAGGCTAACAAAACTTGTCGGTAAAGTCCGCAAGCCCGCCCGGATCGGTGTAGTGGACCATATATCAAGAGTAACCCAAAACCAGTAATTTTGCTCATGCTTCTAGCCCCTATTCCGCACTTTGCTTTGTAGTATAAAAAAATTACCCTTTTGGGAATTTGGCGATCGCTGGTAAGATCAAATCCGTTTTTAATACTATGATTAATACTAAATCTGGTTATTAAAAACTGATTATCTATTGCTCCTTTTGCCTATTGCCTATTGCCTTTTGCCTGTCCTCATAAGTAGCTTATACTCAACGGATTTAGTATAACTCCCAAGTTATGGATTGTTTCCCCCCGCTCCGGTGTTTCCCACTTTCCTATACCTTTTAAACAGGATTTAGTGCAAGCCATACTCAGATAAATTTAGGATAAGATAAGCAATAAACCGATCCCAGAGGACTTAATCATGATTAGAGCCTATGCTGCCCGAGAAAAAGGGGGAAAACTAGAGCCTTTTGACTACGATCCGGGTATATTAGCGGATGAAGATGTAGAAATCGCGGTGGAATATTGCGGCATTTGCCACAGTGACCTAAGTATGCTCGATAACGATTGGGGACTGACCACCTATCCCTTTGTCCCCGGTCATGAGGTGGTCGGTACAATCGCCGCTCTTGGTGCTAAAGTCAAAGAATTAAAATTAGGGCAAAGAGTCGGTCTGGGTTGGTTTTCCCGTTCCTGTTCCACCTGTGAAACTTGTATGTCGGGGGATCAAAACCTTTGTGCTACTGCCGAAGGAACTATCGTCGGTCGCCATGGCGGTTTTGCCGACAGAGTCCGCGCTCATCATAGTTGGTTAGTTCCCCTGGGGAACCAGTTAGATGCTGCTAAAGCTGGCCCGCTTTTTTGTGGTGGTATTACCGTCTTTAATCCCATTGTCCAATTTAATATTAAACCCACGGCCCGAGTTGGTGTCATTGGTATTGGTGGATTGGGCCATATAGCCTTAAAATTCCTCAAAGCTTGGGGCTGCGAAGTAACCGCTTTTTCCAGTAGTCCCGACAAAGAAACAGAAGCAAAAGAACTAGGCGCGACTCATTTTATCAATTCCAGAGACCCCGAAGCTTTGCAATCGGTACAAAATTACTTTGATTTCATTATCTCTACCGTTAACGTTAATCTCGATTGGGGTCTTTATATCGCCTGTTTACGTCCCAAGGGTCGTCTGCACATTGTTGGGGCTGTTCTTGAACCCATGGCTACCTATGCTTTTCCCTTGATTATGGGTCAAAAATCGATTTCTGGCAGTCCTTTGGGTAGTCCCAGTACCATCAATAAAATGATCGAATTTGCCTCCCGCCATGGCATTGAACCGGTGACAGAAATCTATCCTATCTCCCAGGTGAATGAAGCTATGGAAAAATTGAGAACTGGACAACCTAAATATCGCCTCGTCTTACAAATAAAATAAAACCATCTCTATCCTGGACGTAACCCCGATGACTCAACCCCTCACTCCTCCAGTTATCGATTGGGAAGAACCACCCATTCCCCCTGAAGACTTGATTTTTGATGATGGAGAACCTTTGGAAACGCACCGTCACCGCAAGGCCATGAATGTGTTAATCGATTCTATCGAACAAGCCTATCAGGATCGAGAGGACTTTTTTGTTGGCGGTAATATGTTTATTTACTTTAGCCGTGAGCGGGTTTTTAATAAAGATTTTCGTGGCCCGGATTTTTTCGTTGTCCTCGATATCGATGGTAGTTATAAACGACAAGGATGGGTGGTTTGGAACGAAAACGGACGTTATCCCGATGTGATCGTAGAATTAATGTCAGAAAGCACCGCAAAAATCGATTTAATTACCAAAAAAAAACTCTATGAGCGGACTTTTCGCTGTTCCCAATACTTCGTTTATAATCCCTTTGATGCCACTTCCCTGCAAGGTTGGGCTTTAGACCAAAATCAATGCTATCAAGAAATTATTCCCGATCACCGCGGTTGGTTATGGTGTCAACGTTTGGGATTATGGTTAGGAGTCTGGATGGGCAGCATCCAACGAGAAGAAGCCCCTTGGCTGCGTTTTTATGACCTAGACGGCAATTTAATCCTCCTACCTGCGGAATTAGCCGAAATAGAACGTCAGAACGCTGAAATTGAACGTCAACGCGCCCAGGCAGCCTCTCAACAGGCCGAAAGCGAACGTCAACGGGCGGAACGTTTAGCGGCGCAATTACGGCAATTAGGCATAAATCCCGATGAAACCCCGTAATCGGCCCAAGACTGACCCCTATCTCTAAAAACCGAAAACCCACACCTCCCGATCTCGGTTTGTGTGGGCTGATTGTTCACTTAATTCTAAGATTGAAAGCTGATACTTTAGCGAAATCTAAGAGCCTAACTCAGAGTAGCACCAGAGCGATCATAGGTTTGTGAAGAAAAGTCGGACGAGAAGCGACGTTGAACGGTTTCTCCGCAACTATTGTCATTGTCAATACCGATTTCAGAAGCACTTCTGTCTAACATCGATTGTTGACGATTTTTGACGGCGTGGTGGTGACGCATCATTAAGGCACGAGCTTGTTGTTCTGTAGACATAATCATTCCCTCCGAGCTGCAAATCGCACTTTGAACTTTTTTAATCACCCACTAATATATATAACATACAATTCTGTATCTATTTTTACAAAACGCCCTAATCCCAGAAAAATTAACAAAACTTTACAATAGGAGGCAGAAGGCAGAAGGCAGCTTTTATTTATTATCCCCACACCCCAATTTATATAGCAATTCCCATAGTTGTGAGGTACAGAGTCTTAGGTTTTGAGGAGTCAGGAGTCAGGAGTCAGGAGTCAGGATTCGGGATTCAGGATTCAGGATTCAGGAGTCGGGATTCAGGAGTTAAGATTTTGGTGTACCTCATGAGATTGGGAAACGCTATAATTCATAATTCATAATTCATAATTCATAATTCCCAAGACATCAATCGCCCTCACACCTTAATCGAACTAGGTTCATCGACGGCGGCGATAATGCGATGACAACCGGAAAAGGGTTGCGCCCATTGATACTGGTGTTCTAAAGGATTACCCCAACAGAGGCCGAGATATAATTCCGTGCGTGCCACATCTAATTCCGCCCATTCGGACTGGGCAACTAATTCGGCTAGAGAATCGGCAGAAATGGGACGACGGGAGTTAAGCGCCCACCAAAAATTCATATTAGGGGTGATACTGTTCCAAAAATCTAAAACCGAGGCTTTGGCAGCCATGAGAATTTCCTTGTCACCTGCCACGGCAACTAATTGATTATGAATTTCGGGATAACGAAGAGTGCGATCGCCCCATTGACAAACACGCCAGATAATGCCCGAAACCTGATATTTTTGTTGATAATCGTGAATTTGGCGGCGAAAATCTTGATAGGCGAAGACTTTGCCCACCTTTTCTAGATTGATCGCCTTGGCAATCACCGGATTATCAATGCGCTCCGCCGGAGAGAGTAACAGACGTTCCCCTTTGCAAGTGGCGTGCATTTCTCGCTCGAGGATTTCAATTAACTGCTGTGTCGAGTAAGCCATACTACCGCTCTTACCTGAGAGAGGATTTCTTTTTATGATAAACTCGAATTTCGCTAGTGGAAAGGCTCGATCGCTAGAAAATTGTCAATCATCGCAAATATCGGCAGCATACCCCTTAATACTTAGGGTTTGCGGCAAAAAGTTTTTCGTGGGGGCAGGGTGTGGGGTGTAGGGTTTTACCGATTTTCAGGTGGTCAATTAGCCAATTTTCAGGGAAAAAGTCCAGGGATTTTACCCCCGATCACTCCCAGATCCGGCACTTTTGGATTTCAAAAAAGTCTAAAAGTCTTATCTAACAAGGTTTTTAGATTTATTCAGCCAACCCTACTTATGGGCGAAAAAACCCACTGAAAACACCTGTCAGGGAGAGAAGACAGTCTAACTGCTAGGTTTTACATCGGTTACTTTTTTTCTGGTCCAGAGGGTGAGAATTGTCAGGAAAAGTTAACCCATCACTCCCCCTCAAGGATTTTTATCAATTCCAGTTAATCGATCGGGAATAGTAAGTATAGCTGTTTCAATTAAATTGAGGACTGATAGAATAATATAGTTTGGTTCTATTCTTTAGCAGTTTCGTGTCTAAAGGCCCGATAATGGATATTTAAAATTCCTTGGACAACTCTAATATCTTATTAATAGACTGGAGACAGCAGTAATTGTCAGTAGGCTACAGACCCAATCACTACAATTTAATTCCTGGGATAATGGCTAAAATTGGGCTTTACTTTCGGTTTTATCAATTAATCCAAGCTTTTGGGGGGTTATAAGCGAAGACGCATTTAAACCAATTATTCTTAGATTAGCCGAATCTCCTCCAATCCCTTTACTGTTGATTTTTGCATGAATGCCGCTTACCTTGTCTCAAAAAGTAATTTAAATTACAAAAAGCTTAACCCCCGAACCCTAGATCGTATTAATTTTTCCGTGAGATGCTCGCAGGCAGTTGTTAATGTATTTATAATGATTGAAGAGTCCCTGATATATTTACTGAAAAACTGGGCAATCTAGGACTAGACAGCATCGTGATAAAGGGGATAAGACCTTGGACTCCGCTAACGATCAGAAAATTCTCGGGTATTTCATCGAAGAAGCAAAAGAACACCTGGAAACTTTGGAACAGGGGATTTTAGACTTAGGCAATCTAGTGAACAACACTGAACAGATGAACGAGATGTTTCGTGCCGCCCATTCCGTCAAGGCAGGGGCGGCCATGTTAGGCTATAGCAGTATCCAAAAAACTGCTCACCGTCTTGAGGATGCTTTCAAAATACTGAAAGAAAATCCCCTAGAAGTGGATCAAAAATTAGAGTCTTTGTTCCTCAAGAGTTATGATCTGCTTCAGATATTGATCGATAAGCTGCAGGAGCCCTTGGGTTTGCAAGCCGAGGAAGCTGATGCGATCGTTAAAAACGGTGAAGCGACTTTTGCCGAATTACAGGCCCATCTTAACTATCTTCTCGGCCGGGGAAAATCTACCCCAGCTATTGCGGCGGCTTCTTCTATCTCCATCAGCGTTAGAGATATCCTCAAACAGATGTTACAACTGTTCAAACAGGAAGAAACCAGTGCTTCCCGTCAGCAATTACAAAAATTAATGTTATCTCTGTCTCAATTGGCTTCAGAACAGCAACAATGGCAATATTTAGTTAAAAATGCCCAATCGGCCCTGGCTAACCCCAAACATTCCTATCGTACTCTCGCTCCGGTTATTATTAGGGAATTAAAACAAGCTAGTGATTTATTAGAATGGGGTCGCGGGGAAGAAATCACCCTCAGTCAGGAATTGCAATTATTAGCCGCCGCCAAATTACCACAAATCCTGATTAACCCAGAAGCGGAATTGGTAGCTAGTACCCCGGAACTTCTTCCTGATCAAGATTTAGAAGAAGCTTTAACTTGGAGTCAAAATCAGGACATTAATGAGTCGGAAAAGCCTTCTTTAGAGTTAAGTCAAATCCCAGGCAGGCGAAAAGCACAGATAGCAAGTCAAAGGGAAGCATATCAACTGGCTGAAGAAAAATTAACGCCCGAATTTGAGGAAAACCAACGAGCAACTTTAATTGAGGAAACTCTAGCTTGGACAGGGGGTAACTTGGAGTTAACCAAAATAGTTATTCGTTTGCTAATCGACAATAAAAATGAGTTACGGGAAGGACAAGAAAAACCAAAAATTGAACAATTAATTCAGAAACATATTGTAGAAAATTGGTCACAAAATAAAGCGGCAGTCCATCTTCAAAAAATACAAAACATTCTCTTAAATCCTGATGCAAATGTTAGGTCAAGATTAGAAACCTATCAGGATATTTTGCAGGGGAGAGTCTTGGCTGATAATAAACCCGAAAAATTGGCACTTCAGCAAGCAGAATTAGTGATTAAAAATGGTGACTATCTAGAAGTTACTAATCGAATTTATCAAGAGGTATTCAATTTTCAATGGGTCAAAAAAGAATTGGAAAAATTAGTTAATGCGGAAAATTCTCCTGCTGATTTAACTAAAATATTATCTTTCTTGGCACTATTAGCCTTTCTTGGATTTACTTTTTGGTCATTAAAAACTCCTGAAAATGCTCCTAATGTGATGGCACCACCTCCAGAAATTTGTGATCAACGAGATTTTGAGATTAGCTTAGAAAAGAATATTCAACAACTGCAAGAATTGGAAAGGAAACAAGGTAATCAGTTTTCTGACAAGTGTGGGACTCAATTAAATGAATTAATGTTAATTCAGCAAGCAATAGGACTAGCTGCCGATAATTTTGTGGCTAATGTGCCGGGTAGAGAAGGTGGTTTTGAAATTTTGTGCAAAATCCCCCCAACTTCCCATAACTTTAAAGACGCTCAATATTGGGCAAAACGTTGGTATAATGACAGAGCTTGGAAATCGGATATCGATCGAGCTTTGCAAGATAATCCAGATTGCCAAAAACTTATTAAATAAACATCAATTTTTCAATCACTAAACACCCCATCACTACCATTTAATTCCTCGGATAATGATACCCGGATTCCTTCCCTTCCCCGTGACCAAAATAGGGAGAATATGTCAGGAATATTGAAGGGTTGACTCCCGACAACAGGAGAGGAATTAAGCTGTGGTTTTTTTTGACGTAAAACAATTATTTGCATATAATAGAGTAGATTGCCAATCATTAGCCAGAGAATTAAACTAAAAATAAAAGTAAATGCCATGACTACAATCCATCCAAAAAATTGAAAAGTGACTTGAGATATAGGACTATCCTGTGTTAGTCCCAGGGAGAATTCCCACGCATCTTTGCTACTAAATAAACCCACTGCTATTGTTCCCCAAAAACCACAAAAAAGATGTACTGGAATTGCTCCCACTGGATCATCAATTACTCTAGTTTTAATTAAAAATTCTTCCCCCAATAAGACAATAATGCCACTAATACCACCGATGATAATAGCTGATTTGATATTAACATAACCTGAGGATGCCGTGATCCCCACTAACCCGCCTAAAATGCCGTTAATAATTGTGGATAAACTGGCTTTGTGGCCAATTAAAGGATTAAAAATTAATGCCAAAAATCCCCCAGTGGCAGCGGCAATCATCGTGGTAGTAATTGTCATGGGGACATCATTCAAATTTACCGCCGAACCACCATTAAAACCAAACCATCCTAACCAAAGAATGAAACAACCAAGAGTGGCAAAACCTAACTGATGGGGGGCAAAATTTCCCCTTTCTTTTGCTTCATAACGATCGGTTTTGCGATTATAACCAAAGCGTCCATCTCTCGGTTTTAGTAACCAAGCACCCACTAATCCGGCCATTCCTCCCACCGAATGCACCACCGTTGAACCGGCAAAATCTCGAAACTTAAATAAGTTATATAACCACCCTTCCGATGACCAAATCCAATGTCCAGTAAGAGAATAAGAAAAAGCGACTAAAAAGAAACTAAATAGCAAAAATGCCCAAAATTTAACCCTTTCTGCCACTGCTCCCGATACAATGGTCGCCGCAGTTCCCGCAAAAGTTAATTGAAAGAAAAATAAAGTGGCAATTGAACGACCTTTCCACACCTCTTGGAATTGACTGTATTGATTATTGGGGGTTAAAATTTCCAAGAAAAATCCTGTACCACCAGAGAAACTATTCTTTAGTGCAGATGTATTGCCAAACATTAAGCCGAAACCAAACATCCAATAAGCCAAGGCAGAAATACAGAAGACAATTAGGTTTTTAGCTAAGACATTAGTGGCGTTATTAGTACGACAAAAACCCGTTTCCAGCAGGGCAAAACCCGCATTCATAAAGAATACTAAAGAGCCGGCTGTTAACATCCAAATATTAGCAACTAAATCCACAGTAGAATTATTTAAATCTTGTGCTGTGACTTTGCCTACACCGATCAACAGCATGACGATAAGAGAGAAACAAAAAGATAGGATATTACGCAAACGCGGGCGATATTCTAGAAAAGATAATAATCGATTCATGGGGTATAGCTATGATGGGCAATTTCCCCTTTATAGTAATTGATTTAATCCCCTATCGTTCACTCAAAACTGCTTTTTTTCTGATCCAGATAGCGAGAATTGTCAGGAAAAGTAAACCCATTACTCCCGCTAAAGGATTTTTATCGATTCCAGTTAACCAATCGGGAACAGTACCAGTGTATTTAATTAACTGACCCACATTTAATATATAGTATGCCCAGATTAAACCTGCGTGCAGACCGATACTTTTACCCAAACTACCACCACAGGCGCGTTTTGCCCAACCGAGAATTAATCCTAGCAAGACTAAGGCAGGAAATTGGGGAAAAGTGCGGATAATTTCGGCTAAAGGTTTAATAAAGTGAGCAAAAGCGAAAATTAAGGCACTAATCACTAGAGCGATAGCGGGACGATAATCCTTTTCTAATTCTCCCAGTAACCAGCCCCGAAATAATAATTCTTCGGCGAAACCCACCGCTAAAGCGACTAAAAACCCCTCTAGGATGATTTTGCTGATTGGGGGATTTGCGGGTAAGAAATTTAACCAACCTAGGAAAGCTTGGGACAGAAAAAGCGAGAAAGTGAAAAATAAACCGATCGCCAAGCCGTTAATTAACTCGATCGGCGTTTTTCTTCGCCAAATCAACCCATAACCAGCTAATCCCTCATCGCCATAAATTGTCCGTCCCCACCAATGGGATAACCCCAAAAATTCCAGATAGAGAACAGAAAGGGTCAAAATTGAGACCAGATTAGCATTAGTGGCAAAAAAGTGATAGAGGGGAAGTGCGATCGGCAACCAGAGAAAAAGTAAGAGCAAAATAAAAACCCCCAGTCGCAGGGGGACTGGGTAAGTGGCAATTACCCGTAATCTTTTATTCATCGGGTTCGATGCTGCTGGTTAAACCTTTATTTTTCAAGGTTTCACAGTAAAATTCCGCGTGTTCTTGGATGCAGGTAATCACCAAGGCTGTACCATTCGTGTGCGCTTCCATCATGATATCGACTGCTTGGGGTTGCGTCATACCGGCGATCGTTTGCATTAAACTCTGAACCACATACTCCATCGAGTTAAAGTCGTCATTGTGGAGTAAAACGCGATAACGCGGTGCTGGTTTACGGATTGTCGCTGTGGAACGCTTTTCGATGACTTCTGTGGACACCGTTTCTCTCCTTTGAATCTATATCACAAATACAGGTCAATTACTTAATAATCATAATCAAAATTTCCAGATTGAGCTAGGCTTTTTCTGTGATCCGTGAGGGGGTTGGGTGTTGGGGAGTGGGGGACAGCCAAAGGAATGACATTTCTAGATGGATAGATCATAATTGAATTAATTGGCTAATTTAAGCTTATTTTCCCATGGCTACTGACGAATTACAAAACCTCGAACACAATATTCAACGCTTAAAACAACAATTAGCGGGAAAGCGAAACACTTTAGTTATAATCGGACCGGAAGAAGAAGTTAGGATCAAGCAGCAGATCGAAGATTTACGCCGAAAAATTCGGGATTTTGAACGAGAAAAATGGGATTTAATCGCCAGCGACAGTCAAGAAGCATCTTTTCCTGACGCGGAGGTAATGGTAGCAGAAATTGTCACAGAATTGACAGTAATTACCACAGAACCACCCCCGGAACTTGCTTCTGCACAAATCTTAGAATTATTAAACCAAATTCTGGCTAAACTCAATCAACCAGAGGGACTAGCAGCAGCCAAATTAAAAGCGGCCCTATCTACTATACCCCCTTTTGTTTCCTTTTTGGCGCAATAAGCTGACTAATTTAACAGCAAATGTCAATATTTACCTTTATCTAAGCATATTTTAGAAAGTTTTTTTGTCGATGTTAATGTTAATTATCAGTAGTCGGAGATAAAATCTTAAGAAATGTCAATTATCACTATTATTACTGACCCTCAATAAATTAGAATCAGATCATAAATGCGATCGCTTGCTCAATTCTCGATGATTAATCTAGAGGCTAAAATCAGCAACTGAGGTAATTAACCTTTTTCAAGCTACCGAGTTTAGGTGGTAGTCACTGATAACTGATAACTGGTAACTGATAACTGAAATGACTCGCTTTATTTGGGATAAATTTAGCAAAGACTTCCTAGAAACCCTTCTTTCTCCCTACGGTACAGTAGTTGTCAGCAAAGAAGTCACCTCAGAAATTAAAGAAATTGATGTGTATTTTAGCCCTAATATCTCTAAAATTCCCTCTCAGTTAGGATTATTAGGCAAATTATGCCAAAATCCCTGTTTATTGGAACCCTATCGCAATGGGATTACCCTTGATGGTATCAATGATTGTCTATCCAAGCGCTTTGCTATCCGTGAAATCTTCCAGAGAGAAGCAAAGAGAAATAAACAGAGAATATCAGAGGAGGAGATACCTACGTTATGGATTCTCACCCCTACAGCTAGTGAGCGCATTTTATCCCTGTTTACGGCTCAATTACAACCCAATTGGGGAGAAGGAGTTTATTTTCTCCCAGAGGGTTTAGGTACAGCTATTGTCGTCATTCATCAGTTACCCGCAATCCCAGAGACATTATGGCTAAGATTATTGGGTAGAGGAGGAACAAGAGAGAGAGCTATCGATGAATTAGAGAGATTATCGCCGAATAATCCCCTAAAATCGGCTTCCTTAAACTTATTGTATAATTTGAGTAGAAATCTAGAAGCATTATCGAAAAAAACACAGGAGGATAGGGAGTTTATTATGCGTTTAGCTCCACTTTACCAACAGGATAGAGAACAAGCGGTTCAGCAAGGTGAACAAAGAGGAGAAGCAAAGTTAGTCCTCCGTCAACTTCAGCGACGTTTCGGAGAAATACCCCAGAATCTAGAAGAAACCATCCGTAATCTTCCTGTAGAGCGCTTAGAAGACTTAGGACTCGCTTTATTAGACTTTAACACTTTGACGGATTTAGATAACTGGTTGCACTCGTGAACAATGGCGATCTCGCGTAGCGAGCGCGTTGCGAGCGCATTATCCATCCCTGATTATTCTATCGTCAAGGGGTCCACATCGATCGCCATACTTACCTTGGGTAAAACTAAGCTTTTCAGAGGAAGAAAAAGACGACCGATATCAGCCTTTTCTCCCGATAATTTTAACAGAATTTGCCAGCGATAACGGTTAGCCACGCGCATAATTGTTGCAGGTGCAGGTCCCAAAATATCCCAATCGGGACCGAAATTATTAACACATTCCTCTGCGACATTTTCGGCACTTTTCTGCACTGCTTCCCCATCTAAACCACTAAAGCGAATTAATACTAAACTGCCATAGGGAGGATAATTTAAACCCTCTCTCTGCATTAATTCCGTCTCGACAAAACCCTCATAATCGTGGGTTTGCACTGCTCTAATCACGGGATGTTCAGGGGTATAGGTTTGGATAATTACCTTTCCTTCTCTTTCTCCCCTTCCTGCTCTCCCTGCTACTTGGGTGAGGGTTTGAAAAGCGCGTTCGGAGGCGCGATAATCGGAGTGATAAAGTAAACCATCGGCAGCCATAATTCCCACTAAAGTAACTCGCTCGATATCTAATCCTTTGGTGAGCATTTGGGTTCCAACTAGGACATCGTATTCACCATCAGTAAATAGTTTTAATAGTTCCCGGGGAGCATTTTTGTTGCGGGTGGTATCACTATCAAAACGCAAGCAGCGCAAATCAGGAAATTCTTTGGTTAATTCTTGGGTGACTCGCTGAGTGCCAGTACCGAAAAATTTTAGATAGGGAGAACCACATTCAGGACATTGTTTCGGATGAATGCGACCATAGTTGCAGTAGTGACAGCGGAGTAATTCTTGCGCTCCCGGTTCGGTGTGGTGGTAGGAGAGAGAGACATCACAGTGGGGACAATCCAGCACATAACCGCAACTTCGGCAAGATACAAAGGTACTATGACCCCGGCGACTGACGAATAAAATTGCCTGTTCTCCCTTGTCGCGCAGGGTTTCCAGAGATGAACGCAGGGATTGACTAAAAAGAGAACGATTGCCTCGTTGCAATTCCCTTCGCATATCGACGATTTCCACCCGCGGTAAGGGGCGATTTTGGATGCGATCGGGCAAAGATAGGTAAAGACTGGGATTAGCTTGGGATTCTAGCCATGTTTCTAGGGATGGCGTGGCCGAACCTAAAATTACGCGACAATGGTTTAATTGAGCGCGCCATTTAGCCACGGTACGCGCGTGATAGGTGGGGAGTAACTGACTTTGTTTAAAGCTGCTATCGTGTTCTTCATCGAGGATAATCATGCCTAGATGGGGTAAAGGGGCAAAAATCGCCGATCTCGTCCCGATAATAACTTGTGGGGTTCCTGTCAACATCTGTCGCCAAGTATCGTATCTTTCTCCTTGGGAGAGGGCGCTATGATAAACATAGACTCGATCGCCAAAACGGGCCACGAAGCGATCGGTTAGTTGCGGTGTTAATCCAATTTCGGGGACTAAAACCAAGGCAGATTTACCCGCTGCTAGGACAGGTGCGATCGCCTGTAGATAAACTTCTGTTTTACCCGATCCTGTAACTCCGTGTAAGAGGAGGCTTTCACCACCTTTCAGGGTTTGAATAGCTTCTAGGGCTTGTTTTTGACTAGAAGTGAGTGTTTTTGGTTGATCCCTGCTCATAATCGCCGAGGATAAGCGCAGAAATTCCCGGTCCTCAATCACCACATAACCCTTGTCAATTAGTGGTTTAAAATGCTTTGTCCCCGCGAGTTGTGCCAATTCTGGCAGCCACATTTCTCCTCCCTGGTGGCGTAAGATTTCGACAATTTTGCGTTGATTTTCGGTTAAATCAGCAGGAAAGTCGGTTATTAGCAGGGTAATGGCTTTTTTTTGTTTAATATTGGGACTTTTGGGCGCTTCTAGATAACTTTCTACCCAACCGCGCTTAACTAAGTCTCGGATACCGTAATTAGCATTTTTTACTTTTTCTTGCAGGTATTTCGCCGAATAATCGCCTTCTTTTTGATTTTTTAGCAGGGATAAAATCTGACGGGAGAGGGGAGTGCAAAAAACTTCCGCACCAGGGGGAATCGCTTCTGGTTTTAATCTGATGCGACGTTGGGAACTTCGCAGTAAACCCGTAGGTAAAGCGACGCGAACAACGGTGATTAAATCTGTTGCGTAGTATTGGGCGATTTTAGTCAATAACTGCCAATAATTATCGGGAAAAAAACCCTTAGCAATGACATCTTCCACGGGACGAATTTGATTTTCTTCTAGTCCTGCGGGCAAATTTTCGAGAAATCTAAGAGCAATTCCCCCAATTACCTGAGAACCAAAGGGAACGCTTAAAATATCGCCAATTTCTACCGTTAAATCCCGGGGGATACTATAGGTTAATATTTGCTGATCCTCTTGACTATCTCTGGGATAAGGGCGATCAACCAAAACCTCTAACCACGGTTGCCCAGTTGTGGTTAATTGGTAAGGTGTGGGAGGTTCCGCTACAGTTAGAGTAGCATGGCAATCGAGCATGGTTATCAGTTATCAGTTATCAGTTAGGGGTTGGGGGTTGGGGAGAATGGGGTGTTTAAATTATAGTTTAAAGCTTGAGGGGGAATAAAACTAGCTAATTTTGTCTAAAAAAACTTTAAATATGGCTTTTTTGCCCACAAATTTTGATTTTTAGCGCGTAAAGTCTTCCCAAATGATAATTATTGGCTATTAGCTATTAAATCGAAGCATAGTTAGTCAAAACTTGAGAATAGTTCTCAATAAAAAAAGCGAAAAATAGTAATAAAAAGCTGACCACTATCTTGATTGTTAAGAAGCGTAATCTTTACCTAGTCAAATACCAAAAACCTTAGTTAGAGTGTATGAGTAGAAACACAAAAAGCTCCTCCCATTCACCAGAAAATCTTATTGTCTGGTTCGGCGATTTGTAACCATCGACACAGAATCGCGCAATTATATCCCAGAAATGGCCGCCATTAATTAAGAAAACGTTTAAAAAATCTGCTCCCCGAAAATTCAATGTAACAATCAGCCCATTGGGAAAAACTCAGTTTCTCCCCGCTATTATAATCCCACTCCATCCATAACTGCTTATGAAAATCTCTAAACTAGCCGCCGATGATAATTTTAATCAAATCATTGCCCTTGAGACAAATCCTTTAGAACTGGACAGCGTGGATTTTGCTGAAAGAACTGACGAAGATCTGACTGAACCTTTACCGGAAACCCTAAAAACCACTCGTGCAGGTAGTGGCACAGGATACGGTAAAGGCAGCAATGAAGATACTGTTGGGGCATTTTTTAAAGAAATGGCCCGTTATCCCCTGCTTAATGGGGAAGAAGAAATTGAATTAGCCTACTCGGTTAAGTTTCTGATGGAAGCGGAAGAAGTGCGCCAAAAACTGCAAGAAAATTTACATCGTCCCCCGACGAAAACGGAATGGGCGATCGCTTTACAATTAGATAATGAACGTCAACTGGAAAACCGTCTTTATCGGGGAAGAACAGCTAAACGGAAAATGATTCGTTCTAATTTGCGCTTGGTGGTTTCCATCGCTAAACGCTATTTAAATCGCGGGGTTCCTTTCTTAGATTTAATTCAAGAAGGTGCGATCGGACTCAACCGTGCGGCGGAAAAATTTGATCCCAATAAAGGTTATAAATTCTCTACCTATGCTTATTGGTGGATTCGACAAGCAATCACCCGCACCATTGCTAACGATGCGCGCACGATTCGTTTACCGATTCACATTGTCGAAAAACTCAATAAACTCAAAAAAGCGCAGCGCATTCTCAAGCAAGATTTACAGCGCAATCCCAATGAACGGGAACTCGCGGAAGCGTTAGAAATGACTCCCGAACAATTGCGGCAATTATTACAATTGCGTCGTCAATCTCTCTCTTTAAATCATCGTGTGGGGAAAGGAGAAGATACGGAATTAGTGGATCTGTTGGAAGATGATGATCTACAACTTCCCGAAGATAAAATGAATGAGATGATGATGCGTCAAGAAATTTTCGCAGTTTTAAGTGATGTTCTCACGGAACGGGAAAAAGATGTTATCTCCCTCCGTTATGGTTTAGCTACCAGTCAACCCTATACCCTAGAGGAAGTGGGAGGAATGTTCAATTTATCTCGCGAACGAGTACGTCAAATTCAAACTAAAGCGATGCGAAAATTACGTCGTCCTCAAGTCGCGCGTCGTCTGAAGGGATGGTTACATTAATAATTTTTTCTAACTCGTTCTCTCCTCTCTCCTTTTTCCAGGAGAGCTTTTTTTGTCGATCTTTAGCTTAAAATTAAGATAAAGTTGATTTTCTCAGTAGATAGTCCTAATACCTATGAACCTACATCTTCCCCCACCACAAGAGCATCTAATCCAACAGAAAGTGAAAACGGGAAAATATCAATCTCCAGAAAATCATCCTCTCATAGATGGAGAAACTTTTGTCCCTGAAATTATCCATCGTTAATATACTAGGTAGTTAGAAGCTGAATATAATAGGCAATTTTTCAGCTATTTTTTCTAGTTTTGAATAAAATCAAATTAATTCAATATGTCTAAAAACTCTTGGTTAATTCCCGATAATATTTATTTTCTCAACCATGGTTCCTATGGTGCAACCCCTAGAATAGTCTTGGATTATCAGCAACAATTGCGGGAACGAATGGAAAGACAACCTTTAGCATTTTTGGGGAGAGAATTAGAGGGTTTATTAGATATTGCTAGGCAAAAATTAGCGGATTTAGTGGGAGTAAATAGCGATGATTTAGTCTTTGTTCCCAATGCAACCACAGCAGTGAATGCGGTGTTAAATTCTCTCACTTTTCAGGAAAATGAGGAAATTTTGATCACCGATCAGACTTATAATGCTTGTGCTAATGCAGTTAAACATATAGCTAAAAGATGGGGTTTAAAGGTAATTATCGCTAAAATTCCCTTCCCTGTGCAGTCTCCTTTAGAAATTAGTCAAGCAATTTTAGCATCTGTTTCTCCCCGGACAAAATTAGTAGTTTTAGATCATGTCACCAGTCCCACGGCCTTAATTTGGCCAATCGCAGAAATTGTGCAAGAATTAAATAATCTGGGTATTGATACTCTCATCGATGGCGCTCATGCTTTAGGTTTTTTACCCCTTAATATCGGGGCAATTAATCCCACCTATTATACTGCTAATTGTCATAAGTGGTTATGTAGTCCCAAGGGAGCCGCTTTTCTCTATGTGCGCGGGGATAAACAGGCAATAATTCGACCTTTAACTATTAGCCATGGGGCTAATTCTCCTCGACAAGATCGCTCCCGTTTTCAGTTAGAATTTGCTTGGATGGGAACCGATGATCCCACCGCTTATTTATCAGTGCCAAAAGCAATCGAGTTTTTAAATTCTCTCTCTATTGATGGTTTACTAGGTTTGATGGCGAGGAATCATAATTTGGTTTTAAAAGCCAGAAATTTACTTTGTCATGCCTTGCAGGTCAATTATCCTTGTCCAGAATCAATGATCGGATCAATGTCTTCAATTCTAATTCCTAGTTATGCTTGGACAGCAGAAGATTTATCCAGACAACTGTGGGAAAAATATCAGATTGAAGTGCCGATAATTTCTTGGGGAGAAGCCTCATTAATTGTGAGGATTTCTGCTCACTACTATAATTCGATCGAGCAGTATGAATATTTAGCTGCGGTTTTAAATTACCTGCTATTGGAGCCAAGATAATTTTGCTAAAACGCTTCCTGGACCATAGTTTCCTTGAGCATTTCTAAACCCTTTTTCACCCGACGGGAGACGGTGACAACACTAATGCCTAATTGTTCGGCGGTTTCCCGTTGAGTAAGATCCTTAAGGAAGACAAATTCGAGAATATGACGGGTTTTGTCTTCTAATTGAGCCAGTGCCTGTTGTAAACGAATGCAATCCTCTTGACAAAGTTGAAAGCTGCGATAACGGGGATCGGGAACGAGGTCTTTTAAACAAGTATTATTATCCTCATCATTAACCGTCACATCAAGACTAAGAGGTTCACGATTTTGGAAAGCCAGTTTTACCTCTTGCCATTCTTCGAGGGAAATATTTAAAGCGAGGGAGATTTCCGTATCATTGGGTTGACGGTTGTGGACAGTTTGGAAATCCCGACGCACATTTGTCGCTTGTCTGCCTAAATCCAACCAACGGCGAGGAATCCGAACCGTGTAACCTTTATCGCGTAAATAGTGTTGAATTTCGCCGCGAATATAGGGAATAGCGAAAGAACTAAAAGCATGACCTTTGCTGCTGTCAAAACGATTGATCGCCCGAATTAACCCCATACAGCCAACCTGCACTAAATCTTCGTAAGTTTCATGGCATTGATTGACCCAATGATGAGCTTCCCTTCTGACTAATCCTAGGTTCAACTCCATAATCCGATCCCGTAACTTATTCTCGCCTGTTTTTTGGTATTTTTGAAACAGGCTAAGAGTTTCCAGCTTAAGATTTTCTTTATTTAGAACAGACATAGCGTGCTAACAGACTTAAAGAACCATTGGCTGTAAAGGATCACTATTGCAATTAGCTTTGACAAATCCCAATACATCTAGATTAGAAGCGGAAAGCAATCACAACAATGTCATTCACTCTGATTATGATACAGCCTTTGTATAAAGACTGGTGTGATTTCACGCAGTCAAGGCAGTATTTAAAGACACAAATGAGCTAAAACGCTGTAATTTAGTCAGCGCAACAAGAAGTGTTAATTGAGAAGGGACAGAAGCGACCGGATTATTCCTACAGCCTTTCTCGTAAAGGTGAAGTATAGATTAAACCTTGCCGAAGTAAGGATTTCAGACGCAAAAACTTAGCTCATCTATCGGAGAAACGCTGTAATATCTAGAAAACTACAACTCAAACAAAGGCAAACTCTGATCCTTATTTTTCGGCAATTTCGCCAGTAATCCTAAATGTTCGTAGGCGGCGGCCGTCACCACGCGACCCCGGGCAGTACGATTAAGATAACCTATTTGTAATAAATAAGGCTCATAGACCTCCTCGATTGTCTTGGCATCTTCCCCCGTGGCTGCCGCTACCGCTTCCAATCCCACGGGTCTGCCTTGAAACTGTTCGATCATCGTCTTTAATACTAATCGATCAGTCCAATCTAAACCCATAGAATCCACATTTAATTGATTTAATCCCTCAGCGGCTAACTGGGGGGTAATCATAGTTTCTCCCTTCACCTGCACATAGTCGCGTACCCGTTTTAATAAACGATTGGCAATGCGTGGAGTTCCCCGACTGCGACGGGCAATTTCGATCGCACCTGCTTCAGTCATGGGAATATTAAAAATAGTGGCACTTCTGAGAAGAATTGTGGTCAATTCCTCCACTGTATAGAAGCGCAGACGTTGAATCATGCCAAAACGATCGCGCAAAGGCGAAGTTAAAGAGCCAACTTTGGTAGTAGCACCGATTAAAGTAAAGGGAGGTAAAGAAATACTGCGAATTTTCGCCGCTTGACCCTTGCCAATCGTCACATCCAGTCGATAATCCTCCATCGCCGGGTATAATAACTCCTCCGTCACCCGATTCAGTCGATGAATTTCGTCGATAAAAAGAATATCCCGGGGTTTAAGATTGATCAGGATGCCGGTAATATCCCGGGGACGCTCTAAAGCGGGAGCGGCGGTAATGCGGCAATTTACTCCCATCTCGGCCGCTAAAATTAAAGCCATGGTGGTTTTTCCTAATCCCGGCGGCCCGTAGAAGAGCAAATGATCGATCGCTTCTTGTCTAGCTTTGGCCGCGGCGATGGTGACTTTTAGATTAGCCTTTAAGTCCTGTTGACCGATATAATCCTCTAGGGATTGCGGACGGATCTGCGCTTCTGCTTTTTCCGTTTCTTCTATAGTGGGATTGGCAGTGAGCAGATTTTCCTGGGCAGCCGGGGGGGAATTATGCGATCGTTTGATGGCCATTGTTACAATCAAGAGTCTAGGATATGTTAGCGAAGCGGATTTTGCCTTGTTTGGATGTCAATAAAGGTCGGGTAGTGAAAGGGGTTAATTTTGTCAATCTTCAGGATGCTGGCGACCCCGTGGAGTTGGCCCGCTTGTATAATCAGGCAGGGGCTGATGAGTTGGTTTTTCTTGATATTACTGCTACCCATGAAGATCGCGACACGATTATTGATGTAGTCTATCGCACGGCGGAACAGGTTTTTATTCCTCTGACCGTGGGGGGTGGTATCCAATCCTTAGAAAATATTAAAAATTTGTTAAGAGCCGGGGCCGATAAAGTCAGCATTAACTCGGCTGCCGTGCGAGATCCGCAATTGCTTGATCGAGCCAGCGATCGCTTTGGTAAACAGTGTATTGTGGTGGCGATCGATGCTAGACGACGTAAGGATGTGCATAACCCCGGTTGGGAGGTTTATGTTCGGGGTGGACGCGAAAATACGGGTATTGATGCTTTATTATGGGCCCAAGAAGTGGAAAAACGCGGGGCGGGTGAGTTGTTAGTTACCAGTATGGATGCCGACGGCACGCAAGCGGGTTACGATCTGGCCTTGACAAAAGCGATCGCTGAAAGGGTGGAGATTCCTGTGATTGCTTCGGGAGGAGCGGGTAATTGTCAGCATATTTACGAAGCATTGACGGAAGGGCGGGCAGAAGCGGCTTTATTGGCTTCTTTACTCCATTATGGTCAATTAACCATCGCTGAGGTCAAAAATTATCTGCAAAATCAACAAGTACCCGTGCGTTAGCTAGGGAAAATGAGAGCCAGATTTGCAGAACTTAATCTAGTGATTGAGTCGGTTAATGCTATTAGTTACTGCCAATTTCTTCGGACTGAAACCCAAGAAGAGCAAGGTTTACAGCTATTACTGAAAGTCAATGGCCGACGGCTGACAGCCGTGATCGAGAAACCGGCAAAAAATCCCTGTTTTTAACTTCCCTCCGATTATCCCCAGGGAAAATTATGTATTAGAATAGAGGAAAGTTAACAAAATTTAAAATATGTTAGTTCCGATTCTCATCTTTGACCTCGGTCTTGTGGCTTGGTCATTGCATCTGATGCAGCAAGCGTTCGACAAGCAAGAGTTTTCCTTGATGCTGGCGGGAACCTTGGTGGCAGCAGCGGCAGCGGCTATGTTAGTAGTTTATTTCCTCATGGGTCACTGTTTAACCTATTTAACCCAAATTCCGGCTCCTGTCTAAATGGGGGCGATTGTTTTACCATTGTCTTATCAGCGATCGCATTGTGAGGGACAAATTTTTTTCTCGTCCCCCCTTGACAAAATGATTCTATTTAAGCTATATTCAAAAATGGTCTTCAAGGGGTTATAGCTCAGTTGGTAGAGCACCTCAATGGCATTGAGGGGGTCAGCGGTTCGAATCCGCTTAGCTCCATACAGTTAGGATAAGAGTTTCAGGGTTACTGGAACCAAAAAAGTGGCGAGGAGATGGTAGATTGAAAGAGGATTTCTGGTTAGAAAAGTCTCTTTTTACATACATCGATACTCTCTCAGGACAAAATTAATGATAGAGCTTTTTAAGCAACTACCTCGTTGGTTGCGGCTAAGTCTAGTTTTTCCGCTCTTATTTCTCAATGGTTGGTTATTATTCCAATTATTTAGCTATCTAGAACCCTTAGTCAGTATTTTTGTCACTGCTAGTTTACTAGCTTTTGTCTTAGATGTTCCCATCAAACTGCTGCAAAGACGCGGGGTTAATCGCAGTGGTTCGATCGCTATTGTCTTTTTAATTGCCCTATTAATTTTAATTGTTTTAGGTTTAATTTTAATTCCCCAGATTGTCGAACAATTAAGCAGTTTAATCAATAGTTTGCCCCAGTGGATCGAGTCGGGAACCGAACAGATACAAAATTTGGAAAAGTGGGATAAAACTCAGAAATATGCGATTTATATCGAGCAATCAATCACCCAGTTATCGGAACGACTAACCAATGTTTTACAAACTCTTAGCACTCAATTACTAAGCTTTGTGCTGGGAACTATCAACAGTATCCTAAACATTCTCTTTGTTCTAGTTCTAACCGTCTTTCTGGTTCTCTATGGCGAACAAATTTGGGAGGGAATTTTAAGCTGGATTCCTGCTCCCTGGAATCTCAAATTAAGAACGATTATTCGTCAAACTTTTGAAACCTATTTTGCTGGTCAAACCATTTTAGCAGGAATTCTCAGCCTTGCTCAAATTTTTGTTTTTGTGATTCTCAAGGTCGATTATGCCCTATTATTCGGGGTGGCGATCGGTCTAACTACATTAATTCCTTTTGCCAGTGCCTTTACCATTATTGGCATTAGTACCCTACTGATGTTTCAAGATTTTTGGTTAGGGTTAAAAGTTTTGACCCTGACTATTATTGTCGGTCAAATTAATGATAATGTCATCGCCCCTCGGTTAATGGGAGGTATGATCGGACTTAATCCCGTCTGGATTATTCTATCTCTTTTTATCGGGGGCAAAGTGGCAGGAATTCTCGGTTTATTGATAGCAGTTCCCATCGCTAGTGTGCTGAAAAGTACCATCGATATCATCCGCTCGCAGCAAGAGAATGATAAATTATGAATGATGAATGATGAATGATGAATGATGAATTGGGGAGTGGGGAGAATAAATAAAAATGGCTCTACCGAACCTGTCATGTAAAACTATCAACAACTCATGCTTGTAAAGCTTGTATAATAAGGCTTTGAGTTTTTGTCAGATTGATATTTATCAACTTTAGAGCATTGCTGGGCAGAGCGGGAGCTTGAGGAATTTTCTACAGTGTAAGTTCGGAAGAACCATAAAAATAAATCCTGTTTAAAGGGAAGTGGGAAGTGGAGAGTGGGGTGTGGGGTGTGGGCTTCGGCCGTGAGATCAGCGTTCGACTGAGCTCACGCCGAAGTCCGAACGGGTGTGGGGTGTGGGGAGAACAAAGCTGCCTTTTGCCTTTTGCCTTTTGCCTTTTGCCTTTTGCCTTTTGCCTGTCCTGATATGTAGCTTATACTCAACGGATTTAGTATGACTCCTGACTGCTAATGACTGATAACTGATAACTGATAACTGATAACTGCTAACTGATAACTGATAACTGTTATGAGCGGCTAATTTCTTCGAGAATAGCCATCGCTTCTGTCACCCTATCCCTAGGGATAAATAAATGATCGTGATAATAACCAGAAATGACATTGACGCTAATTGCTGCTTCGGCCAGTTTCTCGCTAATTACCGCTAAAAATCCCACCGCCGCTAAACTAGAATGCACAGAAAGAGTAATTTGTCTATAAATATATTTGTACTGCAAATTCTTGCGATCGGCTTGCTGACGGGGAATAATCACCGTTATGCCCTCCTCTTCCTGAAATTGACAGATAGGGTTTAATTGTAGCTGTTCTAGTGCTGTTGCTGTGAGGGAAGAGAAAACGAATTCTTCAGTATTTAGGATTGGTTTCAGGGATTGGAGCAGAATATCGAGATTAGTTTCGCCTTCCTCCGCTTTTTCTGGCGATTTTTTCGCCGCATCCATACACTGATTAGCAGCAGCGTCAGCGACACTATTTTTAGCTCGTTCAATCCAGCACCAGCTAATGCGATCGAATCGGGCAACTAATTGACAAGCACGCTGATAAAAGGGACGTAAACTATCGCTTTTTACCTTCCAGTCCCCCTTAACTTGATTGATGACTAATTGACTATCTCCGCAAATTTCTAGGCTTTTTAAGCCTAATTCTTGGGCTTTTTCCAATCCAATAATCAATCCCGTGTATTCAGCTTCGTTATTAGTGGCTCTCTCCATATATCTAGTCGTAGTCAAGGAATTACCCTCGGCTAAAACTATTACCGCTGCACCGGCTGCTCTCCCTGGATTGCCGCGAGAACCACCATCAAAATAGAGAACTGCTGAATTATCGGTTTTTTGAGCTTTTTTATCCATAATTTTCGTTAATAAATTCTTGTTATCTCCATTTTTATCTCTTTGACAATTGTAGGCGGTAGGGATTCCTGTCGGCAAAGCGGACAAGCAAGATTTTAGCCGATCGCCGCTACCGGGTAACTTTTTTTTCTTCGGGTTATTGACAATTATTTGCAGTTGTCGGTTATACTGAGAACATCAGCCTAGAGTTATATTGCTAATAGTTCTCAATTAAAAGCCCCATGGGTATAGACAAATGGCCATCGGAAGGTGAGAAAATCTTCCATCTTAGTGCTTGGGATCGCTGGCAGGTTTACCACCAGCTGCAGGCCCTAGACATTGAATGTCAATGCCGGCTCCATCAGCCTTTGCGGGTTCGCATCGATGCCTCCGCTCAACTTTTATAGCTGTGGATTGTCCTGCGACAGATAGAGGCTTCCCGAGGCTGTTTAATCGCTTGACTAGAAACCCGTTGGCAAGCATAATCCTTGAGAAAAATTAGCAATCTGAGAGTAAAAAGTGAGAAAGTATGTCAAAATCTGTAACTACCATGGTTCCCTTTCAAGTAGTCGGTCAATTCCTCGGTTTTGTCCTCAAGGACGGATATAAGGTAAAATACCTGAGAATCAGTGTTGATAAACGGGAATATTGGTTTAAGCCAGAAAAACCACTGCGAGACCACATACCTCTTAATATTGCTCTCCACTCATGGCTAAAAGTGACGGGAGAAAGTAGTATTCGTTCAAAGAAGGGAAAATTAAAACTGAGGGTACTGGGGATTGAGCATTTATCCGGGGAAAAAACCCCAGAAGTGGCCCCAGTAAAAGCGCAAAAAGCCACCGTCTTAATCTGTCAGAAGTCCGATTGTTGGAAAAATGGCGGTGCGAGAGTCTGCCAAAGGTTAGAGAGTAGTTTAGAGGAAAAAGGACTGGGAGAAGCGGTGAATATTAAATTAACCGGCTGTTTAAAACAGTGCAAAAAAGGCCCGAATCTGGTGGTTATGCCCGATAAAAAGCATTATAATCAGGTAGCTCCCCAAGATGTCCCCTCCCTAATCGAGCGGCATTTTGCCACTTCTGAGCAAGGGAAGAGCCTATCAGTTTAACCAGAAATTTAATCGGCGATCGCTATTGACAAACGATCTTTTTTGTGCATCAAAGGGACGAAGTGCCTAAAATTGTAATAAATTAGGGATAGAAAAAGTCAATTCTTGCCGCCGATAATTTATGACTGCTGCCACTGCAACCTTGTTAATTTCTTGTCCCGACCAGATTGGTCTGGTGGCGAAAATCGCTAATTTTATCTACGCTAATGGCGGCAATATTATCCACGCCGACCAACACACGGATTTTTCGGCGGGATTGTTTCTGATGCGGATAGAATGGCAATTAGAGGGGTTTAATTTACCCCGTGGGATGATCGAACCAGCTTTCGCCGCTATTGCCAAACCTTTGCAGGCTAGTTGGTCCCTACATTTTTCCGATGCTGTCCCGCGTCTAGCTATTTGGGTGACAAAACAGGATCATTGTCTCCTCGATTTATTATGGCGACAACAGGCGGGAGAAATTAGGGCAGAAATTCCTTTAATTATTAGCAATCATCGAAAATTACAATCAGTTGCCAATCAATTTGGTATTGAGTTTTATCATCTTCCTATTACCGCCGAAACCAAAATTGAACAGGAAGCCAGACAATTAGATTTACTGCGGGAATACCGGATAGATTTAGTGATTTTAGCGAAATATATGCAGGTTCTCACCCCAGATTTTATTAACTTTTTCCCCAATATTATCAATATTCATCATTCTTTTTTACCAGCTTTTGCGGGAGCTAATCCCTATCAACGGGCCTACGATCGAGGAGTAAAAATTATTGGAGCTACCGCCCATTATATCACTGCCGATCTCGATCAGGGGCCAATTATCGAGCAGGATGTGGTCAGAGTTAGCCATCGCGATACCGTAGGAGATTTAATTCGTCAAGGTAAGGATTTAGAAAGGGTGGTGTTAGCGCGAGCGGTACGTTTACACTTGCAAAATCGGGTTTTGGTTTACGCTAATCGCACAGTAGTGTTCACTTAAGGTTGCTAGGGTAAGCTCATCTAAAATGGTATAAGATGTACTTGACAAAAAAGAGAGCATTGAAGGTTAAAAATATGGTTTTACAATTACGCCCTAAACTTAACATCTGAAACCTACAAGCAAACAGCAGAAATGAAATAATCAAGCTACTGCCTTCTCTCAAGAAAGAATAGGAATGGCTAACCGAAGCACCATCGCAAGTGCTACAACAAGTCCCTTTCAATCTTTCTAGTGCTTTGCTCAATTTCTTTGAAGGTAGAGCTAAATATCCTAACTTCAAGAAAAAGCAGCATAGACAGTCAATTAGATTCCCTCAACACTGTCAACTAAAAAACGGGCGTTGTCAGAGCAGAATATGAAAGATGCAATGCAATCCTTGCTATCAAAGTAATTTCAGTTCCGGTGCTGATTCGGCTCATCTTTTAATTTGACAACGCCAAGGGGATGCCGAGATTAACAGTTACTCTCATGAGAGTAACTGTTTGCTGTTCATCAAAAGAATCTACTAAGAAACTCGGTTATCTGACCGCAGTAAAGGAAGACTTTACTCAATTCTAGCCAGCAAAAAACCAACTCATTGATTGAACGAACAAAACTGATAACTGATAACTGATAACTGAATTTAGATAGACACTTCGCTTAATTCGCGAGTCAGATGATCAAAGGGTTCAGCGATAAAAGATGTGTCGGCAATACCCGCCTCAGTAGCCATGGTTTGAATCATTTCGCTCATGATTTGGATACCGCGCACCGTCGGACCGATGGGAACACCGAGGGAATTATAGGTTTCCCGCAGTCCTTGCAGTACCCGCTCATCTAGAACATTAGTATCAGCAGCTACTAGGGCATAACTGGCATAGCGGAGATAGTAATCCATATCCCGCAGACAGGCAGAATAACGACGGGTGGTGTAGGCATTACCCCCGGCGCGGATCAATTCGGGAACTTCTTCAAATAGACGAATCGCCGCCCCACGCACGAGCGCCGCCGAATTAGCGTTAATTAGGGCGGCGGCAGCTAGACGGGCAGTTCCCGAGGCGAAATATTGTTTAAGATTATCGATCGCATCTCGATCGAGATAACGTCCGGTGACATCGTATTTTCTAATCAGGCTAGTTACCGCGTCTCGCATTATTAAGTTTCTCCCAACAGCAATAAAGACATTTTTGAGTTTCGCTTTATTTATAATCTCACAGCGTTGAACTTCGGGGGACATCCCCAGTCTAACTCTCTTGCTTGTCTAACAATTTGTTGTTTTTTTGAGACATTTCTTTACATTTAAGGCATTGGCTGGACCGGCTCTGGGTGGCGGAATTATCCCTGATTAGTCGAGGTGGTGGACGAGGCACTCAAAATGACGAGATTATCGCGATGAATGATGGTTTCCGCCGCCCTATAACCCAATAAACTGGCAATACGCTCGGAATGTTGACCTTTCACTCGATCTATCTCCTCACTACTATAATTAACAATTCCCCGGGCCACTTCCCGGCCTTCTTGATCGCACAATTGCACCGATTCCGAGGCGCTAAATTCCCCCTCCACTTTGGTGATCCCGGCCGCGAGGAGAGATTTTCCCCCCTGACAAATGGCTTGAATCGCCCCAGCATCGAGATAGATTTGACCCATGGGCATTAGTCCGTAGGCGATCCAGCGTTTGCGGGCGTTATCACTGCGTTTTTGGGCCTCAAAACGGGTTCCGATCGCCTCTCCTGCCATAATTTTTAAGATATTACTGGGCTGCCGTCCCCTAGTAATCGCCATTTCTACCCCGGCGCTGGTGGCAATCCGGGCCGCGGCCAATTTAGTCGCCATACCCCCGGTCCCCCACTGACTGCCACTACTACCGGCATCGATCGATAGTTGCGCTAATTCCGCAGGAGTAACTCGGGCAATGGCCGCCGCTTCGGGAAATAGCCGCGGATCGGCACTGTAGAGGCGATCCACATCGGTGAGGATAAATAACCAGTCAGCCTCGATTAAACTGGCGACAAGGGCTGATAAAGTGTCATTATCGCCGAATTTTAACTCATCGATCGCCACCGTATCATTTTCGTTGACAATGGCAATCACCCCTAATTCAAACAAAGCCTGAAAGGTATTATAGGCGTTGACATAACAGGTGCGTTCCATCAATTCGGGACGGGTCAGCAAAATTTGGGCGATCGGTTGACCAAGACTGGTAAAGAGGTCATCATAGATCCGCATCAGACGACCTTGACCGACGGCGGCGATCGCTTGTTTGAGGGCGATTTTTTTCGGTCTTTCCTGTATTCCCAGACGACGGCAGCCCACCCCCACGGCCCCGGAAGATACTAATACCACCCGATGACCGGCGGCACGCAACCGGGTGAGGACTTCCACTAAAGCGGCGATCGTGGAGAGGGATAATTGACTGGTTTCATTATCGGTCAAACTGGAAGTACCGATTTTGATCACTATGGTTTGGTTCATCGTCAAGGAGCTTTTTTTGGGGGTGTTGCTAGATAGCCAAAGCTTTGATGGCAACTTTAATTAAAGTATAAAAACGGGGTTCAGTCACGTTGACTTCTCTAGCTTGTTGCCGATTTTTGCCTAATAAACCAATGCGCTGCCCTTTCTGCACGACTAAAATATCGCCCTGTTCATTTTTGATGCGAATCTCGTTTACATCACCCCAAAAACTACATTGATACATTTTATCGGCGTGCATAAAAATTGCTTTTTTAACATTATCATTTTCTTGGGGTAATCGCACTCCCACTAATTCAATTTCTATGGTTGTATTACCATTCCAAGTATTTTCTTTGAGTTTATAGGCAATATCTAAACGAGTTGGTAAAGGACAATATTCGCCCCAACGCCAAGCTAGGGCTTGAATTCTGGTATCATCCCTTTGAGCCAGCAATAATTTTAAATGATTTTTTCCGATGGTTTTCTGTTCCAATACTCGCACGTTAGGAGTCCAAAAAACGGGTAATTCATTCCCAATTCCCCAGGGTTGCAAACTATCAATTTGCTGAAAAAGTTGCAGGTTTATTTGTTTAAAATCAATGATAGTATCAATTTTGATTAAAGGTTTTAATTGTTCTATTTGTAAAATTTTGTGAGAAAATTGACTTAATCTTTGTTTAAATGCTAGTAAATTAGCTGTGGGTAAACTAAAACCCCCCGCCATTTTATGACCGCCAAATTTTCCTAGTAAATCTTGGCAAAATTGCAGGGCTTCAAAAACGTGAAATTCTTCAATTCCTCTGGCAGAACCGCGAATTTTACCTGGCTCTTCTTCCTCGTAAGTACCGATAAAAACTGGCACTCCGTAGCGTTCCACTAAACGGGAGGCCACAATACCAATTACCCCATGATGCCAATCTTTTTCGACTAAAACTAAAACTCGATCTTTTTGCCAAAGAATCGGCGTTTCTTCCACTAATTTAATCGCTTCTTCTTCAATTTTTTCGCACAATTCTTGACGGGTACGATTAATTTGTTCGCACTGCATCGCTCTTTCTAAGGCAATTCCAGCCTCATCGGTGGTTAATAATTCAATAACTATCTGGGGATCACCAATTCTGCCAATGGCATTAATTCTCGGTCCCAATTTAAAGCCAATATCATCCGGTTGTAATTGCTTTTGTTCCTCGCTAATTCCCGCTATTTGCATCAGGGATTGAATCCCGACTAATTGAGATTTGGGTAATTTTCTTAAACCCCGTTTTAACCAGCGACGATTTACCCCGATTAATGGGGCTAAATCTGCTATAGTGCCTAGGGTAAATAATGCTAATAATGACTCGGTTAATCCCTGTAATTTGCCCATTTTTTGGGCAGTTGTCACCGCTAAAATGTAGGCGACTCCCACCCCCGCTAATCCCTGATAGGGAGAGTTAGGGGTTAATAATTTTGGGTTGAGAATAGCGGAGGCATTTGGTAAAATTGGCGGCAGATCGTGATGATCGGTGATAATAACTTTTAATCCTAATTCTATCGCTAGGGCGATCGGTTCGTGAGCGGAAATACCGTTATCAACGGTGAGAATCAATCCGACTCCCGATTCGGCAAATTCTTCGACAATGCGCTGATTAATTCCGTATCCCTCTTTCATGCGACTGGGTATGGCATGATTTACCCTAGCACCGAGATGTCTCAAGGCTCTTAACAGTAAAGATGTACTGGTCATGCCATCGGCATCGTAGTCCCCACAGATAGCAATTTTATCGCCCCTAGCGATCGCTTTTACTAATAAATTGACACTTTTTTCTAAGTCGGGAAATTCTCCCAGGGGAGAGGGTAAGGTATCCACTTCGGGATCTATATAAGTTTTAGCTAATTCGGGGGTATCAATACCGCGATTAATTAAGATAGTTGCTAATAAGGATGATAATCCCATTTCCCGCGCTAACCTATCAATTTTTTCGGGATTACTTGCGGCAATATACCAGCGTTGGATGGGATATTTGTAGTCCATTTTTTATCAGGAGTCAGGAGTCAGGAGTCAGGAGTCAGGAGAGTTGCCTTCAGGAATTATCAGTGACTCTTAGACTGGTACAAATATATAAACAAATGCGTCTAAGCATTTCACCGAAAAACTAATGCACAGGAGGCTCGGGGGATAGAACCCCCCAAGAGTCTGAATTATAAGACAAAAAACCCAGAAAGCACAGTTTTAAAAAAAAGATTATCAGGGAATCCCAACTGAGTAGATTCACAAATAGGAGATGTACCCAGCGTAACGCACTAAAAACAGGGTTAAAAGCGGATTTGGATGGCCCCAGCGGGAGGTTGAAAGGGGAGATTACTATTATTAATTCTCAGGGGAGAACTGGGTATTACCTGCACATTTGGGGTGGTGGGTTGACTTTCGTTGGTACTCAGTAAAGTCAATTGATTAATACTAGAATTAATCGCAAATTGTTGGTTGATAACTCCCGACGGACAACAGGAAGGATCCCGGGGGAGAAATCTTCTCATATTGACGGTGATCATACCATCTTTAGCCCTCAGATTATCGACAATTACTCGATCGGCTAACAGGACAGTATCGGTGTTAGTGGCAGTACCGTTATTATCGATCACTAGGGCTAAATAATGTAATTGCTGTTGATCTCTGGTAATCACTCTTAATACGACAATACCATCAGTTCTTTGATCATTATTATAGTCCCCCATCAAGGCTTCTCGACTGACTTGCACTCCTAAAATCGGTCCCTCATTGGATTGAAAAATACCATCACTGACAATTACGGAACCTCGATTGGGAATGTTATAGACGGTGTTTCTTAAATTATCCACGCTCAGGGGTGTAGATTGGGCAAGTAAGGGCAGAGAATTATTTAATAGTAAACTGATACCCAGGAGAATAGATTGAGGCAAAATTGCTAATTTAATCATGGTTGTAATGGGTTGGGCATATTTTCTTGAGTATCGAATAACTGCACGTTATTGATGGTACAAACCATCCCCTGTTGTGCTGCTAATTTATCTCGCCATTGGCTTAATTGTTGTTGACCATTACTACCATTTAACCAGTAAACTGTCAAGATGCCGAGGGTTTGTTCTGGTTCGCAGGAAAAGCCGAGAGTTTTATCGGGTATGTCGGTATTTCCCTCACGACATTGCCAACCTTGTTTTTCAATTAATTCTTTCCAACCTTTCTCTTCTTTAGCAGCCACGGCAATGCGTTGATCTCCTTGGGTACAAAGCCAATTTTTCTGCTGGGTGGGATCATTGAGGAGATCACCAAGATTGGGGGAATTTTGCTTAATTGGGGGCAGCGAGGGGACTTGAGCTTGACATCCTCGCCGCCCTAAAAGTGCGGCGATTCCTAAACCTCACGATTTAAGTTTCTGCTTCCACCACCGTCGCATACCACAGTTAAAAAACCATGTACTGTCTTACACAGAGTCCACAGACTTTCGCCCCATTTCAGAAGCCCGATTCCGTGTGTCCCACGGTACGTTGACCGCCTATAGCTTCTTGTACTTGTTGCGCGCGACTTTTTACCCGGCCAAGCTTTTCTGGTCGGAACCCCCTAAGCCGAGTTTTCAAGGTGCTGCGCCGTCCACTTGGTTTTCGAGACTGGCCTTTTAATTCTAACGTAAAGCCAACCTAGAACGGCGGGGTTTCAGACCCAAAATTTCCGATGAACGGAAAAAATCGGTAGTATTAACCAAGTACCGATGAGCATTTTTAACAGTTTCATCCTTTAAAATTGTCATATTTAGGGATTTATGCCTTTAGAATATCACGTTTTTGAGATCTAGATAAAATACTCTCTTAAGATATGTTTAAATCTTTAATTATGGTTTCGATCGCATCAAAGGAAAATTCTCTGGCTAACTGTTGTAAACCTTGGGCAAGGGTAGCATAATCGGGGGGAATTTCTGCGGTTAGGGCGATAATTTTTTCATCATCACATTCTCGCGCCGCTTGTTGCAATTGTCCAATCCAAGCGGGACTGATTAATTTTAATAGGGATTGCAGGGAATCGAGGAAAACTGGCGAATAATTGGGCTGATTTGGCTCACTATCGGCATAAATATATTTTAATCCTAGATATTCGCTCATTTTTTGCCAGATAACTTCCTCTCGGAAAGGTTTACGCACGAAATCATCACAACCGGCGGCAATAACCAGAGCGCGATCCTCTTCAAAAGCACTGGCAGTTAGGGCAATTATCACCGTTTTTCCGCGATTATCAGCCTCTAACCGCCGAATTTCCCTAGTTGCTTCGTAACCGTCTTTAACTGGCATTCTCATGTCCATCCAGATAAGATGAGGTTGCCATGCTTGCCAAATTGCGATCGCTTCTTGACCATTAGCAGCCTCTTGCACGGATAATCCTAGGCTAGTCAGGAGTTTCAGCAACAGTAAACGGCTTTCTGGTCGATCATCGACGACTAATATGCGATATTTAGGCTGATTTTCGGCTAAAGCGATCACTTTTGCCCTATGGGTTTCGGTTTTAATCTCATTTTCCCCCACTAAACCTACCTGAATATCAAAACTAAAAACACTTCCTTGACCCAGAATACTACTAACTCCGATCGCACCTCCCATCAACTCAACAAATTTTTTACTGATAGGTAAACCCAATCCCGTCCCCTGTTGGGATTTTCGTCCCGTTTCCGTTTGGTTAAAGGGTTGAAATAGCTTATAAATCTCCTCTGGGGCGATTCCTGCGCCTGTATCTTCAATTTCCCAGAGCAATCGCTGATAATCTCCTCTTTTCTCTCCTACTTTTCCCCGGAGAGTCACCCCTCCCGACTCGGTAAACTTCAATCCGTTACCCAAGAGATTGATTAACACCTGTCGCAATTTGCTTTCATCAGTACAAATATATTGAGGAAGAGCGGAGCTGCGCTCAAAAATTAAGCTCAAAGCTTTTGCCTGCGCTTGTGGACGTAGCATTTCGGCAATATTATCTAAAAGAGCGTATAAATCGAAATTACTGGGATTAAAAACCGTTCTTCCCGCTTCTATCTTCGACATTTCTAGAATATCGTTGATTAACTCTAATAAATGTTCTCCGCTACGATTGACAATTTCCAAATATTGCCGATATTCACTGCTGAGGCTGCTATCCCGGGATATTAAGCGAGTAAAACCCAAGATAGCATTAAGAGGAGTGCGTAATTCGTGGCTCATATTAGCTAAAAACTCACTTTTAGCTTTATTTGCCTTAACTGCCGCTTCTTTAGCCTCTTTTAATCCTTTTTCCGCTTCATATCTACTTTGTGCGATCGCAATTAATTCTCCCACCAACCGGACAAAGGTGACATCTTCCCCTGTCCATTGCTTTTCTGCACTTGCATCCAATCCCAGATAACCCACCGTTACCCCATAACTATCCCACATGGGAACGATTAAGAGACAGGGAGTAGGACTATGAGCGAGAATAGTTCTTTCAGGGATAGCAGTAGCGGGTAAATCGTCTAAAGAGTTCAGTTTAACTGGAATACCGTTTAATAATTGTTCAGAAAACCAAGGAAAGGTTTCCGTCGAGAGATTTTGTGATTGTTCCCGAATCGGGATAACCTGCGGATAGTCGGGGTGACAGTATTCATAAACCATACTCCACTGCTGACGACAGGTGGAATATTGAATAATGTAACAGCGCGCACTCTGGGTAAATTGACAGAGCAGTTCCAGGGTATGATCGATCGCCAAGTGGATATCTTGAGAAATTAGTAATCTTGTCACCCGTGAGAGCAAGTTATCGCGATAGGCCTGCATTTCTAGGGCTTTTTCCCGTTTTTTAGACTCTAGTTCCTCAAAATCACTCATAATCAGTTATCAGTTATCAGTTATCAGTTAAAAGGGTTTGGGTGTTGGGGTTGTCGGGTTTGAGGGTTTTAGTTGAATTTCCCCATCACCCCATTTCCCTACTTCCCCATCTCCCCGTCTCCCTAATCAAAAAACAGGAAACTTTTCCCCTATTATGTTCTATAGGAATTTTACCGAATCAATATGCTCAAATTATTAGCTTCTCTCCTTCTCTCCTGCTGTATAGCCTTGGCTGTTTCCCTGTCACCGGCTGCTGCTATGGGAGTCTATGACCTCCCCATTTTAAGCCCCGGAGCGCCCACTTATGTGGTCGATCCCGTTTCGGCCATTAGTGCCGCTAACGAAGGAAAATTAAATAAAGATCTGAAAAACCTCGCCGAAAAAACCGGTCAAGAAGTGAGAATGGTGGTGGTCCGGCGCTTGGATTACGGTCAAAAAATTGACAATTTAGCCGATGATATCCTGAGAGAATGGTATCCTAATCCTGAAGATCGGACTAATCAAACTATCATCGTCCTTGATACTTTAACCAATAAAACTGCTATTCGGGTTGGCGAGGAAGCAAAACCCCTATTAACCGAAGCTATTGCCGATAGTATCCTCTCGGAAACTATGGCGGTTCCCCTCAAAGATGGGGGAAAATATAATCAAGCTTTACTCGATGCTAGTCGTCGCCTAACGGCGGTACTTTCTGGAGAAGCGGATCCCGGACCGCCGGAAGTAGCGACAATTAATATCGAAAGTACTTTTACTACCGCAGAAGAAACTGACGATAAAAACGCCACGATTTGGGTGATAGTTTTACTGGTTTTAGCCACAGTAATCCCCATGGTTACCTATTTTTGGTACGCTGGTTTTGGTCGATAAATTAAATTAATTATCTGGGACTGATACAGCTAAAATATTCTCAGAGATAGCTCAATTCTCAGCCTGTATGAGCAAGATAAAGTAACTTCTAAGTGGGTGGGTGGAATTAAATATAAGATGAACGTAGGTTGGGTTGAAGCATGAAACCCAACCCCCTACAAATAATTGTGCCTACCTACTTAGTAGATTTTAGTTGTGTCAGTTCACCCCATTTACTTAACCTTAATAACTAATGTCTAGACTGGTAAATAAATTACAATCCTATTATCGAGAGGAGGAAGGAACTTACTTAATTGAAATTAAACTTAATCAGTTACAGCAAGTCTTTAATTCTCTCGATCCTTCGCCATTTTTAGATAGAGATTTAGACGATAACGCCGAAAATTATATTATTAACTCTGTGGATGAATTCCCCCTAAATACCCCCCTTAAATTAGTCTTTTATCTTCCCAGTAACGAACAGAATACCGCCCGACATCTGTTACCCTCAGCCTTACATAACTATTTTGACTATCGCCAACAGGGAGAACAAAGAAAATTACGCACAATTTGGCGACAGGGACGCATATCTTTAATAATTGGTCTCTCCTTTCTTTTTGTTTGTTTGAGTCTCAGCGAATTAATTAGTCGTTTTGGCAGTGATACATTTATTCACTTCTTAGAAGAAGGATTATTAATTAGTGGTTGGGTGGCCCTCTGGCGACCTTTAGAAATCTTTCTTTACGAATGGTGGCCCGTCAGTTATCAACAAAAGATTTTTGCTAAACTGGCCTACATCCCCATTGAAATCCGTCCATTAGAGGAACCATCCACCCCAGACTCTTTTCGATAGAGCTAATCCTGCCGATGGCTTGTGTTCAAAGTTACAAAGCTTTTATTTGAAGCAGTTTACAATGAGAGTAACTCTGTATCAAGCTTATCGATTTTCAGCTTGGCTATTACTTTATCCTCAAACTTTTAACTAAGTAGTCGGGCCTAACTTTTTTCAGTCTGGCGATTATTGGCGTTTCATCCCGACAAATCCCGACAAAATTGCTATCTAGATAGGAGTCCTAATGTTAATCCGTGTTGGTTATGAATTTGGCTTTGATGCCCCTTTACCCGTGGTTATGTTGTTAAAACTTTATCTACACCCCTCAATTTTAGATCAAGTTAGACAATCGGAAAACTTGCAGGTGCAACCAGCAACAAAAATAGAAGAATTTTTAGATAGTTTAGGCAATCGAACCAGTCGTCTAATTTTACCCGCTGGACAGATCCGCATTCACAATGAAGCAGTTATCGAGAATGAATGGAAACCCGACATCGTTAATTGGAATGCCCAAGAAATTCCCTTAACAGAGTTACCAACCCAAGTTTTTCCCTACTTAATGAGTAGCCGTTATTGTGAAGTAGATTTACTTTCGGAAATTGCCTGGGAACTTTTCGGACAAACTCCCCCCGGTTGGGCAAGAGTACAAGCGGTTTGTGATTGGGTTCATAGTCACATTCGTTTTGGTTATGAATACGCACGGGTGACGAAAACCGCCTATGATGTCTATCGGGAAAGAACGGGGGTTTGTCGCGATTTTAACCATCTAGCTTTGACTTTTTGCCGTTGCCTAAATATTCCCGCCCGTTATGCCTCCGGCTATCTCGGAGATATCGGTATTTCTCCCCAACCTCTACCGATGGATTTTAGTGCTTGGTTTGAAGTCTATTTGGACCATCAATGGTACACTTTCGATGCTCGTCATAACACCCCCAGAATCGGGCGGATTTTAATGACTCGCGGCTTAGATGCCGTCGATGCTGCCCTAACAACTTCTTTTGGTCAAGTAAATTTAACAAAATTTAAAGTATGGACGAGCGATGTTTCTCACCTCTAGGCTTAATCAGAGTATTTAGTGAACCTCTTGCATAATTAATTTTTGAGGGTTCAAAAACGGCAAAAATAAGGATTAAATTGCATGAAAGTGCCAGCCATTGGAGTGAACGGGGGGAATAAAACCCCACACCCCACACCCCACCAACAAGCTTTTTGCCGCAAACCCCAGATAAAATTTATTTTTCTACCTTAACCCGTTGACTAACGACAACAATCCCATCTCCTTGAATTAAAATTGCCGATAACCAACGATTTTCTGGTGTTGCCGGGGCTTTTACCCGCTTAAATAAACCGCCGGACTGTAATAATTCCAATTCTAGAGGCTTTGTATTAATATAGCGCTCAATATCTACTTTCTCATCAATCGCCGCTCCGGCCAATAAATCATCCCCTAAAGGTTCGCGAACAATCACATCAAAATCAAATTCTTGACCGACTTTCACCCTTTCGGGAATTCTCACTTGAATACTGGGGGGATTTTTGCCAGTGCTTAACTCAACTCTTTCGCTTAAAATCTCCTGATAAACCAGTTTATTCCCTTGAAATTGTTGACGAGAACGAATCGTGGCATTCATTCCCACTACTCTTCCCTGTACCTTTCCTGTCCCAGTAATTTTAGTAATTGTATTGGCCGTTAACTTGTCCCCAGAACGACTCCAAGATTCGAGAGTTGTGGTGTATTCTAGATTGTTATAACGTTCCCAAAAATGAGTTAAAGCCTTTTTAGTTTTTTCGTAGGTCAAGCCATCGGAATTAGTAAATTTCGGACTATAAAACTCCATTAATTGCTTGATATCCCTCTCATTAGCCGCCGTTTCAATTTTGGAGATAAGGGTTTTTAAATTAGCTGGAGCAGTTTCTGGCTTTTCGGCCCGCATACCGGTGGCAAGGGTGAAAGTTAACCCCAAACCTAACAGCAACGATAGGGAAAATTTGAGAGATTGACGAAAAAATTTATTGGGAATCGTGTTCAAGTTACGCATTAGTGATAGTTTGTGTAAGGATCGATCAATAACTATGGTAGATTATTTCATTCTAGGACTGAATTTACCCTCTCTCGAATTATGGCACGCACTCCAACCCGTCTCTTGATTGCCGCTAGTGGTACTGGTGGTCATTTATTTCCCGCCTTGGCCGTGGCCGAGCGCTTGCCGGATTACGAGATTGAATGGTTAGGAGTTCCAGACCGTCTGGAACAGTCCTTAGTTCCAAAAACCTATCCCCTGCACAGCATCCCCATTGAGGGATTTCAAACCCGTTTGGGGTTAAAAACTCTCAAGATTCTGTTCGGTCAACTGCGGGCCATTTGGCAAGTGCGTAGTTTAATCAAAAAACGTCAGATAACGGCAGTTTTTACCACCGGGGGTTATATCGCAGGTCCGACCATTTTAGCGGCTCGTTTAGCCAATATTCCCGTCATCCTACACGAATCTAACTACATACCGGGCAAAGTCACTAAAGTTCTCGGTCGCTGGTGTGATACGGTTGCCCTCGGTTTTCAGGGAACCGCCAGCTATTTACCCGGCACTCGCAGCACTTGGGTTAGTACGCCAGTACGCGAGCAGTTTCTCATTCCCCAGTCCCTAGATTTACCGATTCCAGAGACTGCTTTTTTAATTGTCGTTGCCGGTGGTTCTCAAGGGGCCGTGGCTCTTAATCAACTTGTCCGACAAAGCGCTCCCCAATGGTTAGAAAAAGGCATTTATATCGTGCATCTCACGGGAGAAAACGACCCCGAAGCGGATAGTCTGCGCCATTCTAACTATTTTTCCCGGCCTTTTTACGACAATATGGCGGGATTATGGCAAAGAGCTAATCTGGCTATCAGTCGCTCCGGTGCCGGCACTTTAACAGAATTAGCGATCACTTGTACGCCTTCGATTTTAATTCCCTATCCTTTTGCAGCCGAAGACCATCAGTTCTATAATGCCAAAGTTTTCGCTGAAGCTCAAGCCGCTTATCTTTATCGTCAAAATGAGTTAACTGCTCAGTTTTTAAGCGAATTAGTCCTCGATTTATGGTCTAGTCCCGAAAAATTGGCCGCCATGGCTCAACAAGCTTCTCATCTAGCTATTAGTGATAGTGCCGATTTATTAGCCGATTTGTTGAGAAGAAAGAGTCAAAAAGATAGTTTTTGAAACAAATCGGCCACGGGAAAAGTGAACCCCGGAACCACATCTTCCCCCTCCAAAAAATCTGCTGATGTCAATAATCGCTGCGGTTCGTACCCGGAACGATAAACTAAGACATAGTGTTGACCTGGACTGATAACCCAGAGCCAACGAGTACCATTGGCAAAATACTCGGCAATTTTGTCCTCGATTGCTGCCACTGTATTGCCAGGAGAGAGAATTTCTACCACTAAATCGGGACCACCTTCTAAAAAACCCGTCGGCAATTCTTCCAATCCTTGCAGACGTTCCTTGGCAAAAAAAGCTATATCGGGAGAACGTTTATTGCCATTTTTCATGGTAAAAGCAGTGCTGGAGTCCAATAATACACCTAGTTTTCGAGATGTTACTAAAGCGAATAAAGCAGCACTTAAAATAATGGCAATATAACCGTGGAAAGCCCCAGAATTACCCAGATTAATTAACTCTCCCTTGACCAATTCGTAACGATTACCATCGTCAGGTAACGCCATAAACTCTATATCAGTCCATACTTTTGTCTCTGGATTTTTAATCACAGTAGTTTCTCGAATAGACATAATTTATCCTCGGTAAATATTCACAAGTAAAACCCTTAAAGAATTTCCTGTAACATCCGATTGGCCTGGGAAGCGTAACCACCACCAAATAAATTAAAGTGATTGAGAATGTGGTAGAGATTGTAAAGAGTTTTGCGCTTTTGATAACCAGCATCCAGGGGGAAAACATAGTTATAACCCCGATAAAAAGCCGCCGGAAAACCGCCAAAAAGTTCCGTCATGGCTAAATCTACCTCCCGGTCTCCCCAATAGGTGGCAGGGTCTAAAATTACTGGTTCCCCATCGACGGTAATTGCCGCATTTCCCGACCACAAATCACCGTGGACGAGGGAGGGATGGGGTTGATGCTGACTCAAAATCTCGCTAATAGCGGGAATAACTTGATCCTCGTCGGGAAAATTGCCGCCGCGCTCCTTCGCAAGTCTTAATTGATAGCCAATACGCTGATGAGCGAAAAAATCCGCCCAATTGTTACTAATGGTATTAATCTGGGGAGTAGAACCAATGGTATTATTACACTGCCAACCAAAGCGATCGGACAGGGAAACTTGATGTAAACTGGCTAAATTTTGCCCCATTTTTTCCCAGCTTTGACTATTGCCACCGCCGAATTCTAGCCACTCTAGCACTAAATAACTCGATTTATCGGCAATTCCCCAACAAATTGGCTCTGGAACCCTGATAGTTTTGGTGGCGTGAATTTGCTTTAATCCTAAAGCTTCGGCCGCAAACATGGCTTCTTGGTTCGCTTGGTTAATCTTAACAAAATAAATTAAACCATTGCCACTAACGGCATAACCCTGATTGATGCAGCCACCGCTAACGGGATGACTTTTCTCGATTTCAAAGGGTTTTTCCGTGGTTTGGGCAATATGTCGAGCAATTTGAGTCCACATAGGTTGTTTACTGATTACTGAATTGGTCTCACCACCACCACACCGTAAGCGTTGGGATTTAAATACTCTTGACAGGCATTTTGAATATCCTCTAAAGTGAGGGCTTCAATGTGTTGGGGATAACAAAAAGCCGGTTGTAAATCACCGATCTGAGTATGATAATAACCGTAAAGGTTAGCTCGATCGCTCGGTCTTTCATTGCTAAAAATAAACCGATTGGCCACTTGGGTTTTAACTCGTTCCAGTTCAGAAACTGTCACAGCTTCCTGTTGAATTTGTCTAATCTGTGCTATTACTTCCCTCTCCACCTGCTCGATATTTTCCGAGGCTAATTGGGCCGAAATGGAAAACACTCCTTGCACTGCTTGGGACATATTACTGGCAGTTATTTGGGAAACTAAGGCCTTTTCTTGACGCAGAGATTGAAATAATCGCGATACCTTGCCCTGACCCAGAATAGCCGCTAAAACATCGAGAGGATAGGTTTTTTCTAAGTCTCTTAACCCCGGCACTTTCCAAAATAGGATTAAGCGGGCCTGCTGCAAATTTTCATCCTCGTATTCTTGGCGGATAATCTCGTTAAAAGGAGCTTCAGGCTGTAGATTGGCGATAGGATGGTAAATAGGATCAGAATTGCCCTTACTGCCTAAATTATCTAGAGAATCGCTCACAATAGCCATTAAATCATCTACAGGCAAATTACCCACCACCGCCACCGTCATCCATTCGGGACGATACCAACTCCGATGAAAATCGCGCATTTGTTGAGCAGTGAGATTTTCAATCACTGCCATCGGACCCAACACCGGACGACGATAGGGTAAAACTTGAAAACAAGTCTCCATGGTGCGATAAAAAGTGCGACGACGGGGATTATCCTGAGAACGACGAATTTCTTCTAAAATAACCTGTCTTTCCCGTTCAAAAGCTTCATCGGGAATTAAAGCTTCTAAAACCACTTCTAGCTGCAGCGGGGCTAGATGGGCGAAGTCCTGCGGGGCAGTGGTAATGTAATAATGGGTGTATTCTTGGCTAGTAGCGGCATTAGTCACCGCTCCCCTCGATTCGATCGCCCGTTCAAATTCGCCACTGTCTAAGTTAGGGGTTCCCTTAAAAACCATGTGTTCGAGAAAATGAGCCATGCCATTGATCTGATCCGATTCTAAGGCCGAGCCGACCTGCAGCCAAACATTGAGATTAACCGCTTCTACCGGTTGACTTTCGGCAATAATCGTTAAACCATTGGCAAGACGGTGCAGAATCGGAGTGTTCAGTGTGGCAGGGTTCCCTAGGATAGCCGTCATTCTTTATTAGTCCTCGGTAATCACTCTGGCAAAAATTGTCACTTTTCTCTATTGTAGTCCCAGACTTTCACAGAGCCAACAAGATCAGGTGTTGGGTGTTAGAAGTCAGTATTCAGGAGGCAATGGGCAATGGGCAGCTTTATTCTCCCATCTCCTCACTTCCCCAATTCATAATTCAGGTTCTTCGGTTTGTGTTATGCAATGGACGGGAGTTATAAGGGGTGAAACCCTTATAGAAACAGACATTACCGCAATTTTTGTCAATTGTTTGCGATCTGGAGCGAACTAATCAATTAAATCTCTTGCCAGATAAGGATTTAGCCGATTTCTGCCCCCTGATCGAACCATACAAAGTAACGAAGAACCATAATTCATAATTCATAATTCATAATTCATAATTCCCCACACCCCACACCCCACACCCCACACCCCACACCCCACACCCCACTTCATAATTCATAATTCATAATTCATAATTCTCCTCTTGCCTCTGAGAAAAAAAAATGCTATGATCGGACTAAATCGGGCTTCTACGTTGGTGACTGCCTTTCAAGTTTTTTGATCTATGCTTGATTGTGATAAGGGAGCAAGTAACCAATCCGTGTGGTAGTAAACCGAGCTTGTACTCGGAAACAGAAACGCGGAATATAAGTTCCCACCTGGTTAACCCAGGTCATAAACTTAGGTAAAACGGCGTAGCGGTCTTTTCAAGTTTTTCGAGCATATATAGGCCAAATTCTGGGGAGATTACCTGTACTTCCTTAGTTTTGCCCTCTTGGTTGGTCAAAAAAGCCAGTATCTATATTTTTTTCTAGGTTAAAGACTACTGTTTTCGGTAACGCTTGTCACCGCTAAATTGTGACAATCCGGACTACACTAGGGGAAAATTTATGAATTATTGTTAAGCAATGACTGAAAAACAGCCAAGAGTTGTTATCATAGGCGGCGGATTTGCGGGTTTATACACGGCCAAAGCCCTAAAAAACGCCCCCGTTCATGTTACCCTCATCGATAAGCGAAATTTCCATCTTTTTCAGCCCCTCCTCTATCAAGTCGCTACTGGGGCGCTGTCTCCGGCCGATATCTCCTCACCTTTGCGCTTAATCCTACGGGGTCATGAGAATACAGATATTCTCCTCGATCATGCCATAGATATAGATGCAGTTAAGGGAGAAGTGATCTTGAAAGATCACCCGCCGATCGCCTACGATCAATTAGTTATTGCCACGGGAGTCAGTCATCACTATTTTGGCAATGATCAATGGCAGCCCTACGCTCCAGGGTTAAAAACCATTGAAGACGCAGTAGAAATGCGTCGTCGCATCTATCTCGCTTTCGAGAAGGCCGAGAAAGAAATCGATGCCGAAAAGCGGCAAGCTTTATTAACTTTTGTTATTGTCGGTGGCGGACCGACGGGGGTAGAATTAGCAGGAGCGATCGCTGAAATTGCCCACGGTGCGCTTAGGTCTGATTTCCACCAGATTAACCCCACAGAAGCGAAAATTTTGCTCTTAGAAGGGATGGATCGGGTATTACCTCCCTATGCACCCGATTTATCCGCTAAAGCTGCCGCTTCTCTCATAAAATTAGGGGTGACAGTGCAAACTAACAGCATCGTTACCAATATTGTTGAAGGTTGTGTCACGGTCCGTCAGGGAGAAAAAAGCACAGAAATCGCTGCCGAAACAATTTTATGGGCAGCAGGGGTAAAAGCATCGAGAATGGGGCGAATTTTGGCCGAAAGAACCGGGGTAAATCTCGATCGCGTCGGCCGGGTAATCGTCGAACCCGATTTAAGTATCGCCGGTTATGCCAATATTTTTGTGGTCGGGGATCTGGCCAATTTTGCCCATCAGGGAGATAAACCCTTACCCGGAGTTGCCCCCGTGGCCATGCAGGAGGGGGAATATCTGGCCAATTTATTAATTTCTCGCCTAAAAGGGCAAACTATTCAACCTTTTCATTATATCGATCGAGGTAGTCTGGCAGTGATCGGCCAAAATGCGGCCGTGGTTGATTTGGGATTTGTTAAGTTTTCCGGGTTCATCGCTTGGTTAGTCTGGGTTTGGGCTCATATTTACTATCTGATCGAATTTGATAATAAATTAGTGGTGATGGTGCAATGGGGTTGGAATTATTTTACCCGCGGTCGTGGCGCTCGTTTGATTACGGGAGAGGGGCAGAATTTAGCCTCTGGACAATTGCCGCAAAATAACGGCCAAAATAATAATCTGGCCGTTTCTAACCAGACGGAAACTCTCTCTGCGCGATCATAAAAGTGTGAAAAAATAGCCGTGATTATCCAGTTATCAGTTAGCAGGTAAGAACAATCGATCGATAATGAAAATAGAACGTCCTAACAGTATAGAAATTACCCCAGAGGAAAGCCAAGAATTAGAATATTTACGAGTTACAATTGAACGAGCGATCAAAGATGGTGTGATCACAAGAATAGAATTTGAATCGATTAAAACGATCATGTTTTCTAACAAGAAAAACAATCCCGACCAAATCCTTCGGCAAGTGACACTCTATCGCCATTTAGTCGTTGAAAAACTGAATAATAGCGAACTAATTTTTGAATCTCCTCAATAGGGTGAAATGCTGTTGTAAGCTGCCCGCGCATTTAAATTGCTTGTTGAGATAGGGTGCATCTCACATTTGCAGGAATACCGACAATCAGCAATTGTCAGTGACTCTTAGATGATGACAAATGTATCAGCAGCTGCGTGTAAGCATCCCACCGAAAAGCTAATGCGCGGGGGGTTTGGGGGCGGCGCCACGCCCCCAACGGGGGGTTTGGGGGGTAGAACCCCCCAAAAGCTTGGATTGAGTAATAAAATCGGAAGTAATGCCCAATTTTAGCCGAGAGTTTCCAAGTAAAAATCCCAATTGGTAGATTGACAAAAATGAGATGCACCCTTACCTCCTGCCTTTTGCCTTTGTTAGCCTATTCTTTTTTGTCGCTACCTGGAAAAGCTCGACCTTGAATATTTTCTAAAGCTGAAACTGCCGCCCTGGAACCGGCGATAATATCTCGTTCTTCTCCCCCTAAATATAAGCGGCCAAAACTGCCCACGGAAGTAACGTGTAGGATATTAATTAAAGCAGCTTTTTCGGCCTGATTAGCAGCGAGGGAAGCGTAGGCGGCCGGTTGCACTTCTAAAACGTATAAAGTCTGTCCTGCCATTAACATCATACCCCGAGAACTACGGTTAATTAATTGGGCTTGGTAAGCGTCAATGTTGCGAATAATTTGGCTAGAGACAATTTGCGGTTTCAGACAATCGCGCTGACTAACGCCTAAATACTGCAAAATTGCCTGACCGGCCGCCCTTACCTCTCCCTGACTGCTAGAATGGAGTTCTAAGAGTCCATAGAGTCGTTCTACGAATAGAACCCCCGGACGAACCACGGCGGATTTGAGGGCAATATCGGTGATGCGATTAATCTCGATGCCGGGGGAAATTTCAATCCAGAGGGAAGCATCCCCGGGTAAGGGTAAAAATCCTTGGGCGACTGTACCGATGTAAGCGGCGTGTTGAAGCTGTAAATTGTCAAGATAAACGTAACTGCGAAGTTCTACACCCAAGCTAATTTCTCCCTCTCTGGTCTATCTTAAAAGTTATGGGGACAGTGATAGGTTCTGCCACCCTATCGATCGCCTTGAGGCTACAGTTAGATCTAAAATGTCTTTCAGTCCCCTTTCTGTCCTCTAGCAAATCCCCATTCCAACCCCGGAGCGACGATTAATCAATCCTTAATTAGGGCTTAGGCATTACCATCTTTCACTATAGTATAGAATTGACGGCCTTTAAATTTGCTGGGGAGAAGCGGTAAAAAAACTATAATTATGGGGACAAACTGAGGGACAACCAACATGACGATTCTTTTAGGGGGAGATATCGGGGGAACTAAAACAATCCTGCGTTTAGTGGATTGCCAAAACTCACCGGATAGTCCCCAACCCCTGCTAACTACTCTCGATCAAGAAATTTATCCTAGTGAACAATACCCCGATCTGGTCCCGATCGTCCAGCAGTTTTTGGCCCAGCAAACCACTATTCCCTCGGTGGAAAAAGCTTGTTTCGGTATTGCCGGTCCTGTGGTTAACAATAGTTCCGAATTGACTAATTTAAGTTGGTCCCTAACTGGCGATCGCCTAAGCCGGGAGCTGCAGATTGAGCGAGTAAAATTAATTAATGATTTTGCGGCGATCGGTTATGGGGTGTTAGGATTAGCCCCAGAGGAGCTGCACAATCTACAGTCGGCTCCAGCAGTACCAGAGGCTCCGATTGCGGTTATTGGTGCGGGAACTGGGTTAGGAGAGGGTTTTTTGATCCCTGTGTCGAAGGGTAAATACCGGGTGTTTGCTAGTGAGGGTTCCCATGCCGATTTTGCCCCTCGATCGAGTTTAGAATATCAACTATTAAATTATCTCTTGGATATCTATAATATCGAGCGCATTTCGGTGGAGCGAGTGGTTTCTGGCCCTGGAATCACTTCTATCTATCGATTTCTCCACGATAGTAACTATAGTCAGTCATCACCGGCCATGGCGGAAATTTACCGCACTTGGTTAGCAGAAATGGGTAAACCGCAAAAAAACGTCGATTTAGCGGCTAAAATCGCCAGTTTTGCCCAAGATAACTCGGATGATCTCTGTTATCAAACCATGAAAATCTTTGTCGAGGCCTACGGTGCGGAAGCGGGCAATTTAGCCCTGAAGTTGCTTCCCTACGGAGGATTATACATAGCGGGGGGGATTGCGGCCAAAAATCTTCCCCTAATGACCGAGGGTAGCTTTATGAAGGCTTTTCGGGCCAAAGGTCGGATGGCAGAGCTATTAAGCAATATTCCTGTCCATATCGTCCTTAATGCTCAAGTGGGACTGATGGGGGCGGTTTACTGTGCTAGTCAGCTATGAGGGAGGGTTTACTGGAAATGGCTAGGGATTATTTTCAGAATATGATCTCCCCGTAAGCGGTTCAGATAGGCTAATCTTGATGCGTCCAAGAGCGATGGGCCAGACGCAAACCCCAATCGAGCAGATAACCAATTGCGCCAATAACGAGAATCACTGCCATCAACTCTGAATAAGCGAGTCGATCGCGTGTATCGAGAATATAATAACCCAAACCCGCACTAACCCCCAGCATTTCCGCCGGGACAAGAACGATCCAGATAATACCTATAGCCAAACGGAAACCAGTTAGGAGATGGGAGAGGATCGCAGGCAGAATAATCTGGAAAACCGTTTCCCCTCGGGTAGCACAGAGACTGCGGGCTAAAGTCAACCAAGAGCGATCAACCGCATTAACCCCAGCAGCCGTATTGAGAAGGATCGGCCAGATAGCCGCCACCGTCAGCAAAAAATACACGGGTAGATCACCAATTCCCAAAACCATCACCGCTAAAGGCATCCAAGAAAGGGGCGAGATCATGCGTAGAAATTGAAATAGGGCCGACAAAGCCGATTCAAGGGAGCGATACAACCCGATTAATACCCCCAACGGCACACCGATGGCACTAGCGAGAACCAAGCCCACAATAACCCGGCGGCAACTGGTGAGGATATGGGGCATAATCTCCCCCCCAACAAAAAGACGTAATAAAGCGACAAAAGATCGCTCAGGGGAAAAATCATTTAAAATCGGGTTTGAGTGCCATAGAGGACTGGTAAATAGCCACCAGAGCAATAATCCAAAACCGATACCCCATAAGGGTAGTAAAGCTCTTGGCGGGGAGGTCAAAGATTGTGACTTCATGGGTTCAGACCTTTAAAATTTGATCGTCTCGATGCGGGAGAGATTATTCGGTAAGCCGAAAGCTTTCGGTCCGCCCACCTGTTGCAAGGCATTACGGACAAAAGAGTCATCCACGAGATCCCGGGCCACCTGTCGGGGTTGCAGTTTTTGGAGAAAATCCGTATTTCCTTCTACCTGAGTGATTTTTAGTAAGCGTACCAGTTCCTCGGTATAGGAAGGGAAAGGATAGGGCTGGAAATCGATCCGGTTGACTTGCCAGTCTGGATTCTCGATCGCCCCGTCTTTCTTATAGAAATTGCGATCATAGTAAGTAAGCGCCCGTTGCAATACTGGCAGCGGGTGAGGGGTATATTTTCCCCCATCTTTAGAGAGAATCCGGGCCACTTCCGAGCGATTGCTCCGGGACCAGAGTTGGGCTTTAACGAGGGCGTTTACCACCCTCTGAGTCCATTGTTTCCGTTGTCTAATATCCTCCTCGTGAACAAAGACAACGCAACAGGCGTGATTCTTCCAGACATCGCCGGTGAAACGGAGCACCCTACCGGTTTTTAGATTTTCCGCCGCTGCGTTGAAAGGTTCAGCAACGATATAACCACCGATGCTCTTATTGGCGAGGGCTGATACCATATCCGGGGGCGGGAGAACCACTAGATTAACCTCGTTAGAAGCGATCGGCGCGTCTTTGGGTTTGCGAACTATTTTCAGCCCGTTACGTTGTAAGAGTTGTTGCAAGACCAAATTATGAATCGAATACCAGAAAGGAACCGCGATCGTTTTGCCTCCCAATTCCCTGGGATTTTCAATATCGGGAAGGACGGTGAGGGCTGAACCGTTGGTATGGTTCCAAGCGACGATTTTAGCGGGGAAATTGCGCCCGTAACGAATCCAGATCGAGGTGGGAAAAAGAACGTGAATAACGTTCACCTGCCGAGCGAGAAAGGCCTCAACAATCTGCGCCCAAGAACGGAATAGGCGCGGTTGTTCGGCAGTTAAACCTTCCGCTTGATAAAGTTTTCGGGAGTGGGCCACCAATAGGGGGGCGGCATCCGTAATCGGTAGATAACCGATTTTCACAGGCTGATCTTTGGCATTGGCGTGAACAGGGAGATTCCAATTATCGGCGGCGATCGCTGCTCCGAAGGAACTGGTAAACAGTGCCGAAAGTTTCAGGAAATCTCGACGGCTCATGCCGCAACAAGCACAATTATCGTGTATGTTCATAGATTTACAGTGTCATCACAAGGGCTAATTCTTGAAAAATTGACAGGCGTAGATCACTCAAAAGCTTGGCTGACTCGAAACGGGGTTTCGGCATCGAGATGGTCCATTCTCGGCGGATGCCCACCGGATGACGGCCCATGAGAAGAACTCGATCGGCCACTAATAGGGCCTCGTCGATGTCGTGGGTAACGAGGAGAACCGTGCTGTTATAGAGAGCTATGACTTCTAGGAGGAGTTTTTGCATCTCGAAACGGGTGATCGCGTCGAGGGCGCTAAACGGCTCATCCAGGAGCAGGAGAGAGGGGCGGCGGGCAAGGACGCGGGCTAGAGAAACTCTCTGAGCCATACCGCCCGATAGTTGATGAGGATAGGCACGCTCGAAGCCCTCTAGTTTGACGCTTTTAACGGCGGTGTGAACCCTTTCGCGCAATTGCTGATGATCGAGGCGGGGCATCCGCTTTAATTTCAAACCAAAAGCCACGTTTTGCCAAACGGTTAACCAAGGTAAAAGGGCGGGGGATTGAAAGACGATCGAGCTGCGGATGTCTGGTGCTTGTAGGGGTCGTGAGTGCAATTGTATTTCTCCGCCATCGGCACTTTGCAAACCAGCGGCGGTAGCAAGGAGGGTAGATTTACCGCAACCACTGGCTCCGAGCAAACAAACTACCTCACCGGAGCGCACCTGTAGGTTAATATCCTCAAAAACGGTACGGTAGCCATGGCGGGTTTTATAGCGTTTGTGGAGATTTTTTAGGCTGAGGACGGGGTAATCCGTGGCGACGCTCATTCCCTCACCCCCGCTCGATCGAGTTCGCCCGTGAGAATTTTATCGCTAGAGGACTGACGTTGTAACTCTCTTTCCAGTTGAATCAGGCTCGGAGTTAACACTGGTAAAAAGGCGACCTCGCGCAGCCGTCGGGCCGTGTCGCTATTACGGAAATAGCCTTTTCCTCCCTTAATTTCCGCTTCTAACCCTACGGATTCCACCGCTAACCGGGTAATGTCCACTCTGAGGGTGAATAGTTGGCGTGTTCGTCCGAGATCGAAGCTTTCTAGGGTGCTGAATTGCTCGATTGTCTTTTCTAGACGAGTCAGACGCTCCCGGGCGAAGAAATAACGATCGCTGGCTACCGCTGCCTTTCCCCCTAAACTTTTCTCTGTCTCCCCAAGGGATTTACGCGTAATGCCAAGGGCCAGTCCGCATTGTAACAGCAAGAAACAGGGGCGGACTGAGGGTAAAAATTTTGCTGCTTCCAAGCTGATAATCCAGTCGTGAGATAACTGAACTCGATCGAATTCAAGGGTACTGGTGCGGGAAGCTTGTAAACCCAATAATTGTAGGTCTTCACCCCGTTTTAACCCCTCTGCGAAGGAGGGAAGGGCGAGGATAAGAGTTTCTCCCGATGTAGTTTGAGCGGCAACGGCTACTATAAATTCTCCCTTAGAGTCGAGGTTAGAGGCCCAGGGCAGGAAGCCATTAACAGTGACGTTTTCTCCCTCGATCTTTGCCTGTAAACGCAGCTCCTCGATCCCGCCGAGGTACTTCATCGCGTTAGAGAGTCCTGTGGCTCCGGCTATCTCTCCCTTGAGAACAGCCGGTAGAATTTTGTTTTGTAGGTAAGTGTTATTACTGGCGGCCAGATATTGAATGAAGACGCGCTGACACCAGAAAACAAAACCGGTGGTCAGGCAGCATTGGGACACAGCGGAGATCGCCTCTACTGCCTGTAGTAAGGAGCCACCCTGGCCTCCTAAGCTTTCAGGTATAGCATAGCCGAACCAGCCCGATTCTCCTAGCTTGGTTAGGGCCGAACCGACGTTGAGATTAGCTGTACCGTTGTTGAGGTCAGTGGCTCTTTCTTCCAGAAAAGAAAGAATTTCGGAGCCTCGATCGAGCATAATTGTTCTCTCCTAGGGGTGAATATTTTCAATCGAGGTCAAACTATCTATAGGTGCGCCGACCACTTCTCTGGCTCTTTTTACCGCCGCTTCATCGGGACTATCGTAGAAACAGAGACATTTACTCAAGTCTTCGCAAACATAGGTACGCTCGAAACTGACTTCGGGTACTTGAGCATAAAGGGGGGTTTTCTCCGCTTTTCGTTGCAGGTAAGTTTCCATCGTTAGCCCCGGGGGTAAATTCCACTGTACTAGATAGTTGGCTTTGTCTTTGCGCTCTCGCACAGTGGCTAAGTCCTGCCCAATCAAGCGCATTTCCTTGATTAGTTGCCAACCTAGCCCAGCGTTTTCTAGTACTTGTTCGAGGGAGGCGCGATCGATCGCTTTGATAATCAGGAATAACCGCCCCTCTGTTCCGCCAATTAGGGCTTCGATTAACTCTCCCTGGGATTTTGATGCCAGTGTGGCAATGCGCTCCAATATCTCGCTCACCTCTTCTTTTGTCCTTTCTTGTCGATCATCCTCTACTAGATATAGAGTCATAATTCATCTGAAATACATTTACGATACATTTGAGTTTACTGTTTTTGGGAAAAAAAAGCAATATTTTCAAGGGACTGAAAACGAGGTGACGCGGGAGTGGATGGTTCAAGACCGTTTCGCTCAAGTTGCGGCTATAACCCTTGCCTTGGCTGATATGCGTGCTCTTCTCAGGTGGCTGAGACTCACAGTCTGTGTAAAGTGCCACTGATACTAAATCCGTTGAGCATAGGCTACTTATGAGGAGAGGCAAGAGGCAGAAGGCAAGGGGCAAAAGGGGGAATAAATAATCAGTTTTTAATAACCGAATTTAGTATAAGTTGTGTTGAGAAATGTGTAGAGTTGGAGCCGACCCTTGACTGGAACCTAAGCTGTCGTGATAACTTGTATAGGAGTTATCGACAAGACCCCCATCAGCTAGACATACCCTTCCAGTTTCTCTATGTTTCATCCTAACCAATCGGAAACCCGCGAAGATATCCGCGAGTATGTGGCTCAACTACAACTTCACATGGCTTTACAAGCTCGTAATCTCGTGCCTAGTCTGACTAATACTAGAGATAGTCGCGAGAAACTGCTGCAGGATACCCAAGCGACTATTGAAAAAATCGTTTCTCGTCATTTCTAGTTGACGGATTTTAGCATAGTCACTTGAGCCACAGGACAGGCAATACAGGTGCCAGAATTGTCACTGCGGCGGCTGTCGCTAATCTCGATGAACTCCGCTTCTGCAAGGGCAAGAATTGTCTCCTGTCCATCAGTAGGCATTTACCTTGTCGTGACAGCAAAGATAAGACCACCAGTTTTTTGGTTGTCTATGCTTTGGATGGTCATAATCTGAGATTTATTAAACTTCTGAAATCCTAGAGTGAGCAAGGAATCCAGTTCATTTTTATGTTTCAAATAGGCATCATTCAGACATCCATAAATAGCAGAAAAAAACTCGGAAAAGTTTTCATAATATTTGGCATATAAGCATTTATGTTTAACGAATTTACACAGCCTTTCAATTAAATTAAGATTAGGCGAATAAGGCGGGAAATAGAGAAACTATGTTAACAAGGAAAAGTTTAAGTTGTGAACGTGCGAAGTATAACTTAAATAGGACTACTATAGCAATTCTTTCTAGGCAAGACGGGAATTTTTAATCAATTGTTAAAATATTAAAAGGATGCTAAAGATGGCGGCTAGAGTTTCCAGAGTGAGCTATCCTAGAGGTACTACTTATGCTATCCTCGCCCATGCTCGATCAAGTTCTCCATAGTCGTTATCAAGTCCAACAGTTACTGGGAAAAAAAACTATCTTAGCGAGGGACAGACACACCACCCATTTAGTTATCATTAAACTTATTTCTGTTCCTAGGGGGCAAGGAAATCAGTTTATCGGAGAAATAACCAGTAAAATTGCCCTGTTGCGACAACTCTCTCACCCATCTCTCCCCAAATACCTCGATAGCTTTGAGATAGATTCATCCCAGGAACAAATCATCGCTATTGTCCGACCTTATTTATCGGCGCAGCCTTTAGAAAACTATCTTAACTCCAGTTATTTATTAGCAGAACAAGATCTCAAACAAATTGCCAAATATCTTTTGGAGATTCTCTCCTATCTCCATCAGCAGGATTTCCCCATTAACCACGGCAATATTAAACTTAGTAATATCCTCTTGGATACCCGGTCTCATCGTTTTTATCTAGTTGATTTTGGCTTTGATTCCGATTCTCCCACCACGGACTTACAGGATCTAGGCAAAACTTTGATCAGTTTAGCCACCGGGATTAAGCATCGTTACATACCCGAAAACTTTGAGCAAAAAACTAATCTAAGTGCTTTTTTCATCTATTGGTTAAAAAGATTATCAAACTCCCACCCCGACTCTCATTTTCGTTCGGTTACAGAAGCTTTAGCCAGCTTATATAGTTGTCAATTGATCTTAGTATCGATTGGTAATCTGACCAAACCCTACGGCAGCGAAGTTACTGTTTATAAAACAGATAATCTCCTAGAAATAAAAATAGCTAGTAAAACCAAACAAAAGTTTTTCAACAATCTCAAAACCCAGTTAAGACAGTTTTTACCATCCCTATTCTTTACGATCATTCTCTTAACTATAGTCGCTATTTACGATCTAAAACTGGTCGCTTTTTTAATCCCGATTATCCTAATTTTTCTGCTCAATTTAATCTCCTCTAGTTTATCTTGGCAGTTATGGAAATCTTTTTGGCAGGGGGAACTAGAGTTAAAAATTACCCCCAAAAAAGTTTCTCTTTACCAAAAACTCTGGGGGCTGAAATTTAAACCAACTGCCGATGCCGCTAATTGGGAAATTTATAGTCTCATTCGTCGCAATGTCACCGTCACTATGCAGGGAGAAAATGTTAATATTATTCCTCCTTCTCTGGTTCTCGTTGCCAACCATCGAGAATATATTATCACTGCCAGTGAAGATGTTAGCGAAGCCGAATTAGATTGGTTGGCACAGCAGTTAAGTGATTGGCTACGTTTACCGATTACGAGAATTTAAGGTGTATTAAGCTACGTTAACACACCCCAAATTTATCTATAATTAACCGATAACATCTTCCGATTTAATCAGATGCGCTTCTAGGAACCAGAGACGTTTATCGATGTCCCGGGAGATTTCTGTATAGAGATCTGCTGTGTCTGCATCCCCTTGATTGCCAGTGCTATCAATAGCAGAACGAAGATGGGCGGCGTATAATGCATAACGTTCGGCTAAAGCAACGATATGTTCACTACCATCGACGATATCAGCCGGATATTCCGGCAGAATCGAGTTAGCGGCGGCGATGCGTGCTGTTCCCAAAGCGGTTCCACCTAAAGCGGTAATCCGTTCTGCTACCATGTCCCCATAGCCTTCTAATTCCGTGGCCATTTCGTCGAATAGGCTGTGCAATTGGTAGAAATTTAAACCTTTTACATTCCAGTGGGCCTGTTTAACCTGAGTTTTTAGGTCTAAACTAGCGGCAAGGGTTTGGCTTAAGATTTCAACCACAGCTTTGCGGATATCTAATGCTAAATCGATACGAGTGGCGTAGTATTGTCCCGTGGTTTTGGTTTTGACTGAAGTGGCTACCATAATCTTTCTCCTTGATCAGTTAACAAATACTCGATAATTTTTGTGGGTGCATAAGGGACTGATTTTGATCCTATTGGACGTTGATAATAAACTGAAAAACGGCCAATTAATTCGGAAAACAAGTAGCTGATAACTGATACTTCCAATGCGCTCAGTACAAGTAACGGCTCGAATCAGCGGCATCAGACAACCTTGAACTGAGCATCAGCAGCCTTCGTCCGTCCGCTGCACTCGAATTGTTAGACTTCTCTTATCGCTCATCTCATGCCAGAAACAAATTCTTGTACCGTAATTCCAGCAGTACGAATAAGACGACGAAGCGTACCCTTTGCCACTTCACGATGATCAGGAACAGAGAGTGTTACCTGTTCGCCCTCCTTAACCATGATAATATGGCTTGCACTTTGACGCGCAACTTGCCAGCCGAAGGTTTCAAATACTCGGACTACCTCACGTCCGCTGAGAACAGGAAGAGCAGAGGGCCTGATTATGCCATTACCTCTACTTGGTGAGTTTCAATCGTTAGGGGTAGCCCACGTTCTGCACGAACTTGAAGGCAGGCGATAATTGCATCTCTGATATTTTCAAGAGCTTCTGCTCTTGTTTTACCTTGGCTGACACAACCCGGAATGCTGGGGCATTCTACAACCCAAACTCCATCTTCGTCACGGTCAAGTGTTACAGTCAACTTCATAAGTTTTCACCACAATCTCCCCGCTTATAGTTTACCTCGTGTTCTCACCTACCTATTAGTGGATGACAAGAACCTTCAGTAATCAAAGCTACATCAAGGAAGATACCGACTTGGGTTTTGCCCACCTTCAGCAAACTCAACCCAATTTACGGATGTTGCCCCTATGTACTGAACATGAGTTAATCGAATGTCGTATCGACCTTCCCTGTCTGCTGGCTCTGCACCAGCATGGTTCGCTATGTACAAATTATTCGCATTATTCTCATCATCACGATGATAAAGAATAATACGGTCAACTTCACGATTGGGATCGATCTTCCACTGACCCGTTGAACCAGTGTTGTCATCGTGGAGAACAAAGTGTTTTCCCTCTGTAAAGATAACGACTACCTTTTCATTTGGCTTTATGAAGTCACGGGCTTTCACAAAATCAGCAATTCTCATACTTGTGAGGCACAAAGTTTCTGGTTTTAGTTAGGGAACAGCCAACAGATAGTGTACTTTATAAGACTGAGAAACGCTATAAATGATTAACGAAATACATCAGACTACAATCACACCCAACAAAAAAGCTCTAACTTGCCCGGGCAAAACCTCTCACAGATATCTCTCCAGTTGCAATGGAAAGATAACTTGAGGTCTAACTGATTGATTATGCTCCTAAATAAGCTGCTAATTCTTCCGAACCGCCAATTAATTGCCCGTTAATGAAGACTTGCGGGGTGGTGGTATTGCCACTCATGGCCCGCAGAGAACGACTGGTGGCATCGCGTCCGAGGATAATTTCTTCGTATTGTAGCCCTTTTTCTTCTAACATTTTCTTAGCCCGGAGGCAGTAGGGACAGCCTACTTTCGAGAAAAGAGAGACTAAAGGCGGTTTTTTGGCTTCTGGGTTGATATAGTGTAACATCGTTTCCGCATCGGAGACTTTGAAAGGATCTCCCGGTTCTTCCGGTTCGATGAACATTTTCTCGATAACACCATCTTTGACTAGCATCGAATAGCGCCAAGAACGTTTACCGAAACCTAAGTCAGCTTTATCGACTAACATCCCCATTCCTGCGCTAAATTCGCCGTTACCGTCGGGAATCAAGACGACATTATCACATTCTTGGTCCTTTGCCCACTCGTTCATGACAAAGGTATCATTCACCGACAAGCAAACAATAGTATCTACGCCATTTTCTCGAAAAACTGGGGCTAATTCGTTATATCCGGGTAAATGGGAGGTGGAACAGGTGGGAGTGAATGCCCCGGGTAAGGCAAAAAGAACAACGGTTTTTCCTTTGAATAATTCCTCGCTGGTGATGTTCACCCATTGATTATTTTGACGCACGGGAAAGGTGACATCGGGAACTCTGTGTCCTTCTCGGTTTGGTAGCATAATCATCAACTCCTAATCGCTAAGTCGTACTCATTTCGAGTTTGTCTATAAGTGTAATCATAACGACTATGAGTTGTCAACAAGTATTTATGCTTAAATTAGTTACTGAAGGCAAGAGGCAAGGGCCTCCAAGAAAGAATCTGGCAATTCTCCCACCTAAAAAGAAGATTAGAAACTAAGTACATCAAAGCTTTTAGCTGAACAAATAAGGTTTTAGATTCGTCCGTTGTTATCAGTTACTTCTGTCTCCTGTATACTGTCTCCTGTCTCCCTTCTCCCCACTTCCCCACCTCCCAATTCATAATTCATAATTCATAATTCATAATTCCCGCTTCTCCCCACACCCCACCCCTTTTTTTACTGAAAAATGATGTTTCCCTTCCTGAAAAAAAGCTATAAATGGCTAGGACTAGCGATAATAACGGTGATTTTGGCGATTACACCCGCCGCCATTGCCCAATCAACCCCTAGCGCCATACCTCTGGCAAAAATTAACTGGTTACAGGCGATTTTTTTGGGATTCGTGCAGGGAGTGACGGAATTTTTGCCGATTAGCAGTACCGCTCATCTAAAAGCGATTCCCGTCTTTTTGGGTTGGGGAGATCCCGGTGTCACCTATACAGCAGTGATTCAATTGGGCAGTATTGCGGCGGTATTATCCTATTTTTGGCAGGATTTAAGGCAAATATCCACGGGAATGGTGAAAGCGGTGGCTAGTTCCGATTATCGTTCCCAGGATTTTCGTTTAGCCGTGGGGATTATCCTAGGCACAATTCCGATCGTTTTCTTCGGTTTGTTAATGAAACTTTTTATTCCCGATTTAGATAACTCCCCCCTGAGAAGCATGACAGCGATCGCCTGTGCCTCTATAGTCATGTCTTTACTCTTAGGTACGGCCGAAAAAATCGGGAAACATAAACGCAGTTTCGAGACTTTGCGACAAAAAGACGGGGTTTTAATGGGATTAGCCCAAGCTTTAGCCCTAATACCGGGGGTATCTCGTTCTGGGTCCACCTTAACTGCCGGGTTATTCATGGGTTTAGAAAGGGCCGTAGCGGCGCGATTTTCCTTTCTGTTAGGCATTCCGGCGATAACTTTAGCCGGTTTAGTGGAATTTAAAGGCGTTCTCGACCAGATTAACACCAGTGAATTAATTCCCCTCGCTATTGGGGTAATTTCCTCGGCGCTATTTTCCTATCTTTCGATCGCTTGGTTATTAGATTATCTCAAAAAACAGAGTACCTGGGTTTTTGTCTGGTATCGTCTCTTTTTCGGGGTTACTATCCTGATTGGTGTGGCCTGGGGGCGTTTTTCCTGACCTTTTGGCATTCTAATTAATTTCTAAAAAACCTCGTAATTTTTGTAGATAAGTAGGGGCATCTTCTAACATGGGAAAGTGAGCAGTATTAGGCATCTCCACATACTGGATATTATTATTCAAATCCGCCGCCATTTTGCCCATTTTGGCGGGGATAATAATGTCTTTTTCCCCTGATACTAAAAGAGTTGGTATCTTAATCTCTGCAAATTTACCCGGCATAATTTCCACTGCCTTTTTACTCACAGATGTATAAATTGTGCCTAGGGCGGCCTCGTAATCTGCCGCTAAAAAATCTTCTAAAAAAGCAATTCTTTCTGATTTTGGGATCGATCGATGCAAAAATCTCGCCATAAATAATCGATCGGCAAAAGGTACTTTTAAAAACCAATCATAACGAAACTGTACCACATACTTACCGAATTTATGAAAGGCAGCAAAAGCCGCTTTATTATACTCAAAAATGCCATTACAGGTTAAAACTGCTTTGACCACTCTTTCGGGGTACATAGTAATAAAAAAAGTCGCCACCGATGCCCCCATAGAGTGACTATTGAGATAGACTTTTTCAATTTCCAAACTATCTAAAAACAGGGCTAAATCAAGGGCATATTCTTCTAAATCGTAGGAAAGATCGGGGGATTTTTCCGGCAATTTAGACCGACCAAAACCGCGCATATCGTACAATAAACAATCAAAGCGATCGCAAATTGCCGCAGCCGTTGATCGCCAATAGCGTCCCGATCCTCCCCAACCATGAATAAACACCATCACCGGCTTTTTCTGGGGAGATTCCGACTCCCGAATCCACTCGTAATAGTGGGGAACACCGCGGACAGTGACTGTTTTATCGATTATTTGAGTTTTCATGATAGATGTCGTCTTCCAGATTATCCCAAATCTTAGCCAGTGCAGTTTCGCTGACTTTTTGCCAGAAATCCGAGTTTGTCTCCTCCGGGATGAGGGTGACTAAAACTCTAGTACCCTCTGGAATCGGCAAGGATTCGAGGAGTTCGATCCGGCCTTCTTTGACGATCGCGGGAACGGTGTTCAGCATGGTTATCCTCGATTTTTCCCCTTAAGCGGATTCTTGACTAGGTAGAGAGGAAGGATGAACCAATAGCTCTGCCGTGGAACGTTTTTCCACCATTTCGCGGGTGATTAAACAGCGTTTCACGTCTTTGCGCGAGGGCAATTCGTACATGACATCGAGCATTAATTCCTCGACAATACCCCGTAGGGCCCGGGCCCCAGTTTTGCGACGATAGGCCTCTTGGGCGATCGCTAGGACGGCATCAGATTTAAACTCTAACTGTACATTGTCCATCTTCAACAGTTTTTGATACTGTTTCACCAAAGCGTTGCGGGGTTGCGTCAGGATAGCGATTAAAGCTTCCTCATCCAGGGGTGAAAGCGCCGCTAGGACGGGAATCCGACCGACAAACTCTGGAATCATGCCAAATTTGACTAAATCATCGGGAGTCATTTGTTTTAATAACCCTGCCGCTACCTTATCCTTACTAGCTTGGCCATCTCCCGGTTGAATAAAGCCCATGGATTTTTTACCGAGACGCTGATCGATCACCTTATCTAAACCGACAAACGCCCCACCGCAGATAAACAGGATATTGCTGGTGTCAATCTGAATACAATCCTGATAGGGGTGTTTGCGGCCGCCTTGGGGGGGAACATTGGCGATCGTTCCCTCTAACATTTTCAGTAAAGCTTGCTGTACCCCTTCTCCGGACACATCCCGGGTAATCGAGGTATTTTCGCTCTTACGGGCAATTTTATCGATTTCATCGATGTAGATAATGCCCCGCTGCGCCTCTTCCACGTCTAAATCTGCCACTTGTAAGAGACGCAGGAGAATATTTTCCACATCTTCCCCCACATAACCGGCCTCGGTTAAAGTGGTGGCATCGGCGACGGCAAAAGGTACATCGAGGATTTTAGCAAGAGTTTGAGCTAGAAGGGTTTTTCCCGATCCCGTCGGCCCGATTAACAGAATATTAGATTTTTGCAGTTCGATGCTATCTTCTGGACTACCGCCACCGGCTTTTTGGGTTTGGATATCTTTGAGGCGTTTGTAATGGTTATAAACGGCCACAGAAAGCACTTTTTTCGCTTCATTTTGACCGATAACGTAGTCATCGAGATATTTTTTAATCTCTCTTGGTTTGGGAATTTGTTCCCAAGTGGTTTTGTTTTGGCCCGATCGCCGTTTGTTGGGGCGTTCCTCCACTGGGGCGACCGGACTGGGCGGTTCCATCAATTCCTCATCGAGAATTTCGTTACACAGTTCCACACACTCGTCACAAATATAGACCCCCGGCCCGGCGATTAATTTTCGCACTTGTTCCTGGGATTTGCCGCAAAATGAACACTTGAGGTGGGAGTCGTATTTAGACATAGTTTATTATTTACAGGGAAGTAACGGGAACGGTGGGATCGGGAAGTTCGGGACGGGAAATCACTCGATCGATTAACCCATATTCTTTGGCTTCGACGGCCGACATGAAAAAGTCCCGTTCGGTGTCGTTGGCGATGCGATCATAGGGTTGACCGGTGTGATGAGCCAGCATGGTATTGAGTCTCTGTTTAATATAGAGTATCTCTTTGGCTTGGATGGCGATATCACTGGCCTGACCTTGGGCGCCGCCGAGGGGTTGGTGAATCATGATCCGGCTACTGGGTAGGGACATCCGTTTACCTGCCGCGCCACCACAAAGCAGGAATGCTCCCATACTAGCGGCTAAACCGAAACAAATTGTCGCCACGTCGGGGCGAATTTGTTGCATGGTGTCGTAGATAGCTAGTCCGGCATAAACGGAACCACCGGGGGAGTTGATATAAAGTTGGATATCCTTTTCGGGATCTTCTGCCTCCAAGTAGAGGAGTTGGGCGACGATCGAATCAGCGACCTGATCATCGACGGGAGTTCCCAGAAAGACAATTCTCTCGCGCAGGAGTCGAGAATAGATATCAAAAGCCCGTTCACCCATGCCAGACTGTTCGATTACCACGGGTAAAACGTTAGCTAGGGAGTTTCTCCCCGTGTTGGCGTAGATAGCAGGGCGACAATTACTGGTAATTGGGTAGTCAGGTGATCTCGATTCGAGCATAATTTTTTCGGTTCCGCTATCACAATCTTAGGGGTTTTGCTTGGCTGTGGAGCTTTTACTGGCAAATGTTAAGCATCTTTAGCACTTCTGTCCATCTATTATGCCCTAAGTTTCCCCCGGTTGGCAGCAATCAGTTATCAGTTATCAGTTATCAGTTATCAGCTATCAGGGAATGGGGGAATGGGGGAATGGGGGAATTCAAGCAATACCCTAAAACCCCAACACCCCAACACGACTGCTAACTCCTTGTGGTTATTCTTCCTCGGCTGCCAACACTTCCACTTCGGTGAATGCGAAGGTTTCTTCTGTTTCCTCCTCCTCGCTTGTTTCTTCCTCTAGGGAACCTTTGGGGACGAGGGTGATAGTAGCTTTTTCTTTCAGCCATTCCAGGGTGTTTTCCGCCAGGATTTCTTCGGTGATCACCTGTTCCAGACGCTGCCTGTCTATGTCGCGATCGGACAATTGGGCCATGATTTTAGCGATTTTTTCCGTTACCGCTTCGGCACTGACTTCAATGCCGGCGACTTTAGCCAATTCCTGCACCACCAGAGTCTGTTTCAGACTTTCGATCGCATCGGGACGGGTGCTTTCCCGCATTTTGGGAATATTATCTTTTGTAAACAACTGGTTGACATCTAGCCCCATTTGTTGAAATTCCATGAAGCTTTGGGTCAAAATATGCGTCACTTCCTTTTCGATCAGCGTCTCCGGTAAATCTAAAGTGGCACCCTTAACTAATTCCTTGGTTAAAGCGTCATAAATGCTTTCTTTGGTTTCCTTCTCCGCTTGTTCTTGGAAGCGTTTCTCTAAACTTGCTCTTAATTCGGCGATTGTCTCCTGATCGCTGACTTCTTGGGCAAAATCGTCGTCAAGCTCGGGTAATTCCTTGGCTTTTAACTCTTTCATCGTAATGGTAAAGATTACCGCTTTTGCTGCCACATCTTCTTTGGGATAATCTTCCGGGAAAGTTAAAGTCATCTCTTTGACTTCTTCCGGTTTCATGCCGACAATTCCTTCCACCATCCCCTCGATAAAGCGTCCTGCTTCCATATCCACCCGCAGATCTTCGCCGTCAATATCCGGGATATCCTCGCCAGTTTCGGCGGATTTTCCCCGATAATCAACGATCGCCACATCTCCTAGCTGCGCCCCGCGATCTTCCACAGGAACCAATGTCGCTAACTGTTCTTGACGCTCTTTAAACCAATTTTCCACGGATTCGGGATCATAAACGGTTTCTTCGGCAGTAACGCTCAGATTTTCGTAATCTCCGAGAATAATTGTCGGGGCCACATCCACGGAAACTGAAAAAGTCAAAGCTTTACCTGGTTCATAGGCAGCGATCAAATCCTCAAACTGAGACAATAGCTGGGGATTACCCAGGGACTCGATCCCCTCCTGTTTTAGGGCAGATTCGAGGCAATTTTCGATTAATTCCTCAATTACTGCCGCTTTTACCGCTTTAGTTCCCAATCTTTGCAGAAGAATCTGACGGGGAACCTTACCGGGGCGAAAACCGGGTATATTGGCCGATTTCGCCAAATTATTTACCACTTTCTCGTGGGTGTTTTTCGTGGTTTCGGCGGGAATTTCAATTTCTAAACCTATCTGACTGGCAGGAAGCTTTTCCTGAATAACTTTCATTGATTTTTCTAGCTCTTACGACAAGGAACGTTTATAATAGGGTGAGCGGTGTTTACGCCTGCGGTGGATCCGTCCCGCTCATGATATTCTAGGGGAATAGCTGCAGTTGTTCCCCAAGCTGTCACAATCTTTTTATTTTAGCGGTCAATGGGGTATATTTAATTTATTCCGTCCTTGGGGCAGTTAAGCCCAATCAGAAAATTTTGCTGATCAAAAGCCGATCAAGCCAAGTTTTAGAATAACTCGGTGGACAAAAAAGATTTTTTACTTTAACGATTTCTTCGGATCATTATCATCACCCAACTCGTCAGGAGGTCACACAATTTGAGTCAAAAAGTACGGGTCGCTATTTTAGGGGCCACCGGGGCCGTGGGAACGGAATTACTAGAGTTATTAGCTAGTCGTCAATTTCCTCTCGCTAGTCTAAAATTACTCGCTTCCGAGCGTTCTGCTGGAAAAACCCTCGATTTTCAGGGCGAAAGTCTCCTAATCGAAGCGGTAAACGAGCGCTCTTTTCAGGACGTGGATATCGTTCTTGCTTCTGCGGGGGGGTCCACCTCGAAAGCTTGGGCGAAAACTATTGTCGAGTCGGGTGCGACGATTATCGATAACTCCAGCGCTTTTCGCATGAATCCCGAAGTGCCTCTGGTTGTCCCAGAAATCAATCCCGACAGTGTGGACAATCACCGGGGCATTATCGCTAATCCCAACTGTACGACAATTCTTTTAGGAGTGGCGATCTGGCCTCTCCACCAAGTACAGGCGATCGAGCGAGTAGTAGTTTCTACTTATCAGTCCGCTAGTGGTGCTGGAGCGCGGGCCATGGAGGAGGTAAAACAGCAAGCACAAGCAATTCTTGAGCATCGGCAACCTCCCACTAATTCCTTCCCCTATCCCCTCGCTTTTAATCTTTTTCCCCACAATACCCCGATTAATGGTCAAGGGTACTGCGAGGAAGAAATGAAAATGGTCAACGAAACCCGCAAGATTTTTGCTTGTCCAGAGCTGCGGGTTAGCGCCACCTGTGTGAGGGTTCCGGTCCTGCGGGCCCATTCGGAATCGGTTAACCTAGAATTTAGTCGGCCTTTTTCTGTGCTGAAGGCCAGAGAAATTCTTGAGTCTGCTCCGGGGGTAAAATTAGTGGAAGATTGGGACGCTAATTATTTTCCCATGCCAATTGATGCTACCGGTCGCGATGAAGTATTAGTGGGACGCATTCGTCAAGATATCTCCCATCCTAATGGTCTAGAATTGTGGCTATGCGGCGATCAAATTCGCAAGGGTGCGGCTTTAAATGCCGTACAAATTGCCGAACTTTTAGTTAAGAAAAATCTCGTCGGTTCAAGATTAGCAACAGTTTGATAACTAAGCTATCAGGCATCAGCTAGATCAAGGCGATAATAACTAGAAAAATAGCTAATTAATCGGATAAATCAAGTCTGGTTGTTGATTGCTCGAAAACTGATAACAAGAACCGAATCTAAAACCTAATTTGTTAAGCTAAAAGCTTCAATGTACTTAGTTTCTAACCTTCTTTTTGGGTAGGAGAATTGCCAGATTCTTTCTTTTGTCTGTTGCCTGTTGCCTCTTGCCTTCAGAAGCTGATAAGTAGCTAGACAAAATTAATTACACGTATCTAACCACCTCTTACCTGAGTGCCTATCCTAAACAAGAAGTTAATTTTGTCCTATTACTTAACTGATAACTGATAACTGATAACTGATCAATGAGTGAAACATATTTTGGACGAGTAATCACGGCGATGGTGACTCCCTTCACCGTCGAGGGTCAAGTTAATTATGCCATGGTGGAAAAATTGGCCGATCATCTAGTTACTCACGGTAGCGATGGTATAGTGGTCTGTGGGACGACGGGAGAATCACCCACCCTAAGTTGGCAGGAAGAATACGAACTATTTAGTATTGTCAAAAAAGCGGTTAATGGTCGGGGAAAAGTGATTGCGGGGACGGGTTCTAATTCCACTTCCGAAGCGATCGAAGCGACCCAACAGGCTGCTAAACTGGGTTTAGATGGTTCTTTACAAGTGGTTCCCTACTACAATAAACCTCCTCAAGAGGGTTTATATGAGCATTTTCGCACCATTGCCAAAGCTTGTCCCGATCTGCCAGTAATGCTTTATAATATACCTGGTCGTACTGGTCAAAATATGACCCCAGAAACGATTATTAAACTGGCAGCAGTTGATAATATTGTGGCGGTAAAAGAAGCTAGTGGTAATTTAGAACAAACCTGCAAGATTTACTGTCATACTCCTGGAAATTTCGCTATTTATTCCGGCGATGATTTTCTCACCTTACCCCTGATGACCTGTGGTGCGGTGGGAGTGGTCAGTGTTGCCAGTCATCTAGTGGGAGAAGAAATCCAAGGGATGATTCAAGCTTTCTTAACTGGAGATGCGGCCAAAGCAACCGAGATTAATTTGAAATTATTTCCTCTGTTTAAAGGTTTATTCTGTGCCACTAATCCAATTCCAATTAAAGCGGCCTTAAATCTAGTCGGTTGGGAAGTGGGGGGTCTAAGACTTCCTTTATGTCCCTTAAGTCCAGAGTTAGAAGAAGGATTAGCAAAAATTATGCAAGAATTGGCTTTAATCTAGAAAAATACTAGAAAATTTGGCTAACTAAACTAGGATTTTTTCGAGAAATAGGTTATAATGTTAATAGCTTCACTAGAAGAAAAGAAATATAGTTTAGAACTGCTAGAAAGTATTGATACTAAGTGAATTTAACTAGGTGTTTTTTCCCTAGTTAGACTTATTCTAACTATTCATTTTTTGAAATTTCCTGTCTAGAAAACCCACCTGAAAAATCACCATAACTTACCATCAAAGGATACCTAATGAGTCAAGATAAAACCCAAGCAAAACTAAAGATCATTCCCCTAGGAGGATTACACGAAATCGGCAAAAACACCTGTGTTTTTGAATACGATGATGAGATTATTCTCCTCGATGCTGGTTTAGCTTTTCCCTCCGACGATATGCACGGGGTTAATGTAGTGCTTCCCGATATGACTTATCTAAGAGAAAATCGCCATAAAATTAAGGGTATGATCGTCACCCACGGTCACGAAGATCATATCGGTGGCATTCCCTACCATCTCAAACAATTTGATGTACCAATTATCTACGGTCCGCGTCTAGCGATGGCTTTATTGCGGGATAAATTGGAAGAAGCAGGATTAGCAAATCGTACCAAATTAGAAACCGTAGTTCCTCGGCAAATGGTGCGTTTAGGTAAATCTTTCATGGTGGAATATATCCGCAATACCCACTCGATCGCCGACAGTTTTTGTGTAGCAATTCACACTCCTTTAGGGATAATTATTCACACAGGAGATTTTAAAATTGACCATACTCCCGTGGATGGCGAATTTTTTGATCTGCAAAAAATTGCCGAACATGGCGAGAAAGGGGTGCTATGTTTATTGAGTGATTCCACTAACGCAGAAGTACCCGGTTATACTCCCTCGGAAGCTTCCGTTTATCCCGGTTTAGAGCGGGTTTTTAACCAAGCAACGGGAAGGATTATGATCACTACCTTTGCCTCCTCGGTGCATCGGATTAATCTGGTGTTGAAATTGGCCCAGAAATTTAACCGGAAAGTGGTGGTAGTGGGTCGATCGATGTTAAATGTCATCGCTCATGCGCGTAATTTGGGGTATATAAAATGTCCCGATGATCTATTTGAACCCTTGAAAGCGACCCGCAATTTAGCCGATGAAAAAATCGTCATTTTAACCACAGGATCCCAGGGAGAAACTTTAGCGGCCATGACGCGGATTTCTAAGGGTGAACATCCTCATATTCGCGTGCGTGAGGGAGATACGATTGTCTTTTCCGCTAATCCGATTCCGGGTAATACCATCGCTGTGGTCAATACGATTGATCGCCTGATGATGCAGGGTGCTAACGTAGTTTACGGACGCGATAAGGGAATTCACGTTTCCGGCCATGGTTCCCAAGAAGACCATAAATTGATGCTATCTTTGACCCGGCCGAAGTTTTTTGTGCCAGTGCATGGAGAACACCGAATGCTGGTCAAACACGCTCAGATGGCCCAAAGTATGGGTATTCCCGCCGAAAATATGGTAATCGTCAAAAATGGTGACACGATCGAGTTAACTGGCGATCGCATTAGCCTCGGCGCACCAGTGCCTTCGGGAATCGAGTTAGTGGATCAAGCGGGTGTGGTCCACGAACACATTATGCAGGAAAGACAACAATTAGCCGAAGATGGTGTGATTACGATCGCGGCCTTCCTTAACGGAGAGGGACAATTAAGCGCACCTCCAGAGATTAATTTGCGCGGTGTGGTGACAAAAGTGGAAATCTCGCTGCTGAATCAGTTAATTATTCGGGCGATCGAACGCTGTTTAAGCGATCGCAGTGGTGAATTTAAAACCGCCGCGGGATCCCCGGATTGGGCCGGTTTGCGGGCCGAAATCGAGACGACTTTGCAACGTTTAATCAAACGGGAGTTACAGAGTCAACCTCTAGTGATTTTCCTCCTACAAGCGGCGGCAACGGAACCAGCGAACAATCGTACTTATCGCCGCCGTCGTCCGGCAGCCACCATGGCCTCCTAAAATCAGTCAGTCGTCAGGAGACAGGAGACGGGAGACAGGAGACAGGAGACAGGAGACAGGAGACAGGAGACAGGAGATTATTTCTATTTATTCTCCCCACCTCCCCACTTCATAATTCATAATTCATAATTCATAATTCCCACTCCCCCACCTCCCTACTTCATAATTCATAATTCATAATTCATAATTCCCGCACCCCACTTCCCATTGATAACTGACCATGTTCCATGCTGCCGATTTGCGATCGCTGCTGACCGCCGTTGCCAGGGGAGAAATTAACCCGGAGACAGCCTTAGATAAACTTAAACATCTGGCCTTTGAACCGGTGGAAGACTTCGCTAAAATTGACCATCATCGTCAACTAAGAACGGGATTTCCGGAGGTTATCTGGGGGCCGGGTAAAACCACCGCTCAAATTGCCCAAATTATCAATGTTTTGCGTCAAAATAGTCCCGTGGTTATGGCCACCCGCATTGAAGCAGAGATAGCAGCGCAGCTACAGGAACAGGTAACGGACTTAGTTTATTATCCCTTAGCCCGCATCTGTGCCATTGCCGCAGCTGCCCCAGAAAATCCCCCAAAAGGGATAATTTCCATCCTAACGGCGGGAACTGCCGATATTCCCGTAGCGGAGGAGGCGGCGGTTACTGCTCAATTATGCGGTTTTTCCGTGCAGCGTCTCTGGGATGTGGGGGTAGCGGGAATTCATCGCCTCTTGAATCATCGCCATCTACTGGATGCCGCCGATGTGTTAATTGTTGTTGCGGGAATGGAAGGAGCCTTACCAAGTGTGGTAGCGGGATTAGTTGATCGCCCGGTGATCGCCGTTCCCACCAGTATCGGTTACGGAACCAGTTTCGGCGGTATTGCTCCTTTGTTAACTATGCTCAATTCCTGCGCGGTCGGTGTGGGTGTGGTTAATATAGATAATGGTTTTGGGGCTGCCATGTTAGCCGGCCAAATTTTACGCACGGCGGCCAGATTAGCCTAGATTTTCCCTCATCTCAGGCTGAAGATCCTATACAGTTGGTATAGGGATAAACTACTTTGAAAAAGAAGCCGATATGCACCTAAGTGAAATTACTCATCCCAACCAGTTACATGGTTTATCACTCCGTCAATTAGAAGATATTGCCCGTCAGATTCGCGAAAAACACCTCCAGACGATCGCCGCTACTGGTGGACATTTAGGACCGGGGTTAGGAGTCGTAGAACTAACGATCGCCCTTTACCAAACCCTCGATCTCGATCGAGATAAAGTCCTTTGGGACGTGGGACACCAAGCTTATCCGCACAAACTCCTCACCGGTCGCTATAACGATTTTCACACCCTGCGCCAAAAAAACGGCGTTGCGGGCTATCTAAAACGTTGCGAGAGCAAATTTGACCATTTTGGGGCTGGACACGCCTCTACGAGCATTTCTGCGGGGTTAGGAATGGCTTTAGCCCGGGATGCCAAGGGGGAAGATTTCAAGGTAGTATCGATCATCGGGGACGGCGCTTTAACCGGGGGTATGGCCCTAGAAGCGATTAACCATGCTGGACATTTACCGAACACCAACATCATGGTTATCCTCAACGATAACGAGATGTCCATTTCCCCCAACGTCGGGGCAATTTCCCGCTATCTCAATAAAGTTCGTTTGAGCGAACCCGTCCAGTTTATCGCCGATAATCTCGAAGAACAATTTAAAAATCTACCCTTCTTCGGTGACTCCCTGACTCCCGAAATGGAACGAGTCAAAGAAGGAATGAAACGGTTAGCAGTTCCTAAGGTTGGCGCAGTGATTGAGGAATTGGGCTTTAAATATTTTGGCCCGATTGATGGTCATAATATTCCCGAATTAATCGCCACTTTTAAACAGGCCCATAAGGTCCACGGACCGGTTTTCGTCCACGTTGCCACCGTGAAAGGCAAAGGCTACGAATGGGCCGAAAAAGATCAAGTGGGTTATCATGCCCAAAATCCCTTTAATTTAGCCACGGGGAAACCGATTCCCTCCAGTAAACCGAAACCTCCCGCTTATTCTAAAGTTTTCGGGCATACTCTCACTAAATTAGCGGAAAATGACCCGCGCATTATCGGTATCACCGCCGCCATGGCCACCGGTACGGGATTAGATAAATTTCAGGCAAAACTACCGAAACAGTACATCGATGTGGGAATTGCTGAACAACACGCTGTTACTCTCGCCGGTGGTCTTGCTTGCGAAGGAATGCGCCCGGTTGTCACCATTTACTCTACTTTCCTGCAGCGGGCTTTTGATCAGATTATTCATGATATCTGTATTCAAAATCTACCAGTTTTCTTCTGCATGGACCGGGCCGGTATTGTCGGGGCCGATGGACCGACCCACCAGGGGATGTACGATATCGCCTACCTGCGTTGTATCCCCAATATGACCATTATGGCCCCGAAAGATGAGGCGGAACTGCAAAGAATGGTCGTGACGGGGATTAATCATACCAGCGGCCCCATTGCCATGCGTTACCCCCGGGGCAACGGTTTAGGGGTTCCCCTGATGGAAGAGGGTTGGGAAGCTTTACCCATCGGTAAGGGCGAAATTCTCCGCAGTGGCGATGATATTCTCCTGTTAGGATACGGCACTATGGTCAACACTTCCCTACAGGTGGCCGAAATCCTCAGCGAACACGGCATCGAAGCCACAGTGGTTAATGCTCGTTTTGTCAAGCCCCTTGATACAGAACTTATCTTTCCCCTTGCTCAACGTCTTGGTAAGGTGGTGACTTTGGAAGAAGGTTGTTTGATGGGTGGTTTTGGTTCTGCGGTTTTGGAAGCTTTACAGGATGCTAATATTCTAGTTCCGGTCAAGCGTTTCGGGGTTCCCGATAAATTAGTGGACCACGCAACACCAGAGGAATCCTTCGCTGATTTGGGTTTAACCAGTCCCCAGATTGCCCAACAGGTTTTAGCGGCATTTTTTAGCCAAAAACAAACCGCTAACGTTGGTTAAAATCTCAAGATTAGCTTGGCCAGTTTTCCCGAAAAATTAGGGAAGACTGGTTTTTTTTTGGTCTAGATAATATCATCTTCAGCGCTCATTTTTGATAGACAAAAGTTATTGCTGTCACCCCAAACACAAGTTTACTGTCTCACTCGCCAAATTTTGATAGTTTTGTCACCACTCCCACTAGCTAAATAGCGGCCATCGGGACTATATACCACTGAGTAAACCGGACTAGAATGACCAGTAAGGGTACGCAATTCTTTTCCCGTTGCCACCTCCCAAATTTTGATAGTTTTGTCCCAACTCCCACTGGCTAAATAGCGGCCATCGGGACTATATACTACTGACCAAACCACCTTAGAATGACCAGTAAGGGTACGCAATTGTTTTCCCGTTGCTACCTCCCAAATTTTGGTAGTTTTGTCACCATTCCCACTAGCTAAATAGCGGCCATCGGGACTATATACTACTGACCAAACACTACCAGAATGACCGGTAAGAGTACGCAATTGTTTTCCCGTTGCTACCTCCAAAATTTTGATAGTTTTGTCACCACTCCCACTAGCTAAATAGCGGCCATCGGGACTATATACTACTGACCAAACACTACCAGAATGACCAGTAAGAGTACGCAATTGTTTTCCCGTTGCCACCTCCCAAATTTTGATAGTATTGTCAATACTACCACTAGCTAAATAGCGGCCATCGGGACTATATACTACTGACAAAACCAAGAGAGAATGACCAGTAAGGGTACGCAATTCGTTTCCCGTTGCTACCTCCCAAATTTTGATAGTATTGGAACTCCCACTAGCTAAATAGCGGCCATCGGGACTATATACTACTGACCAAACACTACCAGAATGACCAGTAAGGGTACGCAATTCTTTTCCGGTTGCCACCTCCCAAATTTTGATAGTTTTGTCCCAACTCCCACTAGCTAAATAGCGACCATCGGGACTATATACCACTGACCTAACCATGTCAGAATGACCAGTTAGGGTTTTATCTAAGAAGCGAAGAATAGATAAATCAGATATTAATAATTGAGGACTAGCAGGAAAATTTTTATATTTAAAATAACCATAAACTTGCGTTATTCCTATTCCTAATAACAAAACGCCACTGAGTGCTATTAATCCATTTCTCAGATTATTATTTTTAACCGGTTGTGCTGGTGTTTTTTTGGGTACAGCTACAGGTGAAACTGGCGGAGAAGGATTAATCTTAGGAATAACCTGTGGTTGTTTTTGATTTACAACAGGCTGCGGATTTGGTGGTGGTGGAGATGGTCTATTAGGAGTTATAGGAGGTAACTTTAATTGCCGTTCAATCTGATCTAAACGTTGTAAAATAACCCTAGTATTAGCCGGTCTATTCTTTGGCAATCTTCCCATCAACTCGTCAATAAAATCCAACAATAACGGGTGAATATTTTCCGTTTCTTCTCGCCAAGGTAAAACATCATTAATCGGATCATAAATTTCTAAAGGATGTTTTCCGGTTAATAAATGCACAAAAGTTCGTCCTAAAGCATGAAAATCTGATTGAATCACTGCTTGACCATGTTGTTGTTCATTGGGGGTATATCCGGCTGAGGTAATACCTGTTACCTGTTGACCTTTTACCTTTTGATGATAGGTTTGGGTTTCTTCCCTTGCTGTCCCAAAATCAATTAACACCAACTCGCCACTATTACGCAGCATAATATTAGGAGGCTTAATATCTCGATGCAGCCAATTCTGTTGATGAATTTTATCGAGAATTAAAGTAATTTCTCTCAGCCATTTTAAGGCTCGTTTTTGACTTAACTTATCATACTGCTTTAGCCACTGGTCTAAATTAATCCCCTCCACTTTTTCCATAACTAAACAGTGTAATATTTTCCCTTCCCTCGTGGAATATTGAAAATAGGTATCTGCTCGAGGAACACCGGTGACATTTTGACGACTCAACTCTAATAAAACGTCATATTCCCGTTTAAATAATTCAACTGCTTTCGGTTCATTATTCCATCTTTCTTGTAAGACCTTGAGGATTTTGGCTGTAAAACCCTCAAAAGCCTCATAAACAACCCCAAAACCGGTCGTATCACTCAATAACCGACTTACCCTATATTGACCATTTAACAACAACTCAGAGCGACAACTTTGACAGTAAAGAGTATTCGAGTTATTATTACTCGGATGGTCTGGTTGAAAACAATTGGGATTAATACAGTAACAGGGTTTCATCTCGGCTATCAGTTATTTTATTGGGTTAATAATTGCAAGTTTTCCCTCCCTGACCTTGACAGCATTTTATCATAAGTAAGCTGGTTATAATTAAATTAAAAATGGATTTTGCCTTTAATCCCCCCCTGCCCCCCTTGATAAGGGGGGTGCCGATAGGCGGGGGGATCCCCCCTTAATCCCCCCTTAATAAGGGGGGCATCTGATAATTTTTAACGCCTACCTACTTAAGTAAGCTAAAACGGATTTTAACCGCCTATCCTTAAATTAGCTGAATCTCCCCCAATCCCTTTACTGTTGCCTCTTGCCTATCCTTAGACGATGATTATTTTTCTGGTGCGAAAAGCTCACTCTTGAAAAAGGGGACAATTATTAATTATTATTAAAAGTATATTTACTAATTAACCAAAATACCAGTGAAACTAGCTCAAGCTCAGACGATATTAACAGACACTTTAACCGTATTTTGGGGAGAATGGCTAGATTTACGCGCGAGAGTCCTTCAGATCGCCGCCACAGGTTTAGTTTCTCCCCTAATCTATATTATCGGTTTCGGGTTGGGGTTGGGAAGCGCCCTCGATCGCTCGATGAAACCCTCACTCGGCGATTCCTATCTAGAATTTATTTTACCCGGAATGGTGGCCCTGTCCTCAATGGCGATCAGTTTCGGGGGAACCACCTTTTCGATATGTGGCGATCGCTTATTTAGTAAAACCTTCGAGGAATTATTATTGCTTCCCGTCCATCCCCTCTCATTATTTTTAGGCAAAGTTTTCGCGGGGATTTTGCGCGGTGTAATGACTTCTGCATCAGTGATTCTCGTTGCTATCTTATTTACAGGAAAATTTGTCAGTTTTCTCAATCCCCTCTTTTTATTAGTTTTAATCTTAAATTGTGCCGTCTTTGCCGGTTTAGGGGCAATTGTCGGATTGCGAGTTACATCCATCGAAAGTGTCGGTCTGTATAATAACTTTTTAATCGTGCCGATGTCTTTTTTAGGAGCAACTTTTTTCGATCCCCAAACCTTGCCCTGGGCATTAAAAATTATTGTTTATGCCTTGCCCCTCACCTATGCTAGTCTAGGATTAAGAGCCGCAGCCTACGATATAAATCAATTTCCTTGGTTCGCTATCCCCATTTTATTAATCGTCGCTATTCTTCTCTCAATCGTCGGCGCTTATCAATTCTCCCATCAACGGGATTGAATCAGTTATCAGTGATCAGTTATCAGTTAAGTACCTAAGCAAAGTTAATTAAACATATCTAACTACCTCTTGCCTATTGCCTATTGCCTTTTGCCTATTCTAACCAAGAAATTAATTTTGCATAAATACTTATCTCCTGACTCCTTTTTCCCTTGAATAAATATATCCTTTTTTATAAACCCTACGATGTATTATGTCAGTTTACTGATGAAAATGGTCGCTCGACTTTAAAAGATTATATTCCCATCCCAAATATCTATTCTGTCGGTCGTTTAGATAGGGACAGCGAGGGATTATTATTACTCACAGATAACGGTCAATTACAGCATCGTTTAGGTCATCGTCAATTTGCTCATCCGCGCACCTATTGGGTACAAGTCGAAAGAATTCCAGACCTAAACGCTTTAGAAAAATTGCGTCAAGGTCTTCCTATTCAGGATTATCGCACTCGACCAGCAATAGTTAATTTACTAGATTTTGAACCGGATTTACCCCCCAGAGAGCCACCGATTCGTTATCGAAAATCTGTTCCCACCGCTTGGTTAGAAATTACCTTAACTGAGGGAAGAAATCGTCAGGTAAGACGGATGACGGCTGCCGTTGGTTATCCCACTTTAAGATTAATTAGAACAGCCATTACTATTGACAAAAACAATAAATTATGCTTAACAGGATTACAACCCGGTCAATGGCGAGAAGTGACTGAAAAAGAGAGAAAAGCCTTAGAAAAATTGTAGCTCAAATTATTGATAAATCAGCTATAGATTCTCATTTTTAAAAACTTCAAACACCTGCCGGCTGAAATATTTTAACTTATCAGCCACCTTAGCAGAAGGTTGATAATTGCCGACTAATTGCCAATTTTCCACCGTAGATAGTCGCCAAGCGGTTCCTTGATGGTTAAAAGCCTGCATTTCTAAGCCAATCAAACGCTGATGCTGATCCTCGCTATCGAGATGAAAACGAATTTGTACCAGAATACTGCGCCCTTGAATTCTGGGACTCCAACCGGGAAAATGGAAAGCGATATCGATCGAGTCGGGATCCGTTAACTCCCTTGTGTGGGGATCGTTGCGCCAAGGTTTCAGATCTGCCTTTGCATCGGGGAATTGTTGTTTAAACAGGTTGACGAGTGTGGCGATCTTTGCCGTTAATTCTAATCCTTTTGCCTGTTCCGACGCATTCATGCTCACCTCTGATAATTGCTTATAAAGTAACTATTTATACAGTTTAGCCCTGCTTTTTGCGACTATTGGAACAATTATAACGATATTTTCTCGATCGAGTCCAAAATGCCGCACCTGTCAATCAAGATAGCCGCTGCCAAAAAGACAAAATCAAAACTAAACTAGAAAATAGGATAATCGAGAGGAACAGTATTTTCTATGAATCCCCAAGAGTCTCTATTACAATCGATCGAAAAATTAGGCTATCGGGTTACGGTGGGTGATGTGGCGGCAAAATCGGGTTTAGAGATTAACGCTGCACAACAGGGATTATTAGCTTTAGCGGCGGAAGCGGGGGGACATTTACAGGTAGCAGATACGGGGGAAATTATCTATCTTTTCCCCGAAAATTTTCGCTCGATTCTTCTGAATAAATATTGGCAATTGCCGTTAAAAGCTTTCGCCAGTAAAATCTGGAAAGTAGTTTTTTATGTTATTCGCATTTCCTTCGGCATTGTTTTAATTATTTCGATTTTAATCCTCTTGCTGGCTATTCTGGCAATCCTGATCGGCTTAATGTTTAAAGATAGTGACTCGGATAACAATTCGGGAAATAACAACATTAATATTAACTTCTTTCCCACGGACTTTTTCTGGATTTTTTATCCCGACTTTGGTAATAACTACTACGAAAAAAGAGATAGGGAAGTTAAGGCAGAAAAACCCTCTAGTAAGATGAATTTTCTCGAGGCAGTTTTTTCTTTTCTTTTTGGCGATGGCGATCCTAATTTTAATTTAGAGGAGAGACGCTGGCAAACTATCGGTAAAGTAATTCAAAATAATCGTGGCTCGATTATCGCTCCACAAATTGCCCCCTATCTCGATAGTATTAACCCCAGTCAGGAGGAGACAGAAGATTATATACTCCCAGTTTTAACTCGTTTTAATGGGTTGCCGCAAGTGTCCGATCGAGGCGATATTATCTATTATTTTCCCGATCTACAGGTGACGACCAAAGAGAGAAAATTACAAACAGTTTCGCCCTATCTAAGGGAAAAACCCTGGAAGTTTAGCGAAGCAGATAGCGGTCAAATTATCTTAGCTTTAGGTTTAGGGGCGGTTAACTTTATCCTCGCTTTAGTTTTAGGATATTTGCTCAACAGTGATAGTGTCGATTTGAGCGGTTCTCTGGGGTCGATAGTCACAGGGATCTACGGTTTTCTCCTCAGTTATGCCGCTGCTTTTTTGGGGATTCCCCTCGGTCGTTATTTCTTTTTACAGTGGAGAAATAAGCGGGTTAATCAACGCAATCAACAGCGAGAAAAAAGAGCAGATTTATTAGCCCAAAATAATCCTGAATTAGAGCAAAAACTGGCCTACTCTCGTCAATTCGCTGACCAAAAAGTGATTAGGGATGCTGATATTAGTTATTCTACCGATCAAGACTATCTCGAACAAGAGATCGAGCGCTCCGATAAAATCGATCGAGAATGGCAAAAACGCTTAGAATCCCCCGATTCCTGACTCCTGACTTGAAAGAGGGTGTAGGGTGTGGGGTGTGGGAATTATGAATTATGAATTATGAATTATGAAGTGGGGAATGGGGAAGTGGAGTAGTGGGGTATTGGGGGAATTTCAACTAAAACCCCAACACCCTAAAACCCTAAAACCCTAAAACCCTATCTCCAGACGACCGACGACCGACGACCGACGACCGACTCCTAACCCCAGCAACAAACTTTTTGCCGCAAACCCTAACTTAAACGATCGAGAGTGCGATACTGAATTGCTTCGGCAACGTGGGAACTTTTCAGCATTTCACTATCTCCTAAATCGGCAATGGTGCGGGCAACTTTGAGAATGCGATCCATTGCTCGGGCCGATAAACCCAATTTTCGGATTGCCCCTTCTAAAATATGGCGACTGCTATGATCAAGAGCGCAAAAACGCCGCAAATGCTCGGAATTCATCTCTGCATTAGAGCAAATCTCGGTATTTTGAAAGCGATCGCTGGCCTTTTGCCTGGCCCCTTCTACCCGTTGCCGCACCTGCTCAGAAGCTTCTCCCCGACTCTCTTGGGTCATTTCTTCCGGTTTCAGGCGATTTACCGTCACTTGTAGGTCAATACGGTCTAAAAGCGGACCCGATAATTTCGCCCAATATTGTTCCCGTTGTCGCGGTGAACAGCTGCAGGGTTGCACTGAATCGCCGTAATAACCACAGGGACAGGGATTGGTACTCGCCACTAGGGTAAAACGGGCCGGAAAAGCGACGGAAAGACGAGTGCGAGAAATGCTCACATAACCATCCTCTAGGGGTTGTCGGAGATATTCCAAGACACTGCGCTTAAATTCCGTTAATTCGTCCAAAAATAAAATACCACGGTGGGAAAGGGAGATTTCTCCCGGTCGGGGATAGGTGCCACCTCCCACCAGCGCTGCCCCGGAAGCGGAGTGATGGGGACTGCGAAAAGGACGCTCGCGCACCAGGGAACCTCGATCCTTCAGTAATCCGGCGACGGAATGAATCTGGGAGACTTCTAGGGATTCAGCAAAGGTCAGCTGGGGCAGAATACCGGGTAAACGTCGCGCTAACATGGTTTTACCGCTGCCAGGGGGCCCGACAAAAATTAGGTTATGACCTCCAGCTGCGGCAATTTCCAGGGCCCGCCGGCCAATTGCTTGACCTTTGACATCCTTGAGATCGGGGAGATTTACCTGCGATCGCCCAAATTCCTCGGCAGCGTTAAAAGTCATCGGTGAATAGCGATCGGGTTCATTTAAGAAATTTACCACTTCCGATAGATGACGAAACCCATACACTTGTACGCCTTTGACCACGGCCGCTTCTTTGGCATTATCGGCGGGAACCACTAAACCCTTGATCCCCATTTTTTCGGCGGCGGCAGCAATGGGTAAAACCCCCGCCACGGGACGCAAACTACCATCGAGGGATAATTCACCTAAAAAGAGAAAATCCCCCAGTAAATCGGCTTCTACCTGTTCGGAGGCTCCTAAAATGCCGATACTAATCGGTAAATCATAAATCGGCCCCTCTTTGCGGATATCGGCGGGACTTAAATTGATGACAATTTTGCGGATGGGAAAGGCAAATCCGGCATTTTTTAGGGAAGCTTTTACCCTTTCTTTCGACTCCTGCACAGCGGTATCGGGTAAACCCACCACGGCAATTCCGGGTAATCCCCCCGATACATCCACCTCTACCCCGATTTTAATGGCATCGATGCCGATAATTGCCGCACTCCAAACCCTTGCTAACATTTTGGCTCAAGTAAAAATAAAGTGAGTTCTTAGGAAAATGAAACAGGATGTTAGGCTAGTTTTCCGCATAAAAATGATTTTATCTGGGAATTTACCCTGAAAATCAGCCTATTTCTCGGTATAAACTAGCCAGAAAAGCTGAGAGCTTAATGGTATAGTTAAAAAAAAAGCAATTTGTCTATGAGCGAGACTATTTTTAGCAAAATTATCCGTAAAGAAATTCCTGCCTCGATCGTCTATGAAGATGATCTGGTTCTCGCTTTTCGAGATGTTAATCCCCAAGCACCCACCCATATCCTCATTATCCCTAAAAAACCGATTCCGAAACTAGAGGAAGCCAGCGACAGCGATCGAGATTTATTGGGACATTTGTTACTAACTGTTAAAAAAGTGGCCGCCGAAGCTAAATTAAGTCAAGGTTATCGAGTGGTGATCAATAATGGGGAACAGGGGGGTCAAACCGTGGATCATCTTCATGTCCATCTCTTAGGCGATCGCCCAATGGCCTGGCCCCCCGGTTAAACACCCCTTATTTTCCCGCATTTTTGGGGAATTTTAGAGCTAGAAGCGTTCTTTTCCGAGTCGGTCTTCTCGATGTTAAACCCATGAATAGGTCTATTTCTGTGATCGCCTTGTCCAGCACCCTGCTGTTATTTCCCTTCACCGCTGCGACTCTCGCTCAATCGGAATGCTTTCTCCAAAGAGCAGATGGACAACACATAGATCTTAGCCGTCTCTGTGGCGGTTCATCCAGAAATAGGAAAAATTCCCCGCAAGTTTATCAGCTACCGATTCAACGCCGGGTTAACGGCATTCCCACGGTGATGGTAGTTTTTAATAACCGTCACTATTATGAAATGCTTTTTGATACGGGAGCTAGTTCGATCGTCCTCACCGATGCCATGGCAAAAGCGATGAAAGTCAAACGGGAAAAGGAAGTACTCGCTCATACCGCCGGCGGTGTCGTTACTGTGTATCTTGGTCGCATTAATTCTGTTAAAGTTGGCGAGGTGGTTTTATCTAATCAAATTGTGGGTATTTCTCCCCAAATGGAAGGGTTAGGACTCTTGGGACAAACCTTTTTTGGTTCCTATGATGTCACGATCAAAAAAGATGTGATCGAATTACGTTATCGTTGATAGTCTCATGGGAAAAATTATCGCTTTTCTGACTCTAATCCAAAGTTCCTCGCTGTATTTGTTCCCGTTCGATCGCTTCAAATAAGGCCCGGAAGTTGCCTTCTCCAAAACCTCTAGCGGCATGACGTCGCTCGATTAATTCAAAAAAGAAAGTCGGCTGGGAAAAAATTGGTTTAGTGAAAATTTGCAGTAAAGTCGGCTTTTCTGGGAGGGAATGACTATTTTGTTCAAAATCGATGAGAATTTCCTGTTTTTTTATTTCTAACCATTCCCAATCAGCAATATTAAAATCTTTTTTTTGATAGCTAATTTGCTGATAATAACTGTTGGGAACTGATAGAAATTCTACTTTCCTTTCTTTTAATTTTTGAGTTAATCTTAAAATATTTTCTGTTTTTAAAGCAATGTGTTGAATGCCAGATTTTTGATTAATATCTAAAAATTCTTGAATTTGAGAACTGTTACTATCTGGTTCATTAATTGGTAATTTTAATTCGGTTTCGGGGTGAACAAGTACCTGGGAATAAAGACCAGAACGCTCCGTTTTAATAGTAAAAGTTTGCCTTTTTTTAAAGCCTAGATTTTCCTCATACCAATTGGCTGTTAACTCTAAATTCCCCTGAAAAACATTTAAAACTAAATGATCAATTGCCAGAATATCCTGATTATCTTGTTCCCTACTATCATACTCAATCAGATTAGGATCGGCTAAAATTGGCGTGATTCCTTGCCTTTCAATTAATGTATGTTTGAGATTAGCAATGCTAGAGATTTGACAGCTTTTTATCCTACCCCTAGCCAAAACAGTTTCCTGAATAAAAATGTCCTGTTTAATTCTCCTAGCTAAACTGTCTAAATCCTCCACTTGAAAAGCTACATCCGCCACCCCTTCAGGATATTTACTTAAAAATTCCGCCACGGGACTAAGGGAATTTAAGGGAGAAGATAAGATAAAAATAATCTGTTTAGTTTTATCTTTTTGGATGCCATTGCCGACTATTTCCGTGTGCGTGTGGAGATTAACTAAACTTGCGATCGCATGAAAATCCATCACCCGCACAAACCAATCTCGCCATTTTTTGGCCGATTCTACATAAAAATGAATATGATCAATAAACATAGATAAAGTCAAAAAAGTGGTTGAGTGTTAGGAATTATGAATTATGAATTATGAATTATGAAGTGGGGAATGAAGAAGTGGGGAGATAGGGGAATTTCAACTAATAACCCAACACCCTAAAACCCTAAAACCCCAACTCCTGACTCCTGACTCCTGACTCCTGACTCCTGAGGATTAAAAAAAGAGATGACTATCGGGTTGAATATTAATTTCCATGGGGACGGCTTGGGGTTCAGCATTCATGGCAAAATAGATAGCATCGGCCGCGGTTTGAGCGGTTAACATTTTAGTGCGATCAACTTTTAAGCTCACCTGATCCCAAAAAGGAGTATCGACACCACCAAAATAGAATAAAGTCATTTTAATACCATAGCGTTTTAACTCATCGGCCAAACATTTACTAAAACCGACCACCCCGTATTTAGAAGCACAATAAGCGGCAGCCATAGCCATAGAATGCTTACCCAAAATTCCCACCACATTACAGATATGACCGGCCTTATTTTCCTTCATCACATTAGCCGCAGCCTGACAGGTATAAAAACTCCCCTTCAGATTGAGGTCGAGCATTTTATCTAAATCTTCCGGCGTGATTTTATTATATTGTTTCATCACACCGGCTCCGGCCGCATTAACCAACACATCCAACCGGCCGTAATGGGAGACAATTTTTGCCATCAAAGTTTCCACCTGAGTGGGATTGGTGATATCCGTCGGCACAATTAACGAGGGACAAGACAACTCACCAGCTAAATTAGATAAATTATCGGCATTTCTGGCCACTAATACGAGTTTATGACCATTAACAGCTAGTTTACGGGCTAAAGTGGCACCGATACCCCCCGTAGCACCGACAATCAGGACAACTTTTTCGCTCATAATTATTGATAATTCTTTACAAATCTTATTGTAAACTGTTCCGACTGGAAAATCATCGCTAGTCCCAACCCCTTGATTAAGGGTTAACCAACTTCTGATAGGATAAACCGTGACAATGTAAAGAAATTTTTATGACTGTACTGACCGAAGGAATCGCGCCCCACGGTGGGCAATTAATTAATCGTATTGCTACCGCTGCCGAAAAAGCAGAATTTCTGGCCCTAGCTGAAAAACTACCGCGAGTTTCCTTAGATGAACGGGCGCTCTCGGATTTAGTTATGATTGCTATTGGTGGTTTCAGTCCCCTGAAAGGCTTTATGGAACAGGACGACTACGAAAAAGTCGTCGATGATATGCGTTTAATCAATGGTTTACCCTGGGCAATTCCCGTGACTCTTTCCGTTAGGGAAGAAGTGGCGGATCCCCTCAAAGAAGGCAACTGGATTCGTTTAGATGACAGCGAAGGCAACTTTGTCGGAGTCCTAGAACTAACCCAAAAATACCGTTATAATAAAGCCCACGAAGCAGTTAACGTCTATCGTACCGACGATCATAAACACCCCGGGGTAAAAGTCCTCTACGAACAGGGAGAAATTAACCTCGCAGGTCCAATTTGGTTACTTCAGCGCGATCCTCATCCTCAGTTTCCCAAATATCAGATCGATCCTCTACAATCGCGCCAAATGTTCCACGAAAAAGCTTGGAAAACGATTGTCGGTTTCCAAACCCGTAATCCCATCCACCGGGCCCACGAATACATTCAAAAATGCGCCCTAGAAGTGGTAGATGGTTTATTCTTGCATCCCCTTGTCGGCGCTACCAAAAGCGATGATGTGCCGGCCGATGTGCGGATGCGTTGCTATGAGATCATGATGGATAAATACTTTCCCCAAGATCGCGTTATTCTAGCTATCAACCCCTCAGCTATGCGTTATGCTGGCCCCCGGGAAGCAATTTTTCACGCTATTATCCGTAAAAACTACGGTTGTACCCATTTTATCGTCGGTCGTGACCATGCCGGAGTCGGCGACTACTACGGAACCTACGATGCTCAGTATATCTTTGATGAGTTCGAGCCGGGGGAATTGGGAATCGTGCCAATGAAGTTTGAACACGCTTTCTACTGTACCCGCACTTCGGGAATGGCAACCACCAAAACTAGCCCCAGTTTACCGGAAGAAAGAATCCACCTTTCGGGAACGAAAGTCCGGGAACTGCTGCGTAAAGGAGAATTACCACCTCCAGAATTTTCCCGTCCAGAAGTGGCTGCCGAATTAATCCGCGCCATGCAAGGATCTTGACATCCTCGCCGCCCTAAAAGTGCGGCGATTCCTAAACCTCACGATTTAAGTTTCTGCTTCCACCACCGTCGCATACCACAGTTAAAAAACCATGTACTGTCTTACACAGAGTCCACAGACTTTCGCTCCATTTCAGAAGCCCGATTCCGTGTGTCCCACGGTACGGTTCTGACTAAACGCTTCTTGTACTTGTTGCGCGCGACTTTTTACCCGGACAAGCTTTTCTGAACGGAACTCCCTAAGCCGAGTTTTCAAGGCTTCGGCCGTGAGCTCAGCCGAACGGTGCTGTCCGCCCACTTGGTTTTCGAGACGGTCTTTTTAATTCTAACGTAAAGCCGCCGTTCTACGGCGGGGTTTCCCACCCAAAATTTTCGATGAACATAACTAGGCGAGAATTGATCCAGCAGACAGGTTGGGGGCTGCTGACTTTGGCGATTAGTCAAGGGACCCTTAACCGTCATTTGGCCGCTCTCGCCGCCCCTAATCCCCGAAAATTGGCTCTTTTAGTCGGTATTGACCAGTATGGGGCGAATATTCCGCCGCTGCCCGGCTGTCTTACCGATGTGGAGTTACAAAAAGACCTTCTCCGTTATCGTTTTGGCTTTCAGGATGCTGATATAGTAACTTTAACGGGACAAAAAGCCAGTGGAGAAGCGATCAAAGCGGCTTTTTTAGAACACCTGATCGCCCAAGCCAGGGCGGGGGATGTGGTCATTTTTCACTTTAGCGGTTATGGCAGTCTTGGGGCCGGAAAAGAGGTTTTTATTGCTGCTGATGGGGCAGAAAATGCTTTAATCAAGGAAAATATCCTGCTGATGGCTCGCTGTCTAGCTACGGATAAGTTTAGCTTGGTTTTTGATAGTAGTCATCTCCCCCAACCTCAGCCCTATCTCGGTAATCTCCGCGTTCGTTCCTATCCCGAAACCCTTACTGATCTTAACCCCGCCGAATTAACTTTCGCTACCGATATTAAAACCCGTTTTAACCTCAAAAATAAGCCTAGTAACGGCGTTATGCTCGCTGCCGCTAAACCAGAGCAAATCGCCCTGGAATTGAGCGGTAATAGCCCTAATGCTGGCTTATTCACCTATGATCTCACCCAGTATCTCTGGCAAGCTTGCCCCAGTCCGACAATTGCGATCGCTTTTCCCCGCCTCCGTCATCTCGTCGCTAGTCACAGCAGTCAACAACAGCAACCGGCAATCCTGACCGGTAATCAAAATAATTCTGCGCCGCCATATCATATACAGCCAGAAAAGTCAAGGGGTGGAGCGGCAATTGTTACAAATCTTATTGATGAACGCACCCTAGAAGTCAATCTGGTCGGCCTGCCCTTAGAAATCCTAGAAAATTACGGGATTAACTCCTGTTTGAGCTTTATTGAGGCGACTGGGCAGGAAATCAGCCTAAAAATTCTCTCCCGTCAGGGTTTAAAAGCCAAAGCCCAGTTATTATCAGCAACCGCCTCCCTAGAAATAGGACAGATTCTAGAGGAAAAATTGCGGGTTTTTCCCAGTCAAATCGGCTTAATCGTCGGTTTGGATAGTAACTTAACCCGGATTGAACGGGTAGATGCCACCAGTACCTTTGCCAGTTTGCCCGATGTGGCCGCCGTGGTTAACATTGGCGAACAAACGGTAGATTGTCTCTTAAGTCGAGTTGGTGGCGAAGAAACTGGCAATTATCAGTTATTATCTCCCAATGGCTCCCTAATTATCGGTAGTTTAGGGGCGGCCAACGAAGCAATTAAATCGGGAATCAAACGACTGCAATCCCAACTAGAAACCCTGCTGGCCTGCAAATTGTGGCACTTGTTGATCAATCAAGAATCCTCCGGTTTAGCCGTTATTGTCACCCTGGAAAGCCTCGATCAAACCTATATCTCCACAGTGCCAACCCAAAAAATTGCGGGTAGCAGGGGGACTAATACCGCTAAAAATGACTTAATTCTGCCCGTCGGTACGGAAATTCGCTATCAAATCGAGAATCAAGAAGAACAACCCCTCTACGCACTGATCCTTGTCCTCGACAGCGATCGCCAACCGCTTTTATACTGTTCCCGTTCAGAAAACCCCGATAATTTCAGCAATTCCAGCCCATTAGCCCCTTTTGTCGTGGCGGCCAAAACCAAGGCCACCATCCCCAATGACCGCCAAGGGCATTGGAAAATTAGTCAAGCCAAGGGCATCAGAGAACATCTCCTGATCCTCAGTCGCCATCCTTTCCCCAACACCTTAACCCTTCTCAATGCCACTCAAAGCCTCAAGGGAGAAGCCACCCCACTGCTCACCCTGACTAACCCCCTAGAAATAGCCAGAGCTTTCTGGAGCGATCTAAAATTAGATTTAGGCTTAAAAATGGATAGTTCTGGCAGTGTAATTGATGAATACGCCTTTGATCTGGGAACTTGGTCAGGTTTCCGGTTTATTTATCAAGTTATGAACTAAATCGATAGAATAATTCTATGGAATCCTTAAAAAGAAAAGGTTAAAATCCTAACACAGCTACCCCTAAATTTCCCGATGAATCTTCTGCCCCGGACGACCCAAAGCCGCCTCAAAAAAATCCCACAAATTCCCAGCGTTTGGGAAGGAGATCGTCGTGCTTTATCCTTATCCGAGAGAATGCCCCGGGCCACCCTAGAACCAAATCAAGAAAGCGGCGGCGAGTGCGTGATCTGGGTGGATGGCAGCGAGGGCTGTGTACGCGCTATGGAAGTAGTTTCCCCCGAAACCGGGCCCGAGGCCATGGTGAGAACCTTAATCCGCGCCATCGAAACACCCCAAAATCCCGCCCGGCCAGCCAGACCGAAAAAAATTATCGTCCGCGATCGAGAAACACAGTTTTTTCTGCGCGGGGTACTGCAAGATCTCGAGATCACCATCGATTATGCCCCCAATTTGCCCCTGATCGATGATCTCTTTCGCGGGTTCGACGAATTCCAAAATAATCGTCCCCCGGCAATTCCCCCCGCTTGGCAGTCCGCTTTAGTGAAAACCGCTCACGAAATTTGGAAAGCTGAACCCTGGTCCTGTTTAGCTGACTACGATATTTTGGAAATTAAGATTGATCGCCCCGATTTCCCGCATCTTTACGCCTGTGTCATGGGAATGCTCGGTCGGGAATACGGAGTCATTCTCTATCGTTCCCTAGCATCCCTCAAACAATTCCGGCAGGCCGCTTTAGAAGAAAAATCGATGGAAAGATTAGAAAAAGCCTTTCTTTCCCAAGATTGCTGGTTTTTAAGCTACGAATTGGCCGATGATGACGAGGAAGATGATGAGGATGACTACGATCTGGCCTCGGCTGCCCCCTCCCAGATTCATCCGGTTTTTGGCAGCGTGCATCCCTACGAAGGTATTCGCCCCTATTTAGATGAAGAAGAAGCAATCACGGTATATTTAGCTTTAATGGCTCTGTTGCGCTTTTTGAAAGGCAATCAATCCGCTTTATCCGAAGAACCAATCGGAGAATTACAGCGTCGTTTTCGCATTCCCCTCGATCCCGAACAAGCAAAAGGGGAAACCGTGGCGGTGACGGTAGCCACGATGCCCGACCTATGTGCGGAATTTATGCAACTCTTAGAGGATGATGAGGATGATGAGGATGATGAGGATGATGATGAGGAAGAATCCGTACTCAAGGAGAATCTCGTCCCTGATAATGCTCACCTCAGTCTGGGAATGGTTCCCTGGCAATTATTAGATAAAATTCGCAGTCGTCCGAAAATCCATTATCAACCCCAATCCGTACCGACAAAAGGAGAGGGTTTCCCCGTGGTCATGATCCAGACCTCCCGACCGAAAGCCAAGGAACTTATCGAAAAAATCGAACAGGCTGGCGGTTTGGAGGCTATTGGTTTTAACCCCGGCGAAGATCCCCTCGAAGATACCCGTTATGATCTGGGGATTCTGAAAATGGCTAATGGTGATCTCTATCTGTTTGGGGAATTCGAGCAAGATGATCCCGACCACCGTAATGCTCGCCGCAATTGGCAAAAACGCATCAAAAATACCGAGGGTTATTGTGGTTTGATTGTTGCCATGGGGGTAACTGGTTCCTCCTGCGGTAATCCCCAATTAAACGATATGTTAGCCCTCTATGAGGCAAAATCGATCGATAGTAAAGATTTAGACTTGGGAGTTTTGACTCTTATGCCTCACTTTGGTTAATTTTAACGAAGGCAGGGGGCAGAGGGCAGGCTTCGGGCATTACCCAAGCGCCTAAGAGAAGTTGTATCCCTAAGAATGGGACAATCAAACTAGGAGCCGTGTGAGGTGAAAGTCTCATGCACGGTTCTGAAGGGTCGGGGATGGAGGCGACTCCATTCCCGATCCCTAACACGCCGGCTTGAGAATATTCTTGTCACCCCATCAGGAATCCACTAAACAAAGAAGTTGGAAACAGGGATATTACCGAGAGCGGGTAATGTGCCGGTAATGCCTGTAACGTTAACCAGTAAGTCATTGGCACTTTGGAAACCAGCAACATTATCATTGACAATAATATAGTTTCCGGCTATCCCAGCAGTGGTTACTTGGACCAGGGCTGCGCCATTAATACCAAGTGCTTGGTTTCCAGCTAAGGCACCATTGGCATCGGTAAAAACAGCATTCACGACATTGGTTAAAGTGGTAGCCGCAGAATTGGCAGCACGACTAAAGGCAGCGGGGGCAGGCAGCACACCTCCTGCGGCACTGAGCAAATCAATTTTGTCGGAGTTGATCGCAAAATCAGTGATCCGGTCAGGGTTAGCGACAGTAGATTGGGAAAATTGGAAGAGGAAGACATCGTTTCCTGCTCCCCCCGTCAAGGTATCGAGTCCAGCACCACCATTAAGGGTATCATTGCCCCCAGAACCGTTGAGAAGGTTATTGGCCGTGTTGCCCGTGATCACGTTATTACCTGCGTTACCAGTACCGTTAATGGCGGCTGCTCCCGTCAGTGTCAGGTTTTCCACATTTGCCGCTAAAGTCGTGGTGACAGCGGCCGTGAGAGTATCGGTTATCGTCGTGGTAGCTGCCGTCTGCGTACCAAGAGCAGCATTAGTAGGAGAAGACAAAGCTAAAGTAAAGATTTCATTCGCCTCATTAAGGGAATCATTGAGAATGGGAATGTTGAGGACTTGAGTAGTAACACCAGGGGCAAAGGTTAGAGTTCCAATGGTGGCGGTGTAATCCGATCCCGCGGTTGCTGTACCGTTAGCAGTAGCATAGTTAACGCTGACGGTTTGGTTGCTTGCTTGGGAAAGAGTGACGGTGTAGGAGGCGTTTTGAGGAGTGGTTAAACCTTCAACAACAGTCTGATTGCTGGGACTAAGATTAATCTTGGGTAATTGATAGTTGCCAAAATTAACATCAGTCAATTTTTCCCCTACTTTCAAGTTTAGAGCATAGGGAGTGGTGGGGAAGGTTTGTATCCAGCCTGTTTGATTCACTTCCAGAATGGCATATTCTCCTGGTCCTAAGTTGCTGAAGGTATATTTACCATCAGCGTTAGTGACTGTGGAAATTTCCCAAGGATCTAATTGTCCATTGGTGAAGCTATCAATGTAAATTGTCCAACCTGCTAGGGCTTGTTCGCCTCCGTCCCAGATACCATTAGCATTAGCATCGTTCCATTTACTGCCTTGGATGCTTCCAAGTTGGATTACTCCCTTGTCATCTTGAAGTACGAAGTCACCAAACTGTTTAGCCGACTTGATAAAGCTTGTATCTCCAGTACGAAGATAATCTATTACTGCACCAACTTGAAATTGTCCTGCCGCAACTCCTGCATCATTAACCAAATCAAAAGCAGCAGCTAAGGCTTCGGGATCAAAAATAGGGTTGGGAGGAATAATGTCTGAAGCAAAACTAGAAGCAGCAGCAGTTTGTTTTGTTGTTGCAGGAAAGAGAGATTCTGTTTGACTAACACGCCAACTATCAGCAAATGTAGTATGGACGATAGGGTTATTTTCCCACTGTCCAGGATTCAATTGTAAGTTAGTACCATCACGCAAGGCAAAGTCATTGCTAGTAATACCGTCGCCATTACCTAAAAGTCCTTGCAACAAACCAAAACGATAATCAGCAGGATTAACATCAATATTAATATATAGCAATTCTCTGACTCATGAGGTACAGTAGCAACAGTGAGTAAACCAATTGCGAATATCTTTTTGAGTAACTTCTAACATAGCTAATTCAATCCCTTCTATTAAGTCTTTGTAAGTTCTCGCCTTCAGTTTTCTTAATATCGCTTTGACTTTTGACCAAAAGTTTTCAATAGGAGAGAATTCGGGAGAATAAGGAGGTAAATAGATGAGTCTAGCTTTTTCTTGTTCAAT